>NZ_JBIUBL010000093.1:0-1033 GCF_044548015.1 Streptomyces sp. NPDC052236 | reverse complement strand
GCTGGCTGGCTGGGTGTCGCCTCGGCCGGGTGGCCTTGCTCGGCTGCTGCCCTCTCTGCCCCGCCCTCGCTCGGTGGCCCCCTTCACCGGCTCTTTTCCAGCTTGCAAGCCGGAACCCTGCCCGTGGCGCGGCTGCTTCCCGAAGAAGGCCCGAAGGGCCGGCCTGCCCACCCTCGCTCAGGCCCGAAGGGCCCCTCTCCGCACCCTCCCTGACACCCCCTCCAACCCAACCCCCCCAATTTCCATCCTCCTATTCCCAATAGAATTGTTTGCTGAAATACCGTCAGATTACGAATGCCAGACACGCATGCGTGGCAACGCCACACATGAATAGGAGAGCCGCCAACACACACCCAAGACGAGAATTCACGGACCGGCTATAAACCCGCACTCTGATAGAATGTGCACACCACAACAGATTCCCGGAACGAGAATCAACCGACACCAGGAAACCCGACCGACACCACCCCGGATAACACCACACAAACGACCGGGCTAACAGCCCGTCACCCACCACAAGAAACCAACCCACAAGCGAGGCCGAAGGCCCGCCCAAACCACCACAGGGCCTCGAAGAGGCTCAACCCAAACAAAGCCGCCACACCTCAACTACCCAGGCCCAGGGGTGCTTTGAAATCCCAGACTCTATCCAGGCCCCGTTTTGATGCACGCCCCCACCACGGCCCCGAAGGGGCCACACCCGACACCCCACCACGCGACCGCCAACGGCGGACGCACCATCACAACCCCAATTCCCCCAAAGGGGAATTCCCATCGTCCCGAAGGGACGATAAACCGCCACCACACACCAACCAGAATTCCCCGAAGGGGAATTCAAAGACGCCAACCAAGCGCCCCGAAGGGGCGCGGCATAAACCAAAGAGAATTCCCCGAAGGGGAATTCAGGTGGGGCGGGAATTCCGAAAGGAATTCCTTTTAGGCCATTTATGGCCCCGACACCCCACCACGCGACCGCCAACGGCGGACGCACCATCACAACCCCAATTCCCCCAAAGGGGAATTCCCATCGTCC
>NZ_JBIUBL010000092.1:0-1172 GCF_044548015.1 Streptomyces sp. NPDC052236 | reverse complement strand
GTACGGGCCGCCATGAAACTCGCTAGAGGCTTTTCTCGACAGCATAGGATCATCCACTTCACCACAATCGGCTCGGCATCAGGTCTCACCCTTAGTGTTGTGCGGATTTACCTGCACAACGGGCTACACCCTTACCCCGGGACAACCACCGCCCGGGCTGGACTACCTTCCTGCGTCACCCCATCGCTTACCTACTACTGTCTCGGGCCGGCGGCTCCACCACTCCCCTCCACCCGAAGGCTTCAGGGCGGCTTCACGGCCTTAGCATCAACAGATTCAGCACTGGGCGTTTCAAAGCGGGTACCGGAATATCAACCGGTTGTCCATCGACTACGCCTGTCGGCCTCGCCTTAGGTCCCGACTTACCCTGGGCAGATCAGCTTGACCCAGGAACCCTTAGTCAATCGGCGCACACGTTTCCCACGTGTGTATCGCTACTCATGCCTGCATTCTCACTCGTGAACCGTCCACCACTGCCTTCCGGCGCGGCTTCACCCGGCACACGACGCTCCCCTACCCATCCACACGGGCGTTGGCCCTATATGTGTGAATGACACGACTTCGGCGGTACGCTTGAGCCCCGCTACATTGTCGGCGCGGAATCACTTGACCAGTGAGCTATTACGCACTCTTTCAAGGGTGGCTGCTTCTAAGCCAACCTCCTGGTTGTCTGTGCGACTCCACATCCTTTCCCACTTAGCGTACGCTTAGGGGCCTTAGTCGATGCTCTGGGCTGTTTCCCTCTCGACCATGGAGCTTATCCCCCACAGTCTCACTGCCGCGCTCTCACTTACCGGCATTCGGAGTTTGGCTAAGGTCAGTAACCCGGTAGGGCCCATCGCCTATCCAGTGCTCTACCTCCGGCAAGAAACACGCGACGCTGCACCTAAATGCATTTCGGGGAGAACCAGCTATCACGGAGTTTGATTGGCCTTTCACCCCTAACCACAGGTCATCCCCCAGGTTTTCAACCCTGGTGGGTTCGGTCCTCCACGACCTCTTACAGCCGCTTCAACCTGCCCATGGCTAGATCACTCCGCTTCGGGTCTTGAGCGCGCTACTATAACGCCCTATTCGGACTCGCTTTCGCTACGGCTTCCCCACACGGGTTAACCTCGCAACACACCGCAAACTCGCAGGCTCATTCTTCAAAAGGCACGCAGTCACGACTG
>NZ_JBIUBL010000091.1:0-1177 GCF_044548015.1 Streptomyces sp. NPDC052236 | reverse complement strand
TGGAGCAGGCTCAGGCGGAGGTGGATGCCGCGCGGGAGCGGGTCGAGCGGGCCCGGGTGGGGCGTGAAGAGCTCGTGTCGGTGCTGGCCGAGGAGAGCGCGGTGAATACGCCGGTTCCCGTGCCGTCCGGTGGTGAGATGGCTGCCGCTGGGGGATCGAGCGGCTCCGGCGCGGTGCATGGCGAGCGGCCGCCGGTGCGGCGGTCGGGCATGGGCGAGGAGGTGCTCAGCGGCCTCTACCGGGAGGTGTTCGCCGCTGCGGTGGCCGCTTCGGGGCCGGTGAACGGGGTGGAGTGGACGCGGGCGGTGGGCCGGGAAGCGGAGATCAAGAACGAGGTGGAGAAGATCCGGCACCGTGCCTACGTGCTGGAGAAGCGGGGCTGGCTGGTGCGGGCGGAGGACGGACGGTTCACGCCCGAGCCCGGGGCCGTCGGTCGGGGCGCTTCTCCGGCCAGCGCGGAGCGTCTGCGGCCAGGCGCCGGGACAGTCTGATCGTGGCGGCCCACCACACCATCTGGGCGTGGTGGTCGGGGCGGCGTTCGTGGTCGCGGTTGAGGCGGCGTGAGCGGGAGAGCCAGCTCAGCGTGCGCTCCACGACCCACCTGCGGGCAAGTACGACAAATCCGCGTTGTCCGTCGGAGCGGCGCGCGACCTCGATCCGGACTCCGTGACGGGCGAACGCTTTCGCCAGCGCCGGACCCTGGTAGGCGCTGTCGACCCACACCAGTTTCAGTAGCCGGCCCGGCTGCTCCATGAATGTCTCCAGCAGTGCGGGGGCGGCCTTGGAGTCGTGGACGTCCGCTGTGGTCACGGTGACCTCCAGGAGCAGGCCCTCGGTGTCGGTCAGGATGTGGCGCTTGCGCCCGTCGCGTGATTTACCGCCGTCGTATCCGCGGCTGTCCTCGCCGACGGTTTCGGAGGCGTCCACCGACTGACTGTCGATGACCCCCGCACTGGGCTCGGCGTTGCGGCCTGAGCGTTCCCTCGCCGAACGTCGCAGGCGTTCGTACAGCTCACGCACGTAGTCGTAGGACCGCCAGCGGCGCAAGAAATCGTAGACCGCCCGCCAGTACGGGAAATCGACCGGCAGAGCCATCCACTTCACGCCGTTGTCGACGAGGTAGCGCACCGCGTCAAGCATCTCGCGGTGGCAAAACGCCTCCGGACGCCCGCCCAGC
>NZ_JBIUBL010000090.1:0-1205 GCF_044548015.1 Streptomyces sp. NPDC052236 | reverse complement strand
TGAGCGGTGTGCATCGTGAAGTTGCAGGTCACGGGTCTGGTGTGCGGGCGTCTTGGCATGCTCGCGCTGGTCGGCGGACCGTGTCCACGGTGAAGATCGTCTGACAGGGCGGCCGGGGCGGTTCTCGGGTTCTGCTGCGCCTGTCGTGAGGGCCCGCCTACGATCCGGCGCCGTACGGATGCACCGCCGGATCGGGGGAGGGAGCGGGGATGTCCGAGTTGGAGCGGATCACGGCGCGCCGGAGCGAGCTGGACGCGCTCGCCGAGGAACTGTTCAGCGGCTTGAGGAAGTTCAGGCGGAGCGGGAGGAGTTGGTGATCGCCGAGCGGGTGCTGCACCGGCTGGCCGAACAGGACCGGGCCGAGGCGGAGGCCACCGCCGCAGTGGCTCCAGTGAAAGCGCAGATGGCGGGGCGTGCGGTGCTGCTGATCCCGCATCGCGGTGATGACCCAGACGAGACCGCGCTGCCCGATGACTACCGCAAGATCCTGGCGATCGTCCGGGCCGCCGATGGTCCGGTGCAGGTCAGGACGGTGGGCGAGGAGCTGGGGCTGGAGGTGGCGGTGCGCGGGAAGCTGGAGCCGCTGCGGGCGAAGATGACCAAGCTCGCCGATCGTGGCTGGCTGCACAAGCGGCCCGACGGGCGGTTCACCGCACGCCGGTAACCCGCGCCGGGACGAGGACGGCGGGGCGTAACCGGCGGGCCCCCGGCGGCAGTTGAGTTTGATGTGAAGAAAAACAACCCTCACGCCGAGGGCCCTGACGGCCTTGTCTACACCGCCCGCCTGCCGCTGTCGAGCGCCACCCTGAACTACCTCGCCACCCTGATCCGCGGCCATCTGAAGAAGATCGGCTCACCGTGGCGGGCCCTGCCCGCGGGGAAGATCGCGGGGATCGTGCTCGCGGTGCTGCGCTGTGACCAGCGGCCGGGCGATCTGGCCGGCGGGAACGGGGTACACCGCACCACCGTCACCCGCTGGGTCCGCGAGGTCGTCGGCCTGCTGGCCGCCCGCGCCCCGCGCCTGGACTGCGCCTTGAAGAAGATCGCCCGAAAGGGTGGTGGGATCGTCCTGCTGGACGGCTCGCTGATACGCACCCGGCGGCGCACCGGGGGCGAGAACCGGAAGAACTACTCCGGGAAACACAAATGCGCATGGCCTGCTCGTGATCGCACTCACCGACGACAACGGCCGCCTGCTGTGGGCC
>NZ_JBIUBL010000089.1:0-1361 GCF_044548015.1 Streptomyces sp. NPDC052236 | reverse complement strand
GGGTCACGTCCCCTGTGATGGTGTAAGCGATCAATCCTGCGTAGCGTTCGGGGTATTGGGGAGTGCATGGGTGGTGTGGTCGGCGTGTTCGGCGGCGTAGATGGCCGTCATGCTGCCTTCGGAGAGGTAGCGGCGGGGGAAGGCGATCCATTCGTCGTGCATCTCGCTGAGCACGGCGGTGACCAGCCGTTCGAGGGCGGCCGGGTTGGGGAAGACCTGCACGACGTCGGTGCGGCGCTTGATCTCGCGGTTGATCCGCTCCAGGGGATTTGAAGACTGGATCTTCTTCCAGTGGGAGATGGGGAAGGCGGCGAAGGCGGTCAGGTCCTCCTTGGCGTCCAGGAGCATCTGCCTGACCTTGGGGAACTGCTGCCCGAGCATGTCGGCCACCGCGTCGAGCTGGTGATGGACGGCTTCGGCGGTGGGCTGGATGAAGATGGTGCGGATGGTCGCCGCGACCATTTCCCCGGATCCCTTGGGGATCACGGAGAATACATTCCTCAGGAAGTGAACACGGCAACGCTGCCAGGCGGCGCCGAGCATGACCTTGCGGATCGCGGCCACCAGGCCGCTGTGACTGTCGGAGATGACCAGACGGACCCCGCCCAGGCCGCGTTCGCGCAAGGAGCGCAGGAACTCGCTCCAGAACGCCTCACCCTCGCTGTCACCGACCATCACGCCCAGCACCTCACGGCCGCCGTCCTCGCTGATGCCGGTGGCGATGACCACGGCCTGGGAGACAATCCGGTGGTTCACGCGCACCTTGCAGTAGGTCGCGTCCAGGTAGAGGTAAGGGAAGCGGCTGTGATCCAGGGGCCGGCCGCGGAAGACCGTGAGCTGTTCGTCCAGGTCACCGCAGATCCGTGAGACCTCGCTCTTGGAGACGCCGCTGTCCGCGCCGAGCGCTTTGACCAGGTCGTCGACCGAGCGGGTGGACACCCCGTGCACGTACGCCTCCATGATGACCGCATACAGAGCCTGGTCGATGCGGCGCCGCCGTTCCAGCAGGCTGGGGAAGAAGCTGCCGCTGCGCAGTTTCGGTATCGCCAGGTCCAGATCGCCGGCCTGGGTGGCCAGGGTTTTCTCCCGATGGCCGTTGCGGAAGGCGGTGCGGGCGTCGGTGTGCTCGTTCCACTGGGCGTTGATCCGGCCGCTGAGCTCGGCCTCGATCAGCTCTTGCAGCATGCGCTCGGCGACGTTGCGGACGAGCTCGATCCCGTCCGCCGTGCGTAGTGACTCCAGCAGGCGTTGTAGGTCAGACTGGGACAAGGCCATCGGGCACCTCCCGGGTTGAACTGGCCGTTCACCAGGGAGATTTGCACGATGGCCTGCCCTTTGCGCAGGGAGCGGAGACCGTCACC
>NZ_JBIUBL010000088.1:0-1420 GCF_044548015.1 Streptomyces sp. NPDC052236 | reverse complement strand
ACACAGTGGACGCGAGCAACTGAGGACAAGCCCTCGGCCTATTAGTACCAGTCAGCTCCACCCCTTACAGGGCTTCCACATCTGGCCTATCAACCCAGTCGTCTACTGGGAGCCTTAACCCCTCAAAGGGGGTGGGAGTCCTCATCTCGAAGCAGGCTTCCCGCTTAGATGCTTTCAGCGGTTATCCTTTCCGAACGTAGCCAACCAGCCATGCCCTTGGCAGGACAACTGGCACACCAGAGGTTCGTCCGTCCCGGTCCTCTCGTACTAGGGACAGCCCTTCTCAAGACTCCTGCGCGCGCAGCGGATAGGGACCGAACTGTCTCACGACGTTCTAAACCCAGCTCGCGTACCGCTTTAATGGGCGAACAGCCCAACCCTTGGGACCGACTCCAGCCCCAGGATGCGACGAGCCGACATCGAGGTGCCAAACCATCCCGTCGATATGGACTCTTGGGGAAGATCAGCCTGTTATCCCCGGGGTACCTTTTATCCGTTGAGCGACGGCGCTTCCACAAGCCACCGCCGGATCACTAGTCCCGACTTTCGTCCCTGCTCGACCCGTCGGTCTCACAGTCAAGCTCCCTTGTGCACTTACACTCAACACCTGATTGCCAACCAGGCTGAGGGAACCTTTGGGCGCCTCCGTTACTCTTTAGGAGGCAACCGCCCCAGTTAAACTACCCATCAGACACTGTCCCTGATCCGGATCACGGACCCAGGTTAGACATCCAGCACGACCAGAGTGGTATTTCAACGGCGACTCCACCTGAACTGGCGTCCAAGCTTCACAGTCTCCCACCTATCCTACACAAGCCGAACCGAACACCAATATCAAACTATAGTAAAGGTCCCGGGGTCTTTCCGTCCTGCTGCGCGAAACGAGCATCTTTACTCGTAGTGCAATTTCACCGGGCCTATGGTTGAGACAGTCGAGAAGTCGTTACGCCATTCGTGCAGGTCGGAACTTACCCGACAAGGAATTTCGCTACCTTAGGATGGTTATAGTTACCACCGCCGTTTACTGGCGCTTAAGTTCTCAGCTTCGCACACCCGAAAGTGCACTAACCGGTCCCCTTAACGTTCCAGCACCGGGCAGGCGTCAGTCCGTATACATCGCCTTACGGCTTCGCACGGACCTGTGTTTTTAGTAAACAGTCGCTTCTCGCTGGTCTCTGCGGCCACCCCCAGCTCAGACAGTAAATGTCATCACCGGTGATGGCCCCCCTTCTCCCGAAGTTACGGGGGCATTTTGCCGAGTTCCTTAACCATAGTTCACCCGAACGCCTCGGTATTCTCTACCTGACCACCTGAGTCGGTTTAGGGTACGGGCCGCCATGAAACTCGCTAGAGGCTTTTCTCGACAGCATAGGATCATCCACTTCACCACAATCGGCTCGGCATCAGGTCTCACCCTTAG
>NZ_JBIUBL010000086.1:0-1545 GCF_044548015.1 Streptomyces sp. NPDC052236 | reverse complement strand
GGTCGTGGCTATCGGGCTGCTCCAGGATGACGTGCGCGTTCGTACCCGAAATACCGAACGAGGACACCCCCGCCCGCCGCGGACGCCCCCGCTCCTCCCACACCACCGACTCCGTCAACAACGCCACCGGAGCCACCGACCAATCCACCCCCCGCGTCGGCTCCGCAATATGCAAAGACTTCGGCAACACCCCATACCGCATCGCCATCACCATCTTGATAACCCCACCCACACCCGCCGCAGCCTGAGCATGACCAATATTCGACTTCAACGACCCCAACCACAACGGACAATCCACCGACCGACCCGCCCCATACACCTCCAACAACGCCCCCGCCTCCACCGGATCACCCAACCGCGTACCCGTCCCATGCGCCTCCACCACATCCACATCCCCACCCGACAACCCCGCCACCCGCAACGCCTCACCCAACACCCGCCGCTGCGCCAACCCACTCGGCGCCGTCAACCCATTACTCGCCCCATCCTGATTAACCGCCGACCCCCGCACCACCGCCAACACCGGATGACCCAACCGCCGCGCATCAACAAGCCGCTCCACCAACAACATCCCCACACCCTCCGACCACCCCGTCCCCCCCGCATCAGCCGAAAACGACCGACACCGCCCATCCACCGCAAGCCCCCGCTGAGCACTGAACTCCAAAAACGCACCCGGCGTCGACATCACCGTCGCCCCACCCGCCAACGCCAACGAACACTCCCCCGACCGAACCGCCCCCACCGCCAAATGCAACGCCACCAACGACGACGAACACGCCGTATCCACCGACAACGCCGGCCCCTCCAAACCCAACACATACGCAACACGACCCGACCACATACTCGCCGCCGAACCCGTCAGCAAAAACCCCGCATACTCATCCACCGGCTCATGCATCCGCGGCCCATAGTCATACGCCATCCCACCAACAAAAACCCCCGTACCACTCCCCCGCAACGACCCCGGCGCAATACCCGCCCGCTCACACACCTCCCACGACGTCTCCAACAACAACCGCTGCTGCGGATCCATCGCCGCCGCCTCACGCGGCGAAATCCCGAAAAACGACGCATCAAACCCATCCGCATCATGCAGAAAACCCCCCTCCCGCACATAACTCGTCCCCCGACCACCCGGATCAGGATCAAACAACCCCTCCACATCCCAACCCCGATTCACCGGAAAACCAGAAACAGCATCCACACCCCCATCCACCAACCCCCACAAACCCTCCGGCGAAACCACACCACCCGGAAAACGACACGCCATACCAACAATCACCACCACATCACCATCAACACCATCAACACCCGGTTCCGAATCAGACGCCGAAACGGAGGGCGAGGCGGCAGACCAGGCGGAATCCGACTCCGAGTCCGCGACGGAAAGCGCGCCGACGAGGTACTCGCTCAAGGCCTTGGCCGTCGGGTGGTCGAACACCAGAGTCGTCGGCAGCCGCAAACCGGTCACCTCACACAGCCGGTTCCGCAGCTCCACCGACATCAGCGAATCGAAGCCCAGATCCCGCAGAGCGGAACCGG
>NZ_JBIUBL010000085.1:0-1719 GCF_044548015.1 Streptomyces sp. NPDC052236 | reverse complement strand
GTCCGACAAACGCTCACCCGCAGGCGACTTGACCTGCCCCACCCTCGCCACACCACAACCAACGAGCCCAGGACATCTAAGTCACCAGCATTGGCGTTAGCCCCCATCCGGTCGTCGCTGAGACTAAGACGATGTCTCATGTGGTGATGTGGTGAGCTGCGGCATCATGGTTCTTCGTGAGAGTTGATCTGTTGCAGCGGCTGGTCCCTGACGGGTTGTGGGATCTGACGGCCCCCTTGCTGCCGTCGTTCACGCCGCGTCCACAGGGTGGTGGGAGTGCGCCAGCGGACGAGCGGGCGGTCTTCACTGCGGTGGTGTATGTGCTGACCAGTGGGTGTGCGTGGCGGCATCTGCCGCCGTCGTTCGGGGTGTCGCCGGCGACCGCGCACCGCCGGTTCACGGCTTGGACCAGGGCGGGGGTGTGGCGGCGGCTGCACCGGGCCGTGCTGGACGAGTTGGGAGCCCGGGGCGAGCTCGACTGGTCCTCGGCAATCATCGATGCGGCCTCGGTGCGGGCGAAAAGGGGGGTCCACTGACCGGGCGCAATCCGGTCGACCGCGGCAAACCCGGCAGCAAACTGCACGTGCTGTCCGAGGCTCAGGGCATCCCACTGGCGGTCGGTGTGTCCGGGGCGAACACCCACGACAGCCAGGCCCTCAAACCCCTCGTGAAAGCGATCCCGGCCGTACGATCCCGGCGCGGACCGCGTCGTAGGCGCCCCGGCTAGCTCCGCGCCGACAAGGCGTACCACTCCGCCGACACCCTGGCCTGGCTGCGGGAACGTCGCATCGTCGCCCGCATCGCCCGCCCAGGCATCGAATCTTCCGAACGACTCGGCCGACACCGGTGGAAGATCGAACGCACCATCTCCTGGCTCTTCGGCTACCGCCGCCTCACTGTTCGGTACGAGCGCAAAGGCAGCCACTTCCTCGCCTTCCTCGGCCTCGCCGCTGCGCTGACCTGCTACAAGAAATTCGCCAAACTCACCACATGAGACATCGTCTAAGAGCATGATCGGCATCAGCCACAACATGGCTGGTTGAGAAGCGAATGCAGTGTGCACACCGGCACGATCGCAGACAGCACTGACAACGTCGGGGCGCAGATCAGTTCTGTCCGGATCGGGCGCGGGCGAGGAACGCGGCGAGGTCTCCGCTGGCCTCGGGGTCGGCGGCGGCGAGCCGGGCCGCGAACGCCAGCTGGTCGACGCCGGCGCCCGGCACGAGGTGCGCAAGTTCGGTGAGCAGCGCGGCGTGGGCGAGCAGGTGCGTCGGCAGCAGATCGGCGGCGGTCACGCGGGCGGCGGGATCCGCGTAGTGCCCGCGGTGCGCGGCCAGGGCGTGGGCGAGCCAGGCGTCGACGTCCTTCTGTACGTACGAGCCGGCCCGCCGGGTGAGTTCGTCCCGGGCGGCTTCGTCGCCCTCGCGGGGCTCGGTCTGCTCCAGCGTGCCCAGCTCGCGCAGCGCCTGGAGCTCATCGGCGCGGGCCGCGACCCGGGCAGCTTCGCGCAGCTCGGCCTCCCGGGCGGCGGCGGCCGCGGCGTCGGCGGCGAGCTCCGCCTGGACGACGTCGTCGGCGTCCGGGTCGTAGACGGTGTCCGGGGCCGCGACGGTGAGCAGCTGGTCGGTCGGGTAGGTCCCGCGCATCGCTGCGCGGGACCCCCCTCAGAACCGTGCTTGCCACTTTCACGGCACACGGCTCAAGCAGACATGTCGGCTT
>NZ_JBIUBL010000084.1:0-1925 GCF_044548015.1 Streptomyces sp. NPDC052236 | reverse complement strand
TTCGCGATACGTCACCCGCCGTGTGCCGCACGACAGGGCCACCACGTCCGGTCCCGACGCCACCCGCCCCTCGAACAACTCCAGCAGATGACCGTCGAGTTCTCCTGCCGGCGTGCCACCGTCCGCGTCCCGCAGGATCCGGTCCTGTTCCGTCCCGTCGAAGAGAGCCAGCCGTGACACGGGCTGACGCGGATCGGCCGCGACACTCGCGCACAAGGTGACGAAGTGATCGACGAGACGCTGCACCGTCTCCTGATCGAAGAGGTCGGTGCTGTAGCAGACGGCTCCGACCAAGCCGTCACTGCTCTCCTGGAGCTGCATCTCCAGGTCGAAGCGGGCTTGCCCCAGATCCCGGCGCATGCGTTCGACGGACCAGCCCGCCGGGCACGCGTCCTCGTCGGCGCCGCTGAGGGCGAAGACAACCTGGAACACCGGGCTGCGGCTGAGATCCCGCTGCGGTGCCAGTGCCTCGACCACTCGCTCGAAGGGCACGTCCTGGTTCTCCTGAGCGTTCAGGGCGACC
Organism: Streptomyces sp. NPDC052236; assembly: GCF_044548015.1. Classification (NCBI taxonomy): domain Bacteria; kingdom Bacillati; phylum Actinomycetota; class Actinomycetes; order Kitasatosporales; family Streptomycetaceae; genus Streptomyces; species Streptomyces sp. NPDC052236. The sequence goes on along the minus strand of NZ_JBIUBL010000084.1, from coordinate 1,402 downwards.
GCGCGCAGCCGCTCCAGCAGCTCCACAAAGGTCGGGTCGTCCGTCCACTTCAGCCGCAAGGCCATGGTGTTGACGAAGAAGCCGACCATGTTCTCCAGCTCCGCCTGGACGCGTCCGGCCACCGGAGAGCCCGTGACGATGTCCGTGGAGCCAGTGTGCCTGGCGAGCAGGATGTCGAAGGCCGTGAGCAGGACCATGAACGGTGTCGCGGACTGCGACTGCCCGATCGACCGCAGCGCGTCGGTGACGTCTGGGGAGAGCTTGAACGCGATGCGGCGCCCGTGGCCGCTCGGGCTTTTCGGACGGCGGCGGTCCGCAGGCAGGTCAAGTGATTCGGCTGCGCCCGTCAACAGGCCTTTCCAGAACTCAAGTTGATGGGTGGCGACTTCGCTGTCCAGCCAGGACCGCTGCCACGCCGCGTAGTCCCTGTACTGGAACTCCAGCGGCGGCAGCGGGTCGGGGCGCCGGTTCGCGTAGGCGTCGTAGAGGGTGGAAATCTCCCGCCAGATCACGTCCATCGACCATCCGTCGACGACGATGTGGTGAAAGTGCAAGGCGAAGCAGTGGTGCTGGTCGGAGATCTTGAAAAGCTGTGCGCGGATCAGTGGGCCGGCCGCCAGGTCGAAGCCCCGCACACCTTCCCGGTTTGCCAGCCGTACAGCCTCGTCCTCGGCACCCGCTCCCAGGCCGGTCAGGTCCTGGAGGTCCACCGTGATATCGGACGGCGCGGTGACCACCTGATAGGGGTCGCCGTCCAGGTGCCGGAACTCCGTCCGCAACACGTCGTGCCGCTCGCGGATCGTGCGCAGTACGCGCTCCAGAACCTCTCCGTCCAGGGGTCCGCGGACCCGCCACATCTCGCTGACGTTGTACGCGGCCGAATCCGGCGTCATCTGGTCGAAGAACCACAGACGGCGCTGCGCGAAGGACAGTTCCGCGTTTCCGTCCTCGCTGGGACGGATGGCGGGCACCCCGGACGGATCTCGTCTCGCCCGTATCGCACCGGCCAGTCGCGCGATGGTCGGACGCTCAAAAATGTCTCGCACGGACGTACCGGCGTCGAGGGTGTTACGTATACGCGACACCACCTGTGTCGCGAGGAGCGAATGACCCCCCAATTCAAAGAAGTTGTCGTCAATGCCTATCTCGTCGACCCCAAGAAGGTTCTCCCAGATCTCGACGAGAGCCTTCTCTGTACGCGTGATGGGAGCCGCCGCGCCGGAGATCCGGACGCCTTCGAATGGCTTGGGCAGTGCGTGGGGGTCGACTTTGCCGTTGGGGTTGAGGGGGAGGGTGTCGAGGGTGACGTAGGTGGTGGGGATCATGTAGTCGGGGAGGTGCTGGGCGAGGTGGAGGCGGAGGGTGGTGGGGTCGGGGGTGTGGGGTGGTGTGGGGACGATGT
>NZ_JBIUBL010000083.1:0-2219 GCF_044548015.1 Streptomyces sp. NPDC052236 | reverse complement strand
CCGGCGGCCCGGTGCAGGTCAGGGCCGTCGAATGGGCGCATGTGAGGGCCCCGAATGCCTCCACTGGTGACCACCGTCCAGACCCTGCCGACTCATCTCGTCCGATCACTGACCTGGGACCAAGGAGCCGAGATGGCCGCCCACGGCGCCTTCACCATCACTACGGATGTCTCTGTCTACTTCTGCGATCCGGCTAGCCTCTGGCAGCGCGGCTCCAACGAGAACACGAACGGCCTGCTGCGGCAGTAGTTCCCCAAGGGCACCGAACTGACCGTCCACACCCGCGACCAGCTCAACGCTGTCGCAGCCGAACTCAACGGCCGCCCACGCAAAACGCTCGGCTGGGAAACCCCAGCCGAGCGCCTGCATAAACTGCTCGCGGCCTGATCAAACTGACCACGTGTTGCGACGATCCGTAGAAACCGCTCCGGCCGGACGGCCCTTCAACCAGATCTTCACCGGACTTCTAGCAGATAGCGCTTGCGCGGATCCGGATGGCTGTGATCGTCTCGATCGATGAGATACCGCCGTTCGGCCTGATGCACGTGTAGATCCCGTTGCTGCGCTGCACAAACACGGTGTCATCGTTTCGGGTGTTCACGATGCTGAATCCGGTTTCAGGGTTGTTCAGCCGCTGCCAGTTGGGGGTGATGTCCCTGAACCGTCCGATGATGCGTGAGTTTACGGTCGGCTCGCTGTAGATGCAGACCTCAGGGTAGTTACAGCCGTATGCGCTGCCCGCCTGCGCCGACGGTGCCCCGGCCAAGGACAGGGGAAAAGCCGCTACTGCGGCCCCCAGGACGCCGATCGCCTTCCGTAAGGAAGATGTCATGTATGTCTCCTGTGTGGTGTGAACGGAGCCGGGCGGTATTCCATTGAGTTGTCTCCTGCCTCGGCGACGGTCCCCCAGGTGTAACGCAAGCTCGCCGGGACCCGTCCCGGCTCCGGGCTGGCAGCCTTGCAGGACCGCTGAACGCGATGGGGTCGCTGCAATGCATCCGGGGCCCTCACATGTTGTGCGGCTGCGTCAGAACGGTGGTTCCGCGGCCGCCCATTGAGCACTGTGCATCATGAAGTTGCAGGTCACGGGTCTGGTGTGCGCGGGGTTCGGGATGCTCGTGCTGGTCGTGGGCGGATGACTTCGGTGAAGATCGTCGGTCACCGGGAAACTTCGCGGTTCGTCAGGACGAGCAGGGCCCTGACCAGGGCGGTCGCCCACGTCGGGTCGGTGCGGACCTTGCCGAGCACGCGCCAGTTCTTGAGGTGGGCGAAGCCGTGCTCGACCGGTGCCCGGACCGCTGCCAGTGCGGTGTTCGACAGCTTCTGTCCGCGTGTCAGGGGCCGGTTCCGGGCGGCCTTGTAGCCGGTGATCACCGCCGGGTCGGCGTCCGGGCCGCTGTCGTCGAGGCCGACGAAGCCCAGGTCGGCGATGGCGCCGAGGCCGGCCGCCCGCAGCCTGGCGGTGAGCCGGTCGTGGCGGCAGGCGGTGATCTCCGAGGTCCGTCCGGGCCGGGCCACCGAGACCCAGAGCAGCCGGCCACGGTCGTCGGTGAGCGCGATCACGAGCAGGCCATGGCATCTGCTCTTGCCCGAGTAGTTCTTCCGGTTGTCCTTGCCGGTGCGCCGCCGGGTGCGGATCAGCGTGCCGTCCAGCAGCACCACCCCGCCACCCTTTCGGGCGATCTTCTTCAGGGCCCTCTGTAGGCGCGGAGCGCGGGCGGCCAGCAGGCCGACGACTTCCCTGACCCACCGGGTCACGGTGGTGCGGTGTATTCCGTTGCCGCCGGCCAGGTCGCCCGGCCGCTGGTCACAGCGCAGCATTGCCAGCACGATGGCGGCGATCTTCCCCGCGGGCAGGGCCCGCCACCGTGAGCCGATCTTCTTCAGGTGGCCGCGTATCAGGTCGGCGAGCCAGTTCAGGGTGGCACTCGACAGCGGCAGGCGGACGGTGTAGACAAGGCCGTCAGGGCCCTCGACGGGATGGTTGTTTTTCTTCACACCAAACTCAACTGCCGCCGGGGGCCCGCCGGTTACGCCCGTCGGCGCCCGCCTCCCGCGCGGCTACGAGCGTGCGGTGAACCTGCCGTCCGGACGCTTGTGCAGCCAGCCGCGGTCGGCGAGCTTGGTCAGCTTCGCCCGCAACGGTTCCATCTTCCCGCGCACCGTCACCTCAAGGCCCAACTCCTCACCGACGGCCCTGACCTGCACCGGGCCGCCGA
>NZ_JBIUBL010000082.1:0-2358 GCF_044548015.1 Streptomyces sp. NPDC052236 | reverse complement strand
AAAGCTCGTCGGGTCGGGTAGCCGGAGGGAATCTCACCCTCCGGCCCCCACAGAACCGTGCGTAACAGTCTCCCGTTACACGGCTCTTGCCACCCTGATCACCAGAAATTACGGCACAAGCGCCAGTGAGCAAACCTTCCCGGATACCGCCGTGCGATGTCCTGGAAGCACCCCTTGGACTTCTTGAAACCGGCAAGTCGCTTGTACTTTCTGCGGATCCAGCGCACCAGGTAGGCATTGATGCGCCGTAGGAGGGGTTTCAGCGCGGAGTGATAGAACGCTCCGTAGTACTGCATCCACCCTCGCACGATCGGGTTGATGATCCTTGCGAGTTGGGCGAAGGTGTGTCCCGTACGCCGGTGGATCCGCCACCCGCGCAATTCGGAACTGAGCCTCTTCAGGGCCTCCTTGCTGATCGCAGGCAGAAAACATGGGAATGTCACCCCGTGCTTGCTGCGCGCCGCGCGGGCGCGGAACGTGAACCCCAGGAACGTGAACGCCGTGTGCTCGTACGAGCCCCGCCTGTTCGCGTCCTTGCAGTAGACGATCCGGGTCTTGTCGGGATGCAGACGCAACCCGACCTCTTCCATCCTGTTCCCGATCGCCTCCACCAGTCTTCTGGCCTGGCGCTCGCTGACGCAGTGCACGACCGCGTCATCCACGTAGCGTTCGAAGGGTACGTTCGGGAACTCCCGAGCCAGCCACATGTCGAACGCGTAGTGCAGGAACAGATTCGCCAGCACGGGCGAAACCGATGACCCTTGCGGGGTCCCTCGATCTCGCATCTGCAAGGTGCCATCGGGTAGTTGAAGCGGTGCCTCCAGCCATCGCCGGACGTACAACTTCACCCAAACGGCGTCGGTGTGCGCTTCCACAGCCTTGACGATGAGGTCCCAGCGGACGCTGTCGAAGAACTTCTGGATGTCGAGGTCGACGACCCAGTCCTTCTTCCAGCAGCGTTCTCGGCACTTTTCCACCGCGTCCAGCGCTGACCGCCCGGGCCGATACCCATAGGAGTCCGGATGGAACTTCGGTTCCACCTCGTGCTCCAAACGGGCGGCCACTACGGTCTGTGCAATTCTGTCCGCGACCGTGGGAACGCCAAGAATTCTGGTGCCACCACCATGCGGCTTGGGAATCTCCACCGCTCGCACCGGGGGCGGAAAGTAGCTGCCCGACGACATCCGGTTCCAGATCTTGAAGAGATTGCCCCTTAGATCCTTCTCGAAGTCCTCGATCGAGCAACCATCCACACCCGGCGCTCCCTTATTGGCCCTGACCTTCTCCCATGCCTCCCATACTTCCCACTTCGAGATCTCAAACGACTTCCCTGGCGACTTCAGCTCGCCCACCCGACTCCTCCCAGGACACACCCGGTTGATCGAACGAACACAGCCACGGATGACCCGGCCCCTTCGCTCCATCCCCATTGCAGAGACTTCATCACTACTACGAGCCGGTCCGCCGGCGAGTCCCGCCCCGGTACTCGATCCCTCGCGGTTTCTGCCGCTTCGGGACACTCCCTCTCCCTGCCAATGAGGCAGGATTATCGGGACTCGCCTTCCCACGTTCCACGTGAAAGCAGCAGACCAGGCTCGCGTCGCCTCCATGCCGGGCACCGTCTGGCCAGTAGACGGGTGTCCGCCAGACTTGTCCTGGAGCCATATCTACACCCCCAGTTTCGATGCCATCTAAATACGTTTTCGACACGTCATCAGCGATTCGCTCGCGCTCGCCTTCCTGGTCCCCACCTGACACCTCATGGGCGCCTTTTCCACATCGCTCACCACGACGGTCTTCAGCCAACGCAGCATGTGGCGGTTTGAAGCCTCCCCCCGTAGGGCGGCTCCGAAGGGCCTACCTTCATCTTTCACGCAGCACCGCATTCAAAGAGGTGCCGACCTACATTCCTGAACCTCTCCTCCTGCGTTCGTGGCACACCGACATCACCTATATCGCGACCGGGGAAGGCTGGCTCTATCTCGCGACGGTCATCGACTGCTGCACGAAGGAAGTGATCGGTTACGCGATGGACGACCACTACCAAACCCCTCTGATATCCAGAGCTATTCGCAACGCAGCACGGAACAGGAGGCTTTCCAAGGGAGCGATATTCCATTCAGACCGCGGAAGCAACTACATGTCCACCGAGTTCGCGCAGGCGCTCGCCAGGCTCGGCCTTCGCAGATCTGCCGGACGTACCGGAATCTGTTTCGACAATGCCATGGCCGAATCATTCTTCGGAGCACTGAAGAACGAGCGCGCATCACGCGTGACTTACCTGACCCGCGAAGCCGCCCGGCAGGACATCACTCGATACATCGAGTTCTGGTACAATCGCAAACGCCTCCACTCGGC
>NZ_JBIUBL010000081.1:0-2534 GCF_044548015.1 Streptomyces sp. NPDC052236 | reverse complement strand
CGGTCGGGTAGGTCCCGCGCATCGCTGCGCGGGACCCCCCTCAGAACCGTGCTTGCCACTTTCACGGCACACGGCTCAAGCAGACATGTCGGCTTCTAACGAGAAGTCCTCTTTCGGTCTTCGGCATGGTGCAGCCGATGACACGACGTGTGTATGACTTCCAAGTTGCTCAGGCGATCAGATCCGCCTTGGCTGCGGTACACGATGTGGTGCACATTGATGCCACGTGAATTGGCTGAGAACCACCTCGCCCAATCGCTGACGTCTTCCGGGTCGTACCCCGCGCCCTCGATCAGGTCCGTACCGCACTTGGTACACAGTCCCTTCTGGCGGGCCGCAAGAGTGACGATCTTCTTCGTCTCGACCTGCGGTAGCCGCTTCCGGGCTCGCTTCAACCAGTATTCTGTGAGCTCTGGATCGTCCCGAGATGCATTTCCTTTCACTAGGGTGTGTCGGACGATCTTTGTCCAGGCGAATTTAGACACGTAGCGTTCGGGATTCCCGAAAACCCACTTTGTCATCCTTCCTGGCCTGAACTGACCCCAATACCGCTGAGTGATCCAGCGCCCTGACTTCGTGCGGTGCTGCTTGCACGCCCAACGCCACAGGCACTCGTAGGTGTAGGTGTCGAGCTTTTGAAATGTGGTTGAGGAGACGGCGTGCCGGTAGTACGTGGACCAGCCACGTACGAACGGATCAAGGGCGCTTACCAGGTTTTCTACCGTTGAACCCTGATAGCCCCTGACTGTTTCCTTGATCCGCTTTTTGGCGCGCTGTACTGCTTCTTCACTCGGTTTGATGATTGGCTTGCCCTGATAGCGACGGATGTTGAATCCCAAGAAGTCGAATCCGTCTTTGAGGTGGCAGACTTTAGTCTTTTCCTCGTTGAAGGACAGCCCTCTCGGTGCCAGCCAGGCGGCGAGGGTGCTCTTACAGTCCCACGCCTCCTGTTCCGAAGTGCAGAGCACGACGAAATCATCGGCGTACCGAATGAGTGCCGGTGAGTCATTCCTGCGCGATTTCCATGTGTTCGCACCGATGGCGTCACCCATTCCATGCAGGGCGATGTTCAGTAGCAAGGGACTGATGACTCCCCCTTGTGGGGTGCCTTCGGTCGTCTTGCTGAAACTTCCCTGATCAAAGACTCCAGCCTTGAGCCACCCGTGGATGAGCTTGCGACCTGGAAAGAGGCCAACAGAGCTCAAGAGGTGGTCATGACTGATCCGGTCGAAGGCTGCCGAAAGGTCCGCGTCAAGGACGACGAGCCTCCGGGTTGCCTTCGGTCCCACCACGTTATAGATCGCTTCGATCGCGTCGTGGCAACTCCGCCCAGGCCGAAACCCGTAGCTACGACCCTCGAAATGAGCTTCCCATTCAGGTTCAAGGGCGTTCTTAACTCGCGCCTGGTTGGCGCGGTCTCGAATTACGGGAATTCCTAACGGTCTGAACTTTCCGTTAGCCTTAGGAATGTACACACGTCTGACAGGTGATGGTTCCACGACTGTGCCTGCAATGAGTTGTCGGGCGAGTTTGCCCCGCTCCGACGGCCCCATGGCGACGGCACCGTCCACCCCTGCCGTCTTCTTGCCGGTGCTCATCTGTGCCACTCTGCGGACACTTGTCAAGGTATTCGCTCGGGAACGCAGCATGAGCTTTTGCAGGTTGCGCACCTGCTTCAGATTTCCACTCTTAGATGCCCTGAAAATTCTCTGACGCAGTTTCTCTACGGCCAGGTACTCCGCCTTCCAGTCCACATTGGTCCAGAATTGGGAGTTACTCGGCTCGCCATCGACTCCGTTCGGGATGACCTCACAGTCACCATGTTGCATGCCGTTCACCCTTCCCGTCTAACTTGCGTCGATGTATGAGGTCCTGCTCATCGTCTCTTCAGTGTCCACCTGGTTCGCGTGGGCTCCCTTTCGGGCCGGGCCGCAGTCAACCCGTATCCGCCGGGTTATAGGGACATCAGGTGTGAGACCCTGTGCGACGTTCCCATTTCCCCTGAACTTTCGCTCAAGCGGCTTTTGCTTATCGAACCATCCTATCCCGCATAGGATTTCGGCCATTGTTGCCTCCGGCTTACCGGTCGACTATTCCGGACTTATACGGGGTTTCCATGTTCCGCTGTGATGAGTTGTGTTCGGGGTGGGTGCCTTCTCTGAGCCGACTCCTGCGGTGACCTACGGTTGGGCTGTCCTCGGCCCGTGGCCCCCGCATCAGGGCCTCCGTCGCACGGCGTTTCTCAACACCAGGAGTTATCGCCGCCGACTGCTGGCCATCGGCGCGGCGTTGTGGCTAACGACTCTTTAAATCGAAGATTCACTTGCGTTCACCCGTCCGAACTTCCCCTTCGCTTGTTCCCCCACGATGGCCCGCGGGAGTCTTGAGCTTGACCGCCTCCGCTCGGGACCTCGGATTGCTCCTTGGCCCTGGAGGCTGGGGACCGACCATCGGTCACGGGTCGGGGAGTTGGCGTCTCACTGCCCAACTCCTCTCATCTTCAGCGACCTCATGTCGCACATGCGCTCCCACTC
>NZ_JBIUBL010000080.1:0-3521 GCF_044548015.1 Streptomyces sp. NPDC052236 | reverse complement strand
CCCGCCCCACCGGGGCCCCCGGGCGTGGTCCCCCCCCCCCGGGGCCCCGGGGGGGGGGCGTTGGGGGCCCGCCCCCCCCCCCCCCCCACACCCGCCCCATGTCAGTGACGTGCTCGGTGACCTGCTCAGTGACCTGCGCTGTCCACAACGCCGGACCACTCGTCAAGCAGCGCCTGAGCCGAAGCGTCGTCGGGTCCCTCTGCCCACAGATGGGTGACGGCCTCCGAGGGGTCGGGAAGCACCATCACCCAGCGGCCGTCGGGCTCGACCACCCGTACGCCGTCGGTCGTGTCGACATGTCGTTCGCCCGCCGCCTCCACGACGCGGCGCATGACCAGCCCCTTGACCGCCCACGGCGTCGCCAGATCGTGGCGCAGCACGTGCGCCCGCGGAATGCGGGCATCGATCTGGCTGAGCGTGAGCTGTGTACGAGCCACCAGGCCTACCAGTCGTACGAAGGCCGCCGAAGCGTCGAAGACACTGCTGAACTCCGGAATGATGAAGCCACCGCGGCCGTCGCCGCCGAAGATGGTGGTCTCCTCGCGGCCCACCCGCGTCAGATCGTCGGGCGATGTGGTCGTCCACTCCACCTGCGTGCCGTGGTACGCGGCCACCTGCTCGGCGATCCTGGTGGTCGTCACCGGCAGCGCCACCCGCCCGCTGCGCCGTTCCGCCGCGACCAGATCGAGGAGGACCAGCAGCGCGCGGTCGTCCTCGATGATCCGCCCCCGCTCGTCCACCAGGGACAGCCGCTCGCCGACGGGGTCGAAACGCAGCCCGAAGGCGGCCCGTGCCGAGGCCACGATCTCGCCCAGCCGCACCAGCCCGGACCGGCGGGTCTCGGCTGTTTCGGTGGGGCGGGACTCGTCGAGTCCCGGGTTGATGGTCAGCGCGTCCACACCGAGCCGTCCGAGCAGGCTGGGCAGAACAAGCCCGGCGCTGCCGTTGGACGCGTCGATGACGACTTTCAGCCCCGACTCGGCGATACCCGAGGTGTCGAGATTGCGGAGCATGGAGCCGGTGTAGGAGTCGAAGACGCTGGAGGGGAAGTGCAGATCGCCGATCTCCCCCGGGAATGCCCGCCGGTACTCCTGGCGCGCGTACACCCGGTCGAGTTTGCGCTGCCCGGCCTGAGAGAGGTCCGCGCCGCGTTCGTCGAAGAACATGATGTCGACGGAGTCCGGCACCCCCGGCGACGTACGGATCATGATCCCGCCGGCGCTGCCGCGCGCTGTCTGCTGCCGTGCGACGGGCAGCGGTACGTTCTCGAGGTCCCGTACATCGATGGCACTGGTCTGCAGTGCCGAGATCACGGCTCTCTTGAGCGCCCGGGCACCACGGGAGTGGTCACGCGCCGTGGTGACCGTCGCCCCCTTCTTGAGGGTCGTGGCGTACGCACCGGCCAGCCGTACCGCCAGCTCCGGCGTGATCTCCACATTGAGGATTCCGGACACTCCACGGGCTCCGAAAAGATTGGCCTGCCCGCGTGACTCCCAGATGACCGAGGTATTGACGAATGCGCCGGCCTCGATCGTCTTGAACGGGTAGACCCGCACATTGCCCTGAATGATCGATTCTTCACCGACGAGGCACTCGTCGCCGATGATGGCGCCGTCCTCAATACGGGCGGCACGCATGATGTCGGTGTTCTTGCCGATGACACAGCCGCGGAGATTGGCGTGCTCTCCGATGTAGACGTTGTCGTGGATCACGGCTTTGTGGAGAAAAGCGCCGCTCTTGACGACCACGTTGGAGCCGACAACCGTGTGCTCGCGGATCTCCGCACCGGCTTCGACCTTGGCGTAGTCACCGATGTACAGCGGACCGCGCAGCACGGCATCCGGGTGCACCTCCGCACCCTCGGCCACCCAGACGCCGGGAGAGATCTCGAACCCGTCGAGCTCCACATCGACCTTGCCCTCAAGGACGTCTGCCTGGGCCTTGCCGTAGCTCTCGTGGGTGCCCACATCCTCCCAGTAGCCCTCGGCGACATAGCCGTAGATCGGCTTGCCCTCCTTCATGAGCTGCGGGAACACATCCCCGGACCAGTCCACGGAAACGTCGGCTTCGACGTAGTCGAAGACTTCGGGCTCCATGACGTAGATGCCCGTATTGACAGTGTCGGAGAAAACCTGTCCCCAGGTCGGCTTCTCCAGGAAGCGCTCGACCTTCCCTTCTTCGTCCACGATGGTGATGCCGAATTCCAGGGGGTTCGGCACACGGGTCAGGCACACGGTGACCAGTGCGCCTTTTTCCTTGTGGAAGGCGATCAGATCGGTGAGGTCGAAGTCGGTGAGGGCATCGCCGGAGATGACGAGGAACGCATCGTCCTTCAGCGCTTCCTCGGCATTCTTCACGCTCCCCGCGGTGCCGAGTGGCTTCTCCTCATTGGCATAGGTGAGCTCCATGCCGAGCTCTTCGCCATCACCGAAGTAATTCTTGACGAGCGAGGCGAGAAATTGCACGGTCACGACGGTCTCATTGAGTCCATGCCGCTTGAGCAACCGCAGCACATGCTCCATGATTGGCCGATTGACCACTGGAAGGAGCGGCTTGGGCATGCTTGAGGTCATGGGGCGAAGCCGAGTTCCTTCGCCACCGGCCATCACGACGGCCTTCATGTCGGAAGCGTCCTCCTTGAAGAGACGACGGTCTAGCCGACTTCACCCGCCAAGAGGCCCCACTGGCGTCATGCGCGACGGGCGACACTGCCCGGCACCGCATCGACGAGGTCAATCGGCCACTGTGTCCGCCTTGACGAGGCGGCGGACCTGGACCACATAGAGGATCCCTGCCCACCAATACAGAGTTGTACCCCATCCTGCGAACGCCCATCCGAAAATAGCAGCCAGTGACGCAATCCACCCACTGCCGTCACTGAGGAGCAACAACGGGAAAGCGTACATCAGGTTGAAGGTGGCGGCCTTGCCGAGGAAGTTCACCTGCGGCGGCGGATAGCCGTGGCGGCGGAGGATTCCCACCATCACCAGCAGCATCAGTTCCCGGGCCAGTAGGGCGGCGGTGAGCCAGAGGGGCAGGATTTCACGCCAAGTGAGTCCGACGAGGGTGGAGAGGATGTACAGACGGTCAGCGGCCGGGTCGAGAAGTCGCCCCAGACTGCTGATCTGGTTCCACCGGCGCGCGAGCTTGCCGTCGAGATAGTCACTGATACCGCTGAGCATCAGCACCAGCAATGCCCAGCCATCGCTCTTGGGCCCGCCGAACTCGGGACGGAGGATCAGCCACAGGAAGAGCGGCACACCAACGAGGCGGGCCATGCTGAGGATGTTGGGGATGGTGAGCACCCGGTCTGTCTGAACGCGGGTCTCCTGGACCTCCACCCGGGAGCCTCCTGTGGAACGTGCCAACGATGCCCCCTGACCTTACCTTCAGCCGGGGCCGGCCCGCGCACAGGGGATGGGGGACGGGCGCGGGCTGGAGTCGATGGGTCCTGAACGCAGGAATGCCCCGCACCAGAGGTGCGGGGCATTCCCACAATGATTGTTCGGCGGCGTCCTACT
>NZ_JBIUBL010000079.1:0-3758 GCF_044548015.1 Streptomyces sp. NPDC052236 | reverse complement strand
CGAGCGCGTTGCGTTCCCAGGCCCGGCGCCTGCACACCTTCCTGACCACCACCGACCCCGCACCCCACCCCACCGACCTCACCCACACCACAGCCGTCGGTCGCACGCACTTCGCGTACCGGGCCGCGATCCTTCCCGACCAGGGCGACTTCAGCGCCGGCCTCGACGCGCTGATCGCAGGGCGGCCGACCGCTCAAGTGCTCACCGGGACAGCCGCACAGCCGGGGAAGACCGTCTTCGTTTTCCCGGGGACGGGTGAAGAGCCGGTCCCGGGCACGGGTTCGGGACCAGGGCTGGGTCTGGGGCTGGGGCCGGAGTGGGCCGTCATGGCGCGTGGACTGCTCGCCTCATCGCCGGTCTTCGCCACCCATGTGCGCGCCTGTGCCGAGGCCTTGCGGCCGTACCTGGACCACGACGTCCTCGACACGCTCGCAGCCGCCGAGCCCGGCGACCTCGGCGGGGCGGAGAGGGCGGAGCCCGCCCTCCTCTCCGTGGCGATCGGTCTGGCGCGGCTGTGGCAGCACCACGGCATCCAGCCGGATGCGGTCTTCGGACACGGGCAGGGGGAGATCGCCGCCGCTCATGTCGCCGGTGCCCTCACCCTCGACGAGGCCGCCTCCCTCTGCGCCGCCCGAGTCCGCGCCCTCGCCGACCCGGCTCTGGCCGACGCCTCGTCCCATGAGCGGGAGGAGTTCGTCCACGAGCGGCTGCATGCCGCCCTGGCGGGCATCACGCCACAACCGCCCGAGATCGACCTCTACTCGTCCCTCACGATCGGGCCGGTCGAGCCGCGGGACCTGACCCCGGACCACTGGTGCGGCGACCTGAAGGCGTCCCCCGTTCCCGGGGGCAACCTCCGTGCGCTCAGTGCGCTCCGTACGCTCATCGAGAGCGGCCACCAGTCCTTTGTCGAGATGAGTCCGGAGCCCGTCCTGACGTTCGCCGTCCAGCAGGTGGCCGGCACGGTGGCGGACGCCGACGTCGCGACGATCGCCAGCCTGCGCCGCGGCCATGGCGGGATCGAGGAGTACCACCGCAATCTCGCGGAGGCTCACGTCCGAGGGCTGACCGTCGACTGGTCCGTTCTGTACTCCGGGCGCGAGCACATCGAGCTGCCCACGTACCCCTTCGACCGACAGCGCTACTGGATCGATACCCAGGCATCCCACCGGCGGCGGCGCGACCGGGGCCACCCCCTGTTCGACAGCGTCGTTCCTCTTGCCGACCGCGACGAAGTGGCGCTGACCTGCCTGTTGTCCACGGACACTCATTCGTGGCTGGCCGACCACACCATTGACGGAACAACGATTCTCCCGGGTACGGCCTTCGTTGAGTGGGCTCTCCAGGCGGCCGGTCTCAGCGGCAGCTCCGCCGTCGCGGAGCTGACTCTCCTGGCGCCCGTGCGCATTCCCGAGGGGGCCGCGCTGGAACTGCAGCTCATCGTGGGCGCGGTCGACGAGGCAGGCGAGCAGAAGGTCACCGTGTACTCAAGACCCGCCGCCGACAGGCAGGACGGCCGCGAGTACCACGAGGGCCACGACGGCCAAGGGGGCGGCGGCCTCTCCTGGTCGCGCCACGCCACCGGCACGCTGGCACCGCGTACCGCGACGCAGCCGGACGAGACCTTCGACTTCGGCGTGTGGCCTCCCCCCGGCGCCGAGCCCCTCCCGGTCGACGGCGCCTATGACCGGCTGGCCTCGCTCGGATACGACTACGGCCCGGCGTTTCAGGGCCTGGAGGGTGCCTGGCGCGAGGGCCCTCATACGTATCTGTCGGTACGTCTCCCCGTCGGGACGGGCGTTGACGGTTACCTCATGCACCCCGCCCTGCTGGACGCGGCTCTGCATACGACCGTGCTCGACACCGCCATGGCCGACGGGGCGGTCCGGGTTCCCTTTTCCTGGAACGGTGTTCACGTCTTGTCGTCGGGTGGCGGGTCGGCGCTGCGGGTTCGCGTCTCCCCGGTCGGCGAGGACGCGATAGCCCTGTGGATCGCCGACGAGAGCGGGGCTCCGGTAGCTGTGGTCGAGTCGCTGGTTCTGCGAGCCGCCGCCGGGGACCGGGCCGACCACCCCGTCCGGTCGCTGTTCGGGATCGACTGGATCCCCCTCACCGCCACACCGGGTACGACCGACGCTGCCGCTGAACCCGACTGGTTTGTGCTCGGGGACGACGCTGCTTTCCTTTCCGTCTTCTCGGACTCCGGGCAGTCCGGTCCCGCTCTCGCGCCCGACCTGGCCACGCTCGGCGCGCGCATTGGCGACGGATCCATAGCGGCGCCGGACGCGGTGGTCGTGCCGTACCTGCAGCCACCCGCCGACGCCGCTGCCGGAGGGAACTTGACCGGCCTCCTTCCGGCCGCCGTCCACAGCACGGCATGCGATGCGCTCGCACTCGTACAGAGCTGGCTCACCGACCCCCGCTTCGCCGACACGCGCCTGGTCGTGGTGACGCGGGGAGCGGTGCGCCTTCGCGCGGACGAAACCAGTGACCAAGGCGCTGAGCTGCCCCACGATCTCGTGCACGCGCCGCTGTGGGGGCTGATCCGTACCGCGCAATCGGAGGAACCGGGCCGGTTCCTGCTGCTGGATGTCGACACGGCCGAGGTCGGCCGGGCCACGCTGTCCTCGGCCCTGGACAGCGGAGAGCCGGAACTGGCACTGCGGAAGGGCGAGTTGTACGTACCCAGGCTTGCGCCGGCGGTGTCACGGGACGCGGAGGACATCGGCCCGACGGAGCCCCTGGATACCGGTGGCACGGTCCTGATCACCGGGGGAACCGGTGCGCTGGGCGCACTGGTCGCCCGGCATCTCGTGGCCGAACACGGCGTGCGCCATCTCCTCCTGGTGAGTCGGCGCGGGCCGCAGGCGGCGGGAGCGGAGGGGCTGGAGGCCGAGCTGCGGGAGATGGGCGCACAGGTACGTGTCGCTGCCTGTGACACCGCCGATCGGGATGCACTGGCCCACACGCTGGCCGGCATTCCGGCCGAGCGACCGCTGACCGCGGTCGTGCACGCCGCGGGCATCATCCAGGACGCGACTGTCGGGTCCCTGAGCCCTGAGCAGATGACCGCGGTTCTGCGGCCGAAGGTCGATGCGGCCTGGCATCTGCATGAACTCACCCGGCACCTGCCGCTCTCGGCGTTCGTCCTCTTCTCGTCCATATCCGCGACCCTGGGCGCAGCCGGCCAGGGCAATTACGCCGCTGCCAACAGCTTCCTCGACGCGCTTGCCCAGCACCGGCGCGACCTGGCCCTTCCGGCCAGTTCATTGGCATGGGGCCTCTGGGAACTGGGCGACGGCATGGCAGGACGACTTGCCCGGGCCGACGTCGACCGGCTGGCGCGCGGCGGGCTGCTGCCCCTCACCGCCGAGCAGGGCCTGGGCATGCTCGATGCGGCCTGGACGATACGGCGCCCGGTGGTGGTGGCCGCCCGGCTGGACCTGGCATCGCTGCGGAAGCACCCCGCACCACGGCCGCTGTACAGCGGCCTGATCGGTACGGCCGTACGTACGGGGGCTACGGTCCCGGTCGGCGTCCGCGGTGTGGAAACCCCATGGGTCCAGGGGCTCGCGGAACTCACCGGCACCGAGCGGACGGCGTCGGTGCGGCGGCTCGTGCTGTCCGTGGTGGCGGAGGTGCTGGGGGCGGGAACCGTCGACGCCGGTTCCGCTCTGCGGGATCTGGGCTTCGATTCGCTGATGTCGGTGGAGCTGCGGAACCGGCTGTGTGAGGTGACCGGTTTGCGGCTGCCGACG
>NZ_JBIUBL010000078.1:0-4285 GCF_044548015.1 Streptomyces sp. NPDC052236 | reverse complement strand
CAAGGCCATCGGGCACCTCCCGGGTTGAACTGGCCGTTCACCAGGGAGATTTGCACGATGGCCTGCCCTTTGCGCAGGGAGCGGAGACCGTCACCGGATGCACGCCCCGGGCATCCGCCCGCGCACACCCGCACGGTGATCGCCTACACCATCACGCGGGACGACATCCGACCGACCACAGGCTGGCCGGCCGTCGCGACAGCCCATGCACCGTCGCTGCTCCTCCTCGGCTCGAGGTCCCGACATAAGGAGTCCATCTGTCCAACGGCACTTTCCGAACCCTGCGCTTCACCGCCCCGATCCTGTTTGTCATGGGCACCCTCAACACCTTCACCGCGCGGGAGAGCCACGATCGTGCGGCCGTGGCTACCGCGCCGCCTGTACGTCTGCGTGGCCGGGCTGCTTGCCGAGGAACTTCTGCAACGCGACTGCCGCCGTGACCGAGCAGTCCTCGCGCGTCGCTGCCCGCCCCGCCGCTGGCCTGGGCACATTCCGTGCCGTTGACGTACGCGAGCCCGTGGGGGCCCACAGCATGAGCCGCCCATCCCACCTGCGCTTGACCAGCTGCGCCGTCAGCTTGGCGATGCTGGGTGGCAGGATGACGACTTGCCGCCGTTCCTCGGCGCTGAGTTCAACCAGGGTACGGAACTCCGACTCGAGCAGACGCTGCCACCCTCCGCCCTCCCCCTCGCACCTCTGGTCCAGGAGCGGCAGCGCCACCTGGGTGTCCAGGTTCAACGGACGCTGGAGGACGAAGCGGTAGCAACCCGCAGACGAGCCTGCTTGGCCAGTTGTCCGTTCTCGGGCGGTAGCGTGCACTCATGACGTGGCGGGGACCGACGTATCGGACAGTGGACGGGCAGAGAATCGACGGGGCCTGGTGCCACGTCTGGCGGCGGAGCCGATGGGACGACAAGTACTTCCTCGACGATCTGATCGTCTTCGCGGACGGGGCAATCAGAGGCGAAGAGCGGACTGACCTGCGCGGCCTGGAGAAGCTGCTGGCCTCGGGCCGCATCGCGGCCACAGAGCCCGGGGTTTCAAAGCTGCCTGACGAGCCGTCGAAGTGGCTCTCCCGATACGGCGAACCACTGACGCCGGAGGGATTCCTTCTCGAAGTCGCCGACAAGGTCGAAGAACTCAACGGACGGCCTACGGCCGGACAGCGTTGCTGGGATGCGATCCGACGTTTCCAGCAGGATCCGAGTGAGCCCAACCGCATCTTGCTGCGAGACGCCTACCTAGCGGTTCCACCCCACTGCCGTATCTATGTCCTCGGCGATATGGACCGTCAGGACCGCCCCCTGCGGATCCTCCTGACCGACGTAGGCACCGCTGTCGATGGGGACGGCCCAGTAGCGACATCGGACATGCACAGGGAGGTCCTGGATTACTTCAACCGGGGGGACCAGGGAGTCGTACAGGAGCGGGATCGTCGCGCCGTCCAGCATGCTGACGATCCGGTCGTGGCCGGCCAAGCTGCCTTCACTTCGCATGAAACCGTCTATCCGCAGGGCTGGCCGGAGATACTCGGACCGTTCGTGCTGCGTAACGAGTTCCCAGCACCGGTGGTCTTCGCCGGGGAAACCTACCCCTCCGTACTCCACGGCTACTGGGCTCTGTCAGCGGCCGACGCTTCCAACCACGACCAGATCCGCGATGCGCCGACCGGACGGGAAGCACACGATATGGGAGGCCGGGCAAAGCGGAGAGCGGACTGGCCCAGCGTACGGCTCGCTTTGATGCGCGGTTTGCTGGAAGCGAAATTCACCCAGCACCCTGACCTCGCCGAGATCCTCCTCTCCACCGGGGACAGCGTGATCAGCTACACCGGCCTCTCGGACTCCCCCTTCTGGAGGGACGTACCCGACCGCCGGGGGCGCAACTGGATGGGCCGACTGCTTGAGCTGACCCGCTCCGAACTCGTCGCCCGACAAGCGCTCCCAAGCTGACAGCGCTCACAATGTGCGGGGTGCTCGTTCGGCCAGCCAGACAGCTTATTGGCAAGATACTTGACCTGCACGTACTCACCCTCGGCCGATATGAGGTCGTAGTCCTCCTGAACCCGTGACTCGGCGAGCCAGGCACCCCACAGAGTTGCGACCAGATGCTCGGCGAACTCGGCCAAGGGATCGCGGTTCGACTGATCGAGTCCAAGCGCTCCCAGCAGGGTCTGCCGAGCAGACCGGTAGACACCCAGGACGCTCAGGAGGCGGCCCGAACAGGAGTTCAGTTGCGGGAGCGGGCGACGAGATCGAGTGCGGCGTGGACGCCGTTGAACTGGCCAGGACGAGGTGGATCCACTCGTCTTCGGGTGGAGGGCGGCGTGCGGGGGGTCGTGGCCGCGGTCCCAGATCACCGGCGGCCATCCCTCGTCGGCCGCGACGTTGCGCAGGTGTCCATGCCGGACTGGAGCTGGCTGGCCGTCAGGTCACAGGCCGCCAACAGCCGGCGGCCAGTCAGGCCGGAGAGTCTGGCCTCCATAAACGCCAGGCGTATCAACTCGGCGTAATGGGCCGCGCGGGGCGGCCGTTTCATCGTCACTCGCCCTGCAGCAGCCGGGCGAGCGCGTCAACGACGTCGACCTGTCCGGTGTCGACGGCCGTCTCGCTCCAGTCGGCCGTCGCTTCTCTGAACCAACTTGAGCGTGGTCCCTTGGCGGCTGGCTCAGGCCCGGTGCCACGGGCCGTAGAGGGCGGCAGCTGCCCCTGTGGCCAGGGCCAAGTAGCGGTCCCCATAGGACCAGTGCCACCACTCGGTCGGGTAGTTCACCATGCCGACAGCGGTCAGGGCTTCGATCATCACAGCCCGGTTCTGCTGAGCCTGAGCGGGGAGGCCTGCGGCCTGGGTGTAGCAGGCTCCGTCGCTTTCCTCCGGGGTGGCGGCTTCGGGGCTGCCCATGTCGACCTCGATGCCGTCCGTTGTGCAGATCGTGAGGTCGACGGCAGCTCCTGAGACGTGCCCGGCCGTCTCCAGCGGGGCGACCCAGCGCGACGCGGCGGTATGGATGTGGGACTCTGACGCCTCGGGGTGAAGTCGCCGCAGCGTAGCCGCATAGTCGTTGAAGATGCTCTCCTGCAAGGCTGGAGGCCGGTAGCCCTCCACCAGCAGCCAGTGCCACCCGTGGGGCAGCAGTTCCTGAGCGCGTATCAGCCGTCGCAGCACACCGGCTCGCAGATGGGCCCAGTCGCCCGCCGTATCGGACCGCCGCTGGTCGACACGCAGCACACTGCGACAGTCCAGCAACGGCTCATCACACTCCTCCACGGGCATGGCGGCGACCGTCGGATCCGACATCAACATGATCTCGTTCATGGGCTGATAATTCCCCAGCGGTTGTCCAGCTGAGTTAAGGCCTCTGCGTCGCGAACCCCGCCTTCGTGGGTCATCGGGCAGGCTTCTGAACTTCGCTCGTGCGGGTGGCGATCTGGGCGAAGGCGGGAACCCGAGGTCGACGGCGATGGCGCGACGAACCTGCTCGGTGTCGAGCTGAGCCAGCTTGTCCTCGGTGCCGGCGAGGCTCACCTGCAACCCCTCAACCTCGCCGAGCCAGCCGTGCCCACTCGGTGGACTGCGCGCCGTGTGAGGCACCGGACGGGCACCCGCTGTTCAAGGACATGCCGCGCTTCCACCAGCGCACCCCGGCCGAAATGCTGATGGAGGAGGCGTACGACTGGGCACGTCCGCTCACCGATGACGAGTGCCTCAAGCGCTGCCTGGTCGGCATCGACGTGAACATGGCCTTCGCCGGCGGTGCGAACGGCACGATCGTCGGCCTCGGTGCGCCGACGCACGTCAAGAACCCCGTGTTCGACCCGAAACTGCCCAGCCCCTTCACACGGAAGGGCAACCGGCCCGAAGGACCGGCGTGGTACGCGATGCCGACCGTGGCCTACGCGGTGGAGCTCGGCGCTGCCCCGCTGTACGCCGCCCGTCTCTTCGACGCCAAGGACCGGGGCGCCAGCGACCAGGAGCTCCAGGAGATCGCCGCCGAAGAGCTCAAGGACGTGCACTTCCAGGACGGTTCGGCTGCCGCCGAGCCGCAGACCTGGAGGAGGTGCGTTTCACAAACATGAAGCACATCGCGTTCGGTCTGTAGGTCCCCGAGCAGCTGTGAGGGCCCGAACCGGCGGTTGTGACTCAGCACTTCATCTGGCGAGTGAGCAGTTCACCTGGCGGGGCTGAGCGCTCTAGGGCGTGTTGCGAAAGTCCCGCCTGGCCCGCGACGCCCGGCACGCACACTCGCTGCGTTGTCGGAATCACCCAAGTACGTCCAGTACGAGGA
>NZ_JBIUBL010000077.1:0-4906 GCF_044548015.1 Streptomyces sp. NPDC052236 | reverse complement strand
GTCGCGCTGTACCACGCCAGTCCGGGTGGGACGTATGCGTCGGTGGCCAAGGACCTGGGTGTCAACCACGAGACGCTCCGCACGTGGGTGCGGGATGCCGAGGAGGCGGCCCGGCCCGGGGCGGGCGAGACCACCATGATGGAGAAGGAGAACCGGCAGCTGCGGGCGCGGGTGAAGGAACTCGAGCTCGAACGGGAGATCCTGCGGAGGGCCGCGAAGTATTTTGCGGGCGAGACCAGCTGGTGAGCAGCCGCTTCCAGTTCGTCGACGATCACCGTGGCGCCTTCGGTGTCAAGCGGCTGTGCCGGATCCTGACTGTCTCCCGGTCCGGGTTCTACCGGTGGCTGGCCGGCGCGGACGCGCGGGCCGGGCGGGCCCGGGCCGATGCCGAGCTCGCCGGGCGCATCACCGATATCCACGCCGAGTCCGACGGTACCTACGGGGCTCCACGCGTGACAGCCGAGCTCCGTGACGAGGGCGAGCGGGTCAACCACAAGCGGGTGGCACGCGTCATGCGGAAGTTCAACATTGTCGGGCTGCACCTGCGCAAGAAGGTCCGCACCACCATCCCCGAGCCGGCGGCGACGCCCGTGCCGGACCTGCTGCGGCGCGACTTCACGGCGATCGCACCGAATACCCGGTACGTGGGCGAAATAACCTACCTGCCCATCGGAGACGGCCAGTTCCTTTACCTCGCATCGGCGTTGGATCTGTACTCGAAGCGACTGGCGGGCTGGTCCATCGCCGACCACATGCGGACCTCGCTGGTCACCGACGCACTCAAGGCCGCGGCCGCAGTCCGGGGCGTCGGCGGCTTGCGCGGGGCGATCTTCCACAGCGACAACGGGGCGCAATACGCCTCCAAGGAGTTCGCCCAGGTCTGCGAGGACCTCGGTGTAGTCAGGTCGCGCGGTGCGGTGGGCACCAGCGCGGACAACGCCGCCGCGGAATCGCTGAACGCATCCCTGAAACGGGAGACGCTGCAGGGGAAGAAGCGGTGGACCGGGGCGCGCGAGGCCCGGCTCGCGGTCTTCCGCTGGGCGACCCGCTACAACACCCGGCGAAGGCACTCCCGCCTCGGCCAGATCAGCCCGATCGCCTTCGAGCAACGATCAACTACGCTGGCCGCTGCCGCATGACAACCGGTGTCCACGATCAAGGGTCAAGGCCCGGCGGGGTCATGTCCCAGACCGGGGCAGGATATCGGCGGTCGGCCGGACTTCTTGCCCTCGGCAACAGGGGCTCCAGCACCGCCCACTGCTCGTCCGTCAAATCTCCATGCTCCATGAACCAAGATCATCTCGGATCAAGATCCACTTTTGACACACGCCCTGGCTCAGAGTCTGGCCATATGCAGGCGTTGACAGCCGCGGAGCCGGTCCTGTTGATCGGAGTCGCAGACTTCGAACCATACGTTCTTCATGCCGTAGCGAACGCTGTCCATGCCCGCGTCAGGTTCGCCGTCAGGGTTTTCCGTGAGGCTGCTGGTGTGGGTTCCGTGGCGGTCCTCGTAGTGCATGCGCAGGGTTCCGCCCCAGCCCTCCATGCGGGTTTCACGTTGGTCTCGGGAGTACGGCATGACGTACTCGATGCCGTACCAGCCGTCCCGGGTGTCCCAGTACCGGTATCCGATGCTGGCTGCTGTTGATCCGTTGGCGCTTCTCCCCTCGAAGAGGGTGAACCCGTTGTCGGGCCCTTGAGCCGTGACGGTGGTCAGGGAGGACGTCACGGCGGAAGTGGGCTTGACCGTGCCATCCTGTTGGAAGAGCGCCATCCCCCAGGCGCCCAGACCCAGCGCTGCCGCCACCGCCGCAACCAGCGTAAGAATGGCTCTGCCTCGCGGAAACCCTGAATGGGTGCTCTGCTTCGTCTGAAGGCAGCCTGCCTTGACTTCATGAGGACCGTCTGTTCGGCCTTGGCGGGAGACCACAGGGGTGGCGTCATCGCTTCCCGGTGGAGTTGCCTGGTCCTGTCCGGTGATTCTGTCCCGGGCCTCAAGCCACACCTCCACCAGTTCCCCGTCTCCGCAGGCCCTTACGAAGGCGGCCAGTTGATCGAGGCACGGGACGGCGTCCCGGCTCAGCAGCACGGAAGCGGTGCTGCGGGGCAGTAGGTCCCCGGAGGCTGCCGCGCGCTCTTCCAGCTGCCGGTAGGACAGCCGGGAATCACTCTTCAACTGGCGCAGTGCCTTCATGAAGGCGGATAGGTCGGCGATCTCTTCAAGGGCCTGCCGTCGTGAGGGACTCATGGAGCTGATGGTCACGTTCTCGTGTGCGGGAGAGCAATGCAGATCTCCGCCAATCACGACACGGGTGTCGGGGTGCGATGTGCCGTCGTCGTGGCAATGAGCCACCTGTACGCATACCGCTTCATGACAACCGTCAGGCCACAAAATGTCGCCCCGTGTCAGCGACGAACCTGACCCCCATGGCCAGCCACCAGCAAAAAACGTCGCTCCCCCGACAAACCGCCACTGACACGCTCCCGCGACGAAGCCGACAGATCGCAGCGGGCCCAGGAGCGCCTGGTTGAGAACTCTCGAACCTGAGACAGCATCACCCGCCATGAGATGAAGCCCCACGACAGCATCATTCCCCTCGGATCTCTCGCTCCATGACAGTGACGCCCCAGCCCCGAAAACACCCCCGATCAGCACCGAAATAGTGCAGACCGGAGCCATCACCACCGACTCTCACACCCACCGACCCCAAACCGAGAGATCGCACCTGGTCGACCTGATGATGACCGGCGGCCCGGAGATGGTGAACGAGGCGGAACTGCGGCACTGGAAGAGCCACGCGATGGTGGAGCTGCTGCTGGAGTTCGGCGGCAGCGCGATGAAGCAGGACGACACCACGAAGGCCCTCACCCGGATGGAGACGCTGGACGCCGCTACGTACGAGGACTTGCAGCAGGCCAGGAAGACGGTGGCCGACCGGCGGGCCGCCGCGGGCTGACCCGGCGGCGGCATGTGGGAGGGGCCCCGAACCGCGCGCCGGTTCGGGGCCCCTCCCACGGGCGGGCGATCACAGCTCGATGTCGATCCGTTTCTGGTCCCAGGTCCTGCCGTGCAGAGCGCGGCCGCCGGCCTTGGGTGTGACCGCCCCATTGTTGTCTTCTCTGGGGGTAACCGTGTGGCGCAAGGCGAGTGGAGACCACTTTGTGCAGCTCAGCGCCGGTGCAAGCGACACTATCGCGTGCAACACATGTGGCGCCACTGTCGCTTCGAGTAGTCGCCAGTGGGGCCTGGCTTGGGTGAAGTTGGCTGTGGATTGGACAGGCGGTATGTGGGAGGGACCCGCCCCCAGAACCGTGGGGTACGGGCGCGTAACGCTAGTCCCGACGGTGCCGGGCGCGGTGCTGTCCGGGACAGACCGGGACGTGTCCAGGACAGACCGGGACGTGTCCAGGACAGACCGGGACGTGTCCAGGACAGACCGGGACGTGTCCAGGACAGACCGGACAGCACATGGTTCGCGGTCTGCGCGGTCATAGTGGGCCTACCACGTCTGAAAGCAGGTGATCACAGATCATGTCTGTCCGTTCATGTCTGATTCCCCTGGCCGCTGCGGCTTCCCTGATCGGAACAGCCCTCGCCATGGCCCCCTCCGCCAACGCAGCACCGGCCGGTGCGCAATCCTGCTACGGCTCTGCCGAAACCTACTTCAAGCCCAACGGCCCCAGGGACTACCCGGCCGGAGACCACCTACAGAGTTCCGGCTCCTGCAACGACATCAACATCAAGCCGAAGACCAACCGGTACGTCCAGGTCTGCATCGAGAACATCCCCGAAGGCACGCTGGAGTGTCCGGATCCGGATGACTTCGTGTACGCCGCCGCGGACCAGTGGACCGTGGTCAAGTACAACGTTGACCCCGGTACCGCCTTCGTCTTCCGGTTCCGTTCCACGGCGCAGTCCAGCGGCAGCTGGGCTGCCTAGGCGTACTGACCGCCCGAGGCCGCATCATCCGGCCACAGCGGTACCGGCACATCAGGAGGCTCTCCCCGCAGGCTCCGCAGGCCCCGCAGAGCGCCGCCTCGCAGGATCCGCGAGCCGAACACCGCGACCGGCCGTGCGCGCCGCCACGGAGTGAGCCGTTCAACCCGCAGTCAACAACAGGAGGTTTCTACTATGAAGTCCTGGACACTCAAGCTCGCCACCCTCGCCGGGAGCGCCATGCTGGCTGCCACCGCGGCCACCGCTTCGGCGCAGGCCGCCCCAGCGCCACCCAGCAGCACGGTCAAGATTGAAAAGACCCCCGGGCTCGTCGACAAGACGGACGATGGCTGGTGCCACTTCACCAACTGGGGCGGCAGCTTCTACTGCCTGGGCGCACCCATCGACGCCGTGTACTGGTTGAAGCCCGACGGATACCTGCAAGTCTTCGTGCTCGGCACCAACCGCGCCGTCTACAGCCGCTGGGCAACGGCGTCCGGAGTAAGCAGCTGGTACGGCGGGCTGGGCGGTTCCTGCAAGCCGGAGTACGGATTCGATTCAACGGCCAGTGGCTGGTCCATCACCATAGCTTGCGTGGGCGACGACGGCAGGTGGTGGCACAACACACGCAGTACCAGCGGGTCCTGGTCCAACTGGCAACGGGGGAAGGGGTTCTAAGCGGCTTGGGTGGAGTTCGGTGCTGATCGTCGGATTCGGGAGACGTTCGAGATGGACTGCTGGACCCTCAACGAGTCCGGAAACGCTTGGGACCACGGCACCGCAGAGGGCGCTACTGGATGGATATTCTCCAGCCACCTCCGGAATGACGGCAGCCAAAAGCGCTGCTGACTCAGTGCGTTGTGGCAAACCCGACCTCGTTCGAGGTGTGCGGCGCGGGTGATCATCTGGACGGAGGTTCGGGTGCGGCCGCGGGCATGAGAGAACGGGCCCCTTGGTAGTGACGCGGTT
>NZ_JBIUBL010000076.1:0-5353 GCF_044548015.1 Streptomyces sp. NPDC052236 | reverse complement strand
GGGCGCCCACCATACACACCGGCCCCTGGTCTCCCCCCCCCGAGGGGCGGGCCCCGTGCGGGGCGTCCCCCGCGGCCCCCCCCCCCAAACCCCCCCCCCCCCCCCCCCCCCCCCCCGCCGGGGGCCCCGGCGCCGGCTGCTTTCCGGCCTACGGGGTCAGGCCGCGGGCCGCACCTTCACCGGGCGCGAACTCGGGCCGCCCACGTGCGAGAAGGGCTGCGTGCGCCAGTCGAGCCCCTGAGGGAGCGTCAACAGCAGCGCGGTGTGCTGCTCCTGGACATCCAGGGTCTCGTCCGCCGCACGCGCCTCGGCAGCCGGCCGGCCCGTACCGGCGCAGACGGTCAGCCCGAACGGATTCCAGCGAGTGGCGCACAGCGCGTGCTCCGGCAGGACGTCCTCGTCCGCCAGCAGCGCGATCGGCTGTGCGCAGTCCGGGCAGATCACCCGGTACATCTCGCATGTGTCGTACATGTCGTACGCGTCGAAGGCCTCGGTGTCATCGGGCGCCTCGGTTTCCTCCGTCGCAGCCAGATCGGCCGGGGCGCCCGTGTGCATGGGTTCCCGCTCGGAACGGCCGTTGTTCTTAAGGTTCTGCATGGAGAATCTCCCCCTCGGATGGGCCGACCTGGCATATGCGGCCTCGACCACAGCAAGCAATTCCCTTCGCGTGCGGCAGGTAACCGCGTGGTCACGCCGGACCGCCTCCGCGAACCTGTGGTGTTCGTCACATGCTGCCCGCAGATACCCGTCCGTCTCATCGCCGACTGTGCCGGAGGCGACCTGGGGCAATAGGTTGATCCGCATGGAGGAGCTGGATCGTCAGATCGTGGAATTGCTCGTCAAGGACGGGCGGATGAGCTACACCGACCTGGGCAAGGCCACCGGCCTGTCCACCTCGGCGGTGCACCAGCGCGTCCGCCGCCTTGAGCAGCGCGGCGTCATCCGCGGCTATGCCGCGGTCGTGGACCCCGTAGCGGTAGGGCTGCCGCTCACCGCGTTCATCTCGGTCAAGCCCTTTGACCCCAGCGCCCCCGACGACATCGCCGATCGGCTCGCCGGGATCCCCGAGATCGAGGCCTGTCACAGCGTCGCGGGCGACGAGAACTACATCCTGAAGGTGCGCGTCGCGACCCCGCTGGAACTGGAGCACCTGCTCACCCGTATCCGCTCCCTGTCCGGTGTCTCGACCCGTACGACGGTCGTCCTCTCCACCCCGTACGAGGCACGCCCGCCACGTGTCTAGGGCGTGTTTTAGAAGTCCCTCCCCCTGGACTTCGTCCGGGGGGACCCCCAGCCCCGCGACGCCTGGCACGCGCACTCGCGGTGTTGTCGGAGTCGCCCAATTACTCCCCCAGAGCTTCGCCTGGGGGTGCCCCCACCGCCTTGCGATTGCACGCACCAGACGCCGCAGGGCCCGCCCTACGGGCGGACGGCGCTACTTCTAAAACACGCCCTAGCCCCGGCACGTATCTAGTCTGGTCCCATGACCCAGAGCACCGCCCCCGGCACCACCCCCCTCCCGAGTGAGCAGCGCACCGTGCTGCTGCGCGGCGGAGAAGTCCACAGCCCCGCCGACCCGTTCGCCACCGCCATGGTCGTCGAACGAGGGCACATCGCCTGGGTGGGCTCCGAGGGCGCGGCCGACGCCTTCGCCGCCGGGGCGGACGAGGTCATCGACCTCGAAGGCGCCCTGGTCACCCCCGCCTTCACCGACGCGCACGTGCACACCACGTCCACCGGGCTCGCCCTCACCGGCCTCGACCTGTCCGGCGCCCCCACACTGACCGGGGCCCTGGCCCTCGTACGGGCGCACAGCGCCGCACACCCCGGGGACAAGGTCCTCATCGGCCACGGCTGGGACACCGCGCGCTGGGCCGAGCAGCGCCCCCCGACCCGCGCCGAACTCGACGGGGCGACCGGCGGACGCCCGCTCTACCTGCCCCGTATCGACGTCCACTCGGCAGTGGTCACCACCGCCCTGCTCGACCTCGTCCCCGGCATCACCGCGCTGCCCGGCTACCACCCGGACGGGCCGCTCACCGCCGCCGCCCACCACGCCGTACGCGCCGCCGCGCACGCCGCCATCACGCCCGCCCAGCGCGCCGCCGCCCAGCGCGCCGCGCTCGCCCGCGCCGCCTCCCTCGGCATCGGCACCGTCCACGAATGCGCCGGGCCCGACATCTCCGACGAGGACGATTTCACCTCGCTGCTGAGCCTGGCCGAGGCCGAGCCGGGTCCCCGCGTCGTCGGCTACTGGGCCGAACAAGTCGCAGACGCAAAGGGTGCCCAGCGCATCCGTGAACTCGGCGCCATCGGCGCGGCCGGTGATCTCTTCGTCGACGGCTCCCTCGGCTCACACACCGCCTGCCTGCACGCGCCCTACGCGGACGCCGCCCACACCGGCGCCGCCCACCTGGACCGGTCGGCCATCGCCGCCCATGTCGTCGCCTGCACCGAGGCCGGGCTCCAGGCCGGGTTCCACGCCATCGGGGACGCCGCGCTCACCGCCGTCGCGGAAGGTTTCCGGGGGGCCGCGAAGACCCTCGGCATCGCCCGGGTCCGCGCCGCCCGCCACCGCGTCGAACACGCCGAGATGCTCACTCCCGACACCATCGCCGCCTTCGCCGAGTTCGGGCTCACCGCCTCCGTCCAGCCGGCCTTCGACGCGGCCTGGGGCGGCGAGGAGGGCATGTACGCCCAGCGCCTGGGGGTGGAACGGGCCCGCACCCTCAACCCGTACGCCGCACTGCTGCGCGCCGGAGTGCCTCTCGCGTTCGGCTCCGACAGCCCCGTGACCCCGCTCGACCCCTGGGGCACGATCCGGGCCGCGGCCTTCCACCGCAACCCCGAACACCGGATCTCGGTACGGGCCGCCTTCACCGCCCATACGCGCGGCGGCTGGCGCGCCATCGGCCGCGACGACGCCGGGGTCCTGGTGCCGGGCGCGCCCGCCGACTACGCCCTCTGGAGCACCGGGAAACTCGTCGTCCAGGCCCCCGACGACCGGGTCGCCCGCTGGTCGACCGACCCCCGCTCCGGCACCCCTGGCCTGCCCGAACTCACCCCCGGCGGCGAACTTCCGCGCTGCCTGCGCACGGTCGTCTCAGGACGCACCGTCTTTGCGAGGCTGAACGAGTGACGCGCGGATATCGCGTACCGCCGATCGAAGTCCGCCGGGCTCTGCCGCGACCTGCGGATCTCCGCGCTGACCTGGCGATGTGGTCAAAATGCGCAGATCAGGCGGCTGTTGACACGGAGCGCCCACCGGCGGGTAGGTTCGGCCGAGTCCACCACAGGATGTCCGACCGGCAATCCTCCTCGCAGTCGTCGAACGCCGCTGGGTCAGGGGGCGGTGTGCCGCACCGGCACACCGCCACTGGGAGCCAGGTTCAGCGCCCGCGCCTCGGGAGCGGGGAAAGGGTCCAGCCGGCCGGCGGGTGCGACCCGGGTGGGGCCCGGCGTTCAGTAGACAACGGCTCTCGGCGGACCCGCAGCCAGCGGGACCCGGGTCGGACCGAAGGACGCCGGGCCCCGATCCGTCGCCCGCCAGGCGCGCCTGCCCGCCGCGTACGGCCGGTCACACGACACTCCAGGACACCCCAGGTCCGTGCCGTCGCAGCCGCACCTCCAGGGCTCGCTAAGGTGGGGCTCCGAGTACGGACATTAAGGGGCCAGCAGTGAACGACGGCGGTCAGCGGCGGTACGGCCCGCTCGGCAGAGCCTTGGTGATCATCCCGACCTTCAACGAGGCCGAGAACATCAAGCCGATCGTCTCCCGGGTGCGCGCAGCCGTGCCCGAGGCGGACATCCTCGTCGCCGACGACAACAGCCCCGACGGCACCGGCAAACTCGCCGACGAGCTCGCGGCCCACGACGAGCAGGTGCATGTGCTGCACCGCAAGGGAAAGGAAGGGCTCGGCGCCGCCTATCTCGCGGGCTTCACCTGGGGCATCGAGCACGACTACGGCGTACTGGTCGAAATGGACGCCGACGGCTCCCATCAGCCCGAGGAACTGCCCCGGCTGCTGACCGCCCTCAAGGGCGCCGACCTGGTTCTCGGCTCGCGCTGGGTGCCCGGCGGGCGCGTGGTCAACTGGCCCAAGCACCGGGAGATCCTGTCGCGCGGCGGCTCCACCTACTCCCGCCTCCTCCTCGGCGTACCGATCAGGGACGTCACCGGCGGCTTCCGCGCCTTCCGCGCAGAGACCCTCGAAGGGCTCGGCCTGACCGAGGTCGCGTCCCAGGGCTACTGCTTCCAGGTCGACCTCGCCCGCCGGGCCGTCGCCGCGGGCTATCACGTCGTCGAAGTCCCGATCACCTTTGTCGAACGCGAACTTGGCGACTCCAAGATGAACCGCGACATCGTGGTGGAGGCGCTGTGGCGGGTCACCGCCTGGGGCGTCGGCGACCGGACAAGTCGGCTGCTCGGCCGTAAGTCCTCCTGAGGCCCTTCTGGGGCTCTACTGAGGCCCTCCTGGGGCTCTACTGAGGCCCTCCTGAGGACCGCGAAGCTCCCTGGCACCGCCCCCCGCTTATGTCCCTCCGGCAGGCCCCCAGGCACACTGGAACCATGACGACCGGCTCCCTGCCCCCGACAGCCCCCAAGCGCTCGCGTGCCCGCTCCATGGTCCCGCTCTCCATCGCCGCCTGGCTGGTGCTGGAGATCTGGCTGCTGACGGTCCTGGCGGGGGAGGCCGGCGGGGTCACCGTCCTTGCGCTGCTGGTCGGCGGCGGCGTTC
Organism: Streptomyces sp. NPDC052236; assembly: GCF_044548015.1. NCBI lineage: Bacteria > Bacillati > Actinomycetota > Actinomycetes > Kitasatosporales > Streptomycetaceae > Streptomyces > Streptomyces sp. NPDC052236. Next base: position 614 of record NZ_JBIUBL010000076.1, on the reverse strand, counting down.
TCGGCGCCGTCGTCATCAAGCGGGCCGGCCGCCGGGCCTTCCAGAACCTCACCGAGACCATCCAGCGACAGCAGAGCGGCCAGAGCCCTTTCCCCGAGCCCGGCCCCGGGAGCGGCGGCAACGGCAGCAAGGGCAATGGCTTCCTGATGCTCGGCGGGCTGCTCCTCATGCTGCCCGGCCTGATCTCCGACGCGGCGGGGCTGCTGCTTCTGCTGCCGCCCGTCCGCTCGGCCCTGGGGCGGTACGCGGAGCGGTCCCTGGAGCGCCGTATGCGCGACGCCTCGCCAGGCAGCCTGGGCGAGGCCTTCCAGCAGGCCCGCATGCACCGCCCGGACGGCAAGGTCGTCCAGGGCGAGGTCATCCGCCCGGACGCCACGCAGCCGCCGCGCCGCTACGAGGAAGAGGGCCCGAGGCCGCCGCTCACCCCCTGACCTCCTGACTTCCTGACTTCCCTGGTTCCCACCTGATTCCAGACAGCACAGAGCCGCGGGGGGGGGGGCCCCCCCCGGGGGGGGGGGGCCCCCCGGGGGGGGGGGGGGGGGGGGGGGGGCGGCGGGCGGGGGGGGCCCCGCGGGGCCGCGCGGGTTGTGGGGGCGGGCCCGCGCGACCCCCCC
>NZ_JBIUBL010000075.1:0-5411 GCF_044548015.1 Streptomyces sp. NPDC052236 | reverse complement strand
ACTCCCTCGCCCCAGCCGGTGCCGTCGGCGGCCTCCGCGTACGAACGGCACCGGCCGTCCGGCGAGAGCGCGCGCTGCCTGCTGAACTCGGTGAACACGCCCGGCGTGGCCATCACCGTCACCCCGCCCGCCAGGGCCAGCGAACACTCGCCGTGGCGCAGCGCCTGCACCGCCAGGTGCACGCTCACCAGTGACGACGAACAGGCCGTGTCGACGGTGAGGGCAGGACCCTCGAACCCCAGCACGTACGAGACGCGACCGGAGAGCACGCTGCCCGCCGAGCCGATGCCCCAGTAGCCCTCCAGCTCGTCCGGACCCGACCGCGCCAACTGCGCGTAGTCCTGGCCCGTCGTCCCCACGAACACACCCGTCTGCGAGCCGCGCAGGCCGCCCGGGTCGATGCCCGCGTCCTCCAGGGACTCCCAGACGGTCTGCAGGAGCAGCCGCTGCTGCGGGTCCATCGCCAGTGCCTCGGTGCGGCCGATGCCGAAGAACTCCGCGTCGAACTCCGTCGCCCCCTTCAGGAACCCGCCGGCCCTGGCGTACGTCGTGCCGGCATGGTCCGGGTCGTCGTGGAAGAGCCGGTCCAGGTCCCAGCCACGGTCCGCGGGGAAGTCCGAGACGACGTCGCGCCCGGCGGCCACCACGTCCCACAGGCCGGCGGGGGACGTCACGCCGCCCGGATAGCGGCAGGCCATGCCCACCACCGCGACCGGCTCGTACGCGCGCTGCTCGGCCTGCCGCAACTGCGCACGAGTTGCCTGCAGTTCGGCGGTGACACGCTTGAGGTACCGCAGTGTCCTGTCGTCGTCCGGCATGGTTCAGCCCACCCCCAAGTCGTTGTCGATCAGGTCGAACAGGTCGTCGGCGGACGCTTCGTCGATGCGCTCCCTGCGCAGACCGCCGCCGTCCTCGCCGCCCCTGTCGTCGAGCGCCGCGAGCAGGGACCGCAGCCGCGTGCGGACGGCCGCCACGTCGGACTCGGCGACCGACGGGAGCAGCCCGGCGAGGCGGTCCAGATCCGCGTGCACACCGGGCGCCGCCTCCTTGTCCCCGGCGGCGTGCTCGTCGAGCAGCATGCGCAGGTGCGCGGCGAGCGCGGGAACCGTCGGGTGGCCGAACACCAGGGTGGACGGCAGGATGAGGCCGGTCACCTGGCTCAGCCGGTTGCGCAGCCGCACCGCGCCCAGCGAGTCCAGGCCCAGTTCCTTGAAGGGACGCTCCGGGTCGACCGCACCCGCGTCCTCGTATCCGAGGACCACGGCGACCTCCGTGGCGACCGCCGCCAGCACCAGCGCGTCCCGCTCCTCGGGCGGAGCGGCCGCGAGGCGCGCGGGCAGCGCCGCGCCCGACCGGCCCGCGGGCCCCTGCGTGGCCGGCACCAGGGCCCGCAGCACGGCGGGCAGCGAGCCCTCGCGGGCCTGGGCACGCAGGGCGCCCAGGTCGAGCCGGGCGGGCAGCAGCAGCGCGTCCTCCGTGCCGTGCACCGCGTCGAACAGGCGCAGCCCCTCGTCGGTGGTGAGCGGCGCCAGCCCCGACCTGCCCAGCTGGGCCACCTCGGCGTCCCCGAGGTGCCGGGTCATGTCGCTCGCCTCCTCCCACAGGCCCCAGGCCAGCGAGAGCGCGGGCAGCCCCTGGGCGCGCCGCCACTGCGCGAAGGTGTCGAGGAACGTGTTGGCCGCCGCGTAGTTGCCCTGTCCCGGGCCGCCGATGGTGCCCGCGACCGAGGAGAACAGGACGAACGCGGCGAGCGGCACGGACGCGGTCAGCTCGTGCAGATGCAGGGCCGCGTCCACCTTGGGCCGCAGCACGCGGTCCAGCCGCTCGGGCGTCAGCGCCTCCAGGAGGCCGTCGTCGAGGGCCCCCGCGGAGTGGACGACGGCGGTCAGCGGATGCGCGGCGTCGACCGACGCGAGGAGCGCCGCCGTCGCCGACCGGTCCGTGACGTCGCAGGCCGCGACGGTGACCTGGGCGCCGAGGCCGGCCAGTTCGGCCGTCAGCTCCGACACGCCCTCGGCGTCCCGGCCGCGACGGCTGGCCAGGAGCAGGTGCCGCGCGCCGCGTTCGGTGGCGAGATGCCGGGCCAGCTGGGCGCCGAGTCCGCTGGTGCCCCCGGTGATCAGGACCGTGCCGTCCGGGTCGAAGGGGAGCGGCCCGCCGGAGGCGCCGCGGACACGGACGGCTCGGGGGATGTAGAGCACGCCGTTTCGTACGGCGACCTGGGGCTCCTCGGCGGCGAGCGCGACGGGCAGGACGCGCGCGGGATCGTCGGAGGCGTCGCCGGCCAGATCGACGAGCGTGAAGCGGCCGGGGTGCTCGGACTGCGCGGTACGCACCAGCCCCCACAGGGGCGCGAGGTCGGGGGCGACGGCCGCGCCGGGAGCGGTGGCCACGGCGTTCCGGGTGACCAGCACCAGGCGCGCGTCGGTGAACCGCTCGTCGGCCAGCCAGCCGCGCAGCAGCGCGAGGGTGTGGTGGGCGCGTGCGCGGGCCGCCTTTGCGGTGGGCGTGCCGTGCGCCGCGGGCACGAACGCGACGACGGTGTCCGGCACGGGTCCGCCCGCGTCGAGCGCGGCGGCGAGGTGGGGGAGGGCGGAGTGGGTGGGAAGGTGCGGGGCGGTGGAGCCGGTGGAGGTGTCCGAGCCGTTCACGGCACCCGGGCGCGTCATGGTCGTCCCGTCCTCGGCCAGGACCGCCCAGCGTCCGGACACGGGGTCCGGGGCGGGGTCCGGCTCCGGTGCCGCCTGCCATTCCACACGGAAGAGGGAGTCGGCCGGCCCGCGTGCACCGGCCAGGCGGGCCGGGGCCACCGGGCGGGCCACGACGGAGTCGACAGTGACCACCGGGGCACCTGCCGCGTCGACGGCGGACATCCGTACGGTGCCCTCGCCGAGCGTGGTGAGGGACACCCGCAGGTGCGTGGCGCCCGGCCGGACGACGCGCACACCGGACCAGGTGAACGGCAGCCATGCCTGCCCGGACGCTCCGTCGGCACCGGCCAGTTCGGTCAGCTGGACGTGGAACGCGGCGTCGAGCAGGGCCGGGTGCACCCCGTACCCCTCGGCGCCCCCGCTGTCCCCTGCAGCCGCGGCGTCCACCTCGGCGAGGAGCACACCGTCGCGCCGCCAGGCCGCGCGCAGCCCGCGGAAGACGGGTCCGTATCCGAAGCCACGGTCGGCGAGCCGGTCGTAGAGGCTGTCGACGTCCAGCGGGTCGGCGCCCGACGGGGGCCAAGAGGTGGGACCGGGGGAGGCGTCGCCGTGCGCCGGGGCGGGCGCGAGGAAGCCGCCGGCGTGCCGCGTCCAGTCGTCGCCGCCCGCCGCGCCGGCCGGCCGGGAGTGGACCGCCACCGGCCGCCGTCCCCGGGCGTCAGGGGCGCCGACCGACGCCTGGAGGTCGACGGCGCCCTCGTCGGGGAGCACCAGCGGCTCCTCCAGCGTCAGCTCCTCGACCACGTCGCAGCCGACGTGCGAGGCGGCGAGGACGGCCATGTCCACAAAGGCGGTGCCCGGCAGCAGGACCATGCCGTAGACCGCGTGGTCGTCCAGCCAGCCGTGCGTGTCCCGCGAGACGCGCCCGGTGAACAACCACCCGCTGCCGTCGGCGAGTTCGGCTCCGGCGGTCAGGAGCCGGTGTCCGGTGGAGCGCAGTCCCGCTTCCCCGACGTCGCCCGCGGCGGGCCGGGGCGCCGCCCAGTAGCGCGTCGACTCGAAGGCGTACGTGGGGAGTTCGACGTCACGCGCGGCGGCCGGGTCGAATACCGCGTCCCAGTCCACGGGCGCCCCGTGGGCGTGCGCGGCGGCCAGCGAGGCGGTGAACTGTGCCTGTTCCTGCTCGCGCCGGGCCGAGCCGAGGACGGTCGCGGCGGCCCGGCCGGTCCCGCCTTTCCGTCCCTCTGCCCCCTCCACCGTCTGCTCCACCGCGAAGGTGAGGATCGGGTGCGGACTCACCTCGATGAACGTGGTGTGCCCCTGGTCGAGCAGCGCGCGGACAACCTCATCGAAACGCACGGTCCGGCGCAGGTTCCGGTACCAGTAGTCGGCGTCGAGGCCGCTGGTGTCGAACTCGCCCGCGGTGACCGTGGAGTGGAAGCTCACTTCTCCGGAGCGCGGCGCGACCGGTGCCAGGACCTCGGCCAGACGCTCCTTGAGCGACTCGACCTGGGGGGAGTGCGAGGCGTAGTCGACGGGGATCCGCCGGGCCCAGATGTCCTCTGCGGCGCAGCGGGCGAGCAGTCCGTCCAGGGCGTCGGAGTCCCCCGAAACCGTCATGGAGGAGGGGCCGTTGACGGCGGCGACGGATATGAGTCCGCCCCAGTCCTCCAGGAGCGGCAGCAGCCGCTCGGGCGACGCTGTCACCGACGCCATGCCGCCCCGCCCCGCCATCTCCGTGATGGCCTTGCTGCGCAGCGCCACGACGCGGGCCGCGTCCTGGAGCGAGAGGCCCCCGGCGACGTACGCGGCGGCTATCTCACCCTGCGAGTGTCCGACCACGGCGTCCGGGTGCACGCCATGGTGGCGCCAGAGCGCGGCGAGCGCCGCCATCACCGCGAACAGCGCGGGCTGCACGACATCCACCCGGTCCAGCGTGGGAGCGCCGGGCGCCCCGCTCAGGACCTCGTCGAGCGAGAAGTCGGTGTAGGGCGCGAGCGCGGCGGCGCAGGCGCTGAGCTCCTCGGCGAACACCGGGTGGGCGGCGGCGAGTTCACGGCTCATGCCGATCCACTGGGAGCCCTGGCCGGGGAAGACGAAGACGGTCTTTCCGGTACGGGCGCGGGCACGGGGCACCTGATCCGCCTCCTCGCCCCGGGCTACCGCGGCGACCGCGTCGAGGAGTTCGGTGCGGGTGGTGCCGGTGAGGGTGGCTCGGTGGTTGAAGTGGGTGCGGGTGTGGGCGAGGGCGGCGCCGATCTGGGTGGGGGTGGCGTCCGGTTGTGTGGTGGTGAGGTGGGTGTGCAGGCGGCGGGCCTGGGCGCGCAGGGCGGTCGGCGTCTTGGCGGACAGCAGCCACGGCACCACGGGAGGTGTTGCCAAGGTGATGGAGGAGGAGGGGAGTTCAGGCCGTGGCGTCCGGGCCTCAGGCGCGGGCGTGTCCGCCCGCACGGTGGGTGCCTCCTCCACGAGGACGTGCGCGTTGGTCCCGCCCACGCCGAAGGCCGATACTCCGGCTCGGCGGATTCGTTGGCCGCGTGGCCATGGGGTGGTTTCGGTGAGTAGGGAGATGGCGCCGCTGGACCAGTCGGCTTTGGGTGTGGGCCGGTCGACGTGCAGGGTTGGGGGGAGTGTTTCGTGGTGCAGTGCCTGGATCATTTTGATCAGTCCGCCGACGCCGGCGGCGGCCTGGGTGTGTCCGATGTTGGATTTCAGGGAGCCCAGGCGCAGGGGTTGTTTGGTGGGGCGGTTTTGGCCGTA
>NZ_JBIUBL010000074.1:0-6073 GCF_044548015.1 Streptomyces sp. NPDC052236 | reverse complement strand
CCGCCGAACACGCCGACCACACCACCCATGCACTCCCCAATACCCCGAACGCTACGCAGGATTGATCGCTTACACCATCACAGGGGACGTGACCCCCACGCGCGCTCCCCAGCGCCGTCCAAACTCCCCAGATTCCCCCCAGAGGAAGCCCATCCCACGAGCTGGTGCGACGTGCTCTCCATGCTCGTCGGATGAGTTGCGGCAGTCGCAATGTGTGACTGCTGAAGCGGGGAAGTTGGTCAGCAGATTCTTCGTCTGCTGGTGGTACAAGCGCTGCGCTACCGTTGACCAGCAAGAACGATGGGCAGGGCGACCTTTGGCGGGACGTCGGCCCGCGAATGGTCCGGATCTTGGTCCGCTCCGGGGGTGTAACCGCTCACCGGTGAGTTCAGAAGAACGTGACGCCTCTCCAGCGCGAAGCATGCAGAGCCACCGGGGTGCCCGGGGTTCCGTCCTCGGCAGCCGGGTGCAGCCACAGCGCACCCGAACGGTCGCTGGTCACCACATCGCTGCTCCCGTCACCGTCCATGTCACCGACGACGGCCATCTGGGGGCGCTGCCGTGCGCCCCAACCGGACGAAGCGACGGTCGTCGGCGTGCCCAGATCCCACAACTGGTCGGTGCCGTACTGGACCGGGAAGAGATGCAAGGCCCCCGCCCTGTGCTCCGTGCCCAGAAGGAAGGCGCACCGGATTCCGAGGGCACGTCGGAGAATCCGGAGCGGCGTCGAGCCCCAACCGCTCGTCCTGAGGACGGACGGCTCGCCGACCCGCAACTCTTCATGGACCTGCAGATCGAAAATCAGCAGTCGATCGCCCTCCTTGGCCAGCAGCATGGGCAGCGACTCCTCGGTCCTTTCACAGTGAGCTCCATGCGGAAGAATTCAAGTCCTGTGAGACGTTTGTGTAGCTATGAGATCTGTGGTGTGGGTTCCCTGAGCTTGGAGGGGTCGTTGATCCACGCTTCCCGGGGTATCTCGGGTGGGGTGGGGCGGCGGCCGAAGCGTGTTGAGGGCCGCATCCCTAGAAACCGCCGACGGGGGTGCGGCCCTCCGCCGGTTCCTCCGCCTGCTACACCCAGTCCCGCTGAGCGGCCCGCACCCCCAGCTGGAACCGGCTCGCCGCCCCCAGTCTCTCCTGCAGCTCGCTCACCCGCCGTCGCAGCGTCCTGAGGCTCACTCCCAGATGGCGGGCCACCGCCTCGTCCTTCATCCCGGCCGCCAGCAGCCGGATCAACGTCCGCTCGCCTTCGGAGAGTTCACCGTCACCGGCCGCCCGGCCGAGCGGCGTCGCCTGCTGCCACGCCAGCTCGAAGAGTTTCTGCAGGGCCTCGGTCACCGCCGAGTGCCACACCACGACGGCGCAGTAGCCGCCCGCCGCGGAGGCGGTCAGAGGGAGCATCGCCCGACACCCGTCGACCACCAGCAGCTTGAGGGGCACGGACGGCAACACCCGTGCCTGCTCGCCGAGTCCCACCATCTTCCAGGTGCGGGACAGGACGTTCGGATCCTCCAGGGCGGTCGCCGCGTAGATCCCGCGGGAGACGATCCCGCGCCTGAGCAGATCGGCCTGGAGATCCGCCTGTGGGGCGGGCGGGGCGAGATACGGCGGTGTGTCGAAGAGGCACACCTCGTGCTCGGCGCGCGCGTACAGCTCCTCAAGGCGCGCCGCGATGGTGCCCTCGCCAGAGGCGACCTCGATCAGCCGTGCGGGTTCCTCGCGCAGCAGCCCGGCCTCGTACGCGGTGGCGATCTCCTCGGCGGTGGCGGCGAGGAGTTCGGACTCCGTCTCGCGCCGCCGGATCAGTGCGCGGATCGCCACCCGTGGGTCGATTGCGCGTAGCCCGCCCATGGAGTCCGGCGGTTGGATCAGCCCGAGCGCGAGCAGCCGGTTGCAGGCCTCGCGCACTCGCGCCGGGGAGGCACCCGTCAGCAGCGCCCAGCCGGCCGCTCCGGCGTCGGGCTGATGGAGGACCGCCTGGTACACCTGCTCCTCGAGGGCGGAGACCCCCACCGCGGCCCAGGGGCTCGCGGCAGGGGTCTGTCTTGCCGTGTGCTGTAGGTCCGTGTCGTATGCCGTGTTCACCATGGCCCAGCACGGTAGAGGATCTTTGTTAAGGGGCTTCGCACCGCCCCGGGCCGTCGTTCAGTTCAAGCCGAACGCCGTGTCTACTTCAGGCCGAACGCCCGCAGCACGGTCTGGTCGATCTTGTTGCCGTCCCGGTCGGCGGCCTGTACGCGCAGCGTCACGGACTGAGCCCTCTTCGCGGGCTTGAACTTCGCCTCGCCGTGCAAGACCTTCACCTCCTTCCAGGAAACCCCGTCGTCGTACGAGACCCAGGCCTTGAGGCTCTTGGCCGCCACGCTCCCCGTCTGATCGCGGACCGTCAGGCCCAGCTTCAGCTCGCGCCCGGACTCGGCGCGGTTGAGGAGGTCAAGCCCCCGAGCGTCATAGTCGACGGAGAGCAGCGGCAGCGCCGTCTGCTGGTCTGTGTGCGCCGAGGCGAAGGACCATTCGGTGTGGGTGCTGGTGGAGTACTCGGCCCAGTCGGCCGTGCGCTCAGCGTCGAGCACGAGGCGGTACGAGGCCTTCGCCGCCGGGACGTTGAAGGCGCCGACTCCGCCGAGTGTGGTGTCGCCGACCAACTGTCCGTCCGCGTACAGCTTGCCCTTCGCGGTGTCCTGGACGTTCTCCACGGACCCGTAGTGACCCGTCGTGGCGTCGCTCAACTCCGGGACTCTGAAGGTGAGTCTGTCGCCGGTGCGCTGGGAGAGGCCGTACTGCTCACTGGTCGCCGGGCGGACGACCTGGCGCAGCCAGTCCTCGGTGGGCAGCCTGCCCGCCCGGTCGAAGATCTGCAGGGAGTCCCGCTGAGGATAGTTCGCCTTCGAGTCCGGATAGACGGCGTGCCAGATCCGACTGTCGGAGACGTTGTAGTACTCGATGCGCTCCGTGCCGAGCTGCACATTGTTGGTCGTCGCGATGTCGGCCGTCTGCCAGGGGCGGTACCGGTACACGGCGTCCTTGCCGATCTGACCTGCCTGGGCCCCGTGGTAGCGAACCGTCTGCTTCACCGTGTTGGAGCTGTTGAGGTTGTAAGTCTGGTTGGCCGAGACGGCGCCTGTCTGCGGGAACATCACGCTGTACACATAGGGGCTGACCGGAGTGCCGTCCAGCTTCAGCTTGACCTTCTTCCCGCTCTTCAGCAGGGAGCCGAGCTTCGCGCCGTTCTCGCCAGTGGCGATCAGCAGCGGGATGGTCGTGCTGTTCACAGAGGCGATCCAGTACCCGGGCGAGTCGTGGTAGGCGATAACGTAACCGGCCCCGGCCGCAGTCGCGTTGGCCAGTGCCTCGTCCGCCGTCTTACCGGCGGCCACCCGGACCACCGCCACCTTGCCCTTGACGTCGAGTCCCTCGAAGTCGGCCGCGGTGCCGCTGCCCGCGTCCACCGCACGCACCGTGTGGTCACCGCTGATCTTCGCCGGGAAGCCGGTGTACGTCTGCGTGTAGTCGAGGGGCAGCGCGAACTTCTCAGGGCTGGTGACGCTCGCCGTCAGCTCCTTCTCGTACAGCCGGAACTTGGCGGAGAACTCGAACATGCCCTCGGTGACCTTCTCGGTCGGAGCCACATAGACATGGTCGGTCCAGAAGCCCTGGCTGTAGGTCAGCCCAAAGCCACTGCCCGGCCCTTCCCGGTGCCAGTTGGTGCTGAAGCCCTGGAACTCGGAGTCTTCCTTGGTCTTCGGCTTGATCTCGACCGCCTTGCGGGCGTCGAGGACGACCTCCGTGTTTCCGTCGACCTTGATCTCCGGGTCGCCGACGACCGACGTGCCGACCGCCAGCCCGGCCGCGTCCACATCCGGGATCCAGGACGCCATCGAGTACGTACCGGCCGGCACCTGGAAGGTCCAGCCCTTGCCGAGGAACCCGTGCGTGTCCGGGTACGCGCCGTTCAGCTCCTGCAGCATGAAGAGTGACGCGGCGGTGGACGGGTTACCGTCGCGGTTCACCAGCGAGACCTTCAGGTCGTAGGTCTTCGGCAGCTTCTCGAAGCCGATGGCGGTGGTGACCTGGACGCCGTCGGCGCTCGCTGTGATGTGTCCCGTGTACCGGCCCTGTGCCTCCTCGGCCGGGTCGACCGTGACCCCGACGGTGGCGGTGCCCTTCGCCGGGACGGTCATGACGTCCGCGCTCAGGGCGGCATCGGTGAGGGTCGAGGAGATCTTCAACTCCACCGCTTTGTCGGTGGTGTTGGTGTACGTGATGTCCTTGCTGTCGGCCTTGTTGTCGCCGTCCTCGTACTTGCCGAAGCTCAGCGTCGGCGTCGCGAAGACGCCCTGCTGGACGGCCCGTACGGCGTCGACCCGTCCGTCGCCCTGCTCGAACACGGAGTTGACGGTATTTGCCTTCGCGGTAGTGGCCAGGGCCTGCTTGATCTGCTGTCCCGTCCAGTCCGGATGGGCCTGCGCGACCAGCGCCGCGGTGCCCGAGACATGCGGGGTCGCCATCGACGTGCCGCTCGCCGTCGTGTAGTAGTCGTCGACCGGCGTGCCCATGGCGGTGCCGGAGGCGCGGGCCGCGGTGATGGCCACGCCCGGTGCGGTGATCTCCGGCTTGATCGCGGAGTCGCCGAGGCGCGGTCCACGGCTCGAGGACGAGGCCAGCTTGTCGGACTTGTCGACCGAACCCACCGTCAGCGCCGAGTTGGCGATGCCAGGGGTGCCCACGGTCTGCTCGTCCGGTCCCGCGTTGCCTGACGCGATCACGAAGAGGGTGCCGGTGGATGCGGACAGTTCGTCGACGGTCTCGCTCAGCACGTCCGAGGGACCCGAGGCCGTGCCGCCCAGGGACATGGAGACGATTTTCGCGCCGGAGTTCGCCGCCCACTCCATGCCCGCGAGGATCCAGGAGGTCTGGCCGCGACCGTCGTTGGCCAGCACCTTGCCGACGAGCAGTTCCGCACCCGGCGCCACACCCTTGCGCTCGCCGTCCGAGGCCGCGCCCGAGCCGACGATCGTGGATGCCACATGGGTGCCATGACCGTGGCCGTCCTGCACCGTCTGGTCCGGTACGAAGCTCGTCGACTCCGCGATCTTCCCCGCGAGATCCGGGTGATTGGCGTCCACGCCGGTGTCCAGGACGGCGACCTTGACGCCCTTGCCGTCGTAGCCCGTCTGCCACACCTCGGGCGCGCCGATCTGCGGCACGCTCACATCGAGGGACGCCGTCACCTTAGCGTCCAGCCAGATCTTCTCGATGCCGTCGCCGAGCTGTTTCGCGGCCTTGGCGGTGGGCTCGGTGCCGAGGGCCGGTGCGATGTCCGCCCAGAAGGCGGTCGACTTCTTCGCGCTGAGCGCGGCGCCGCCGATCCCGCGCAGCGCGAGCGTCCGGCGCGCCCCGTCGGGGGTCGAACTGCCCTTCTTGTAGGTGGCGATCAGCGGGGTGACATCGGTCTTCGCGTCCGAGTAGCCCTGTTTCACCAGTTGGGTGACGTTGAACAGGGCCGGATCCAGACGGCCCGCCTGCACCAGCGGGATCGCGTCCGCCGGCAGGACGCTGACCTCGCCGTTCCGCTCGCTCGACAGGAAGGTGGCGGCCTCACGGCCCTTGCCGCGCCGGACCTCGACCGCGTACTTGCCCTCTGGGCCGACGGTGAACGACACAGTGTCGCCAGTGACGAGGGTGACGGTCTGCGTGCTGGTTGCGCTGGTTCTGACGGCGGTCTGCTTGCCTGTGGTGCCGCTCCGCACGAGTGTGGCGTCCGGTGCGGTGACCGGTAGCCCGGGGCCTGCCGCCGCGGGGGTGACGGCCCCGGCGAGCAGTCCGGCCGCTCCTGCCACGGCCCAGAGGGCTTGGAGTCTTCGCATGTATGGACTTCCTCCCCTGAACGCTGAACGCTCCCGCGTTGGTGAGCGGGAGTCAGTGATCAGGGTGAGCGCTGCGCGGAAGGCGACTCAAGGGATTGTTGTGGCCTAGGAGCAATGCTGGTGACTTAGATGTCCTGGGCTCGTTGGTTGTGGTGTGGCGAGGGTGGGGCAGGTCAAGTCGCCTGCGGGTGAGCGTTTGTCGGACCG
>NZ_JBIUBL010000073.1:0-6271 GCF_044548015.1 Streptomyces sp. NPDC052236 | reverse complement strand
GCACTGCTCGGTCAGATTCGCATCCCCGAGCTACCGAGAGGCCCTGTCTTCATGCGCGTACAACAGGAAGATCACCCCGGCGGGAAACCTGTTCGTGGCGCTAGCGGGTGAAGCGGTGGCGCTGGGCCCACCACTCCTGGCCAGTTGCCGGCGTCGGGTCGGCCAGGAACCGCCGGACCCGCTCCGAGGGCTCCGCTGCCCAGGTCTCGTCGACGAAGGGGACGAAGAGCTTGTCCGCCCGTCGCAGGGTTGTGGCCGCCTCGTCGTGGCGGCCCAGGTGACGCAGAGCCAGACCAAGGTTGACGAGTGCGAACCCCTGCTTGTAGACCTCGCCGGCACGACCGAAGATATCGGTGGCCTTGCCAAGCACCGACGCGGCAAGGGCGGGCTGGGTCACGCCGTCCAGCAGCTCCGCTAGGGCTTCGAGGGCGTAGTCCTCGCCCCGGAGGGAGCGGTTGGTGTCGAAGACACTGGCCGCCAGGCCGAACGCGTCGACGGCGTCCTCAATCCGCCCGGCCGCACGCAGGGAGATCCCCCGTCGGACCAGTTGCTCGCCCAGACCGTTCGTGCTTCTGGCCTTGTGAAACTCGTCGGCGGCCAGCCGCCGTGCTGCGGCGGCTCCCTCGTACTGGCCCAGCAAGTGGAGGGCGGTGCCGAGGTTGGCGAGGGCTGTCGCATGAGCGACGAGGTCCCCGAGCCCCTCGAAGAGTTCGACGGCCCTCGCCTGCCGTTCGACGCTCTGTTTGCCCGGCCGCTCGGCCATGACGGCACTGTTGTTGAGGTGCACCGCCTCCGCACGCTGATCAGCGAGGCCCCGGTGAAGCGCGGCTGCCTGCCAGTGGGCCTCGGAGGCCATCGCCCCGATCTGCGAATCCCATCGCATGGCCTCCGCGACATCTCGCAGCAGACTGGTCAGCGACGCCAGTAGTCCGGTGAGACCAACTCCCTCGTTCGACGATGTGGTGTGGGCGGCGGTCGCCAGTAGGTTCGCGCGCTCGGATTCGAGCCAGGTGAGAACCCCCGCCACCTCGGAACGCCGGGCCTCGCCGAGGGAGTCGCGGCGCAGCAGGCGCTCCGGATCCGATCCGGCGGCGTCACGTGGAGGCAGCAGGTCGGGCATCTGCTCGCTGAGGACTTCGACAGCCATCCGGACAGTCGAGCGGAAGTGCTCCCGGAACCGCTCGGTCGCGGTGTCGTCCGGATCCGAGCGAGGGTCGAAGTAGATCTCCTCGTCGCGCGTCACCGGCGAGTCCAGCCGCAGAATATCCGCGGCTTGGCGTATTCCGTTCAGATAGAACGTCACCAGCCGCTCCTCGGCCCCCTTGCGCTGCTCAGGCGGGGTGTCAGACGCCAGGCGCTCACTGGCGAAGAGTCGTACTAGATCGTGCAGTCGCCAGCGACCTCGTGTGTCGCCATGGTGCAGCAGGTGGGCCCGGGCCAGAGACTCCAATACCTGGCGCGTCTCCCTCTCGTCCGTGAGGCCGAGTACGGTGGCCGCTTCGGTCGAGATGTCAGGCCCTTGGTGGAGTGCCAGCAGCCGGAACATCTCGGCGATGGGGCCCGTCAGGCTCCGGTAGGACAGGTCGAAGGCTGAACGGATCGATAGGTCCTCCACCTCCAGCTCCGCGAGCCGGGCCCGCTCGTCCTCAAGGTCCCGCGCCAGCTCCGCCAGTGAACGAGAGGGTTCCTCGGCGAGCAACGCCCCAACGATGCGCAAGGCCAGGGGGAGGTACCCGCAGCGTCGGGCGATCGCATAGGCAGTCTGCGGGTCGCGGGCGGTGCGGTAGTCGGTACCGCGGGCACGTCGCAGGATGCCCGCGAGTAGCCCTACCGAGGTCTCCTCATCCAGCACGTCCAAATCGAGCAGCCGGGCATCCAGGGTGGCCAGGCTATTCCGGGAGGTGACGATCGTACGCGTCCTGTCGTCGACTGGCAGGAGGAGGCGAATCTGTTCGACGCTCGACGCGTTGTCCAGCACTACGGCCAGCGCCTGGCCGTCCCGCGCGTAGGTCGTCAGAATGGAGGCGTATAGGCGTGAGCGGTCATCGGGACGTGGCGGGATGTGCTCAGCCGGTACGCCGAGCGCCCGCAGTATGCCGTCGAGGGCTTGACCCGGCGTCAGCCGTCGTGGCCCGTCGTAGCCGTACAGATCGACGAAGAGTACGCCCCCTGGGCACCAGCCACGATGCTGGGCCGCACGCACCGCCTGGACGGCCAGTTCCGTCTTACCCACGCCCGGCAGGCCCGCGACCACAGACAGCGCCGTCCGACCCGGCGAACAAGGGTCGAGGATGTCCAGTAGGACGTCCAACTCGGTCTCCCGGCCTATGAACTCCGAACTGCCAGCAGGCAGTGCCGACAGCGCCGGGGTGACCTCAGCGGGCAGTTGCACCGTGATGTCTCGACCCTGGATCACCGCATGGAAGAAGACACCGCCGCTGATCCTGTTCGATATCGACTCGCTCGCGCCGTCCTCGCCGAACGCGTCCGCCCCGGCCATGCCGGTCAGTCTTGTACTGGCGGCGTACTGGCGCCGGGGGCAGCCGGGGGTGGGGGCAGGGTGGTTGAGGAGACTCCGGAGAAATCCCGGCCCTGCAGCACCAGACCGGAGAAGGTGCCACCACTGATCGTGTTGTGCACCTCACCGTCACCGGTGCGCACCAGCCGCGCCTGCTCGTGCCATCGCTGCAAACCGGCAGAGAATTCTGCGTCCAGCACGGCCCGCACTGCCAAGGCGGTGCTCAGGGCCTGCGCGCGGGCCGGATCTGTTGGCGCCTCCGCTAGCCTGGTCAGCTCGGCCTCCCCGGAACTGACCGCCGGAGCATCGGGGGAATCTCCCTGACCACACCGGAACGGACGCCGCACCAAGGCACTCAGCCCTGTCCAAGCCTGCCGTCCGGCCTCACTACCGGCGCCGCCAGCCAGCGCCGCCAGCAGCGCCACCGAGACTGGATCCACCCCCACACCACCCTCCACGCCTACACCCTTACCGGGAGTGAACACGCTACGAGAACACGCGGTTTCGCGGAAGGCCAATTGGACAATCCCTCCCTGTGCCCCAGGGGCGTGATGCCAGCGCGCTCACGCCAGTCACCAGTGACAACGCCACGCGCGAGCCCCCAGCGGACCCTGCACTCACTGGCGAAGGCTGCCTCCCCGCCGACAGGTGTCCTGGCGGACCAGATCATCTGAGACGCCGAGCGAGTCGGATCAGATCATTTGAGACCGGGCCCAGATCGACTGAGACGGGGCACGGACGTCCTTCGTGCGCACTTCCAGGGTGCTCCCCCACCGCCGGGAGCGCGCCGACGCCGGTTCGCGAAGGGCGTCCTGTGCCATCGGAGTTTGAGCGTGTGCCATCGAAGTCTGAGCAACTACGCGTGGCGTGGCAGGACCGTCCTGGGGCACCGCCGCACGCGGCGACCCCAGGACGCAGTCCGCGACCGCCGTCGCGGCTACTAGTGCCGGCCCGCGTTGATCCTACGGGGGGTCGCTGGGCGGACGAAGGCGTGTATTTCAACCGCCGAGGGTCACTTGCTGTCCAGCCGCCCCAGCGCGTGGGCGTCGGCGAGGACGGATCGGGCCATCTGCCAGTCGGTGTGGTTGATGCCGGTGATGTGGCGTAGGTAGGCGAGGGTGACCTGCTGGATGAGGGCGACGCGGCTGGGGTCCTCGTCGGTGGTCTCTGCTGCCCGGTAGCCGGAGATGCCGCCGAGGAAGTGCTCGCCGCCGTAGACGGTGAGCAGGCTCTTGTTGCCGCGGCTGAGGGTGTAGGGGTCGCTTGTCCAGGCGGGTCCTCGGGTGGTGAGCGGGAGATCGTCCTTGTCGCCGGCGACCACCAGTCCGGGGGCGGTGATGTGGGAGAAGTCCTGGTCGCGGAGCCAGGGAAGGTTCTCGTGGGCGAAAGGGGTCAGTTCGTCGCCGCCCTCGCCGGCCGTGGCCAGCTGGATGCTGGCCATGACCCGGGAGTCGGACAGGTCGTCGGCGGTGCCGGTCTGGGGGTCGGTGACGCGCAGACCTACCAGGATGCCGGCGGTCTGGCCTCCGAAGGAGTGGCCCGCTGCGACGATGCGGCTGTGGTCGACCCGGCCGGACAGGCCGGGCACGGATGCCTCCAGCGGCTTGAGCTCATCCAGGATGCGCTTCATGTCCTGCACGCGGTAGCGCCATAGGTGGGGCCTGCGGGAGTCGTCCGCGGCGATGGCGACCCGCTTGGAGTCGAGATGCGTGGCTTGGATCACCACGAAACCATGAGAGGCCCAGTGGTCGACCAGCGGTTCGTAGCCGTCCAGGTCGGACCCGAATCCGTGTACGAAGAGCACGATCGGCAGGCATGTGCCAGTGAGCGGTGCGGAAACGCGTACGTGCAGGTCCTGGCCGCGCTGGGGGGCGGGCAGCACGATCGGCTTGACCGTCACGGTCGGGGTGGGAGCGGGGCCGGTGAGGCCGGTCGTCTGGTGGGTAGTCACGTGCGTGCTTCTTTCCGGTGCGGTGCGAGTGGCGGGTCAGGTGATCTTGAGGTTGAGGATGCGTCCGGCGTTGATCCATGACGTATCGGGCGAAAACCCCGGGGTCATGTCAGCTACGCTAAAACTTGACGTCGACGTCAAAGGCAAGTCGTTATGGCGTAGTTCACATGGAGCTCAGAATGCGCATTGGGGAACTCGCCCGCCGCACAGGCGTCAGCACCCGGGCCCTGCGGTACTACGAGGAGCAGAACCTGCTCACCGCCGAGCGCAGCAACACCGGCCAGCGCCACTACCCGGAAACCGCGGTCGCCCGGATCCTCCTGGTCCGAGAGCTGTTCACCGCCGGCCTGTCGAGCAAGACCATCGCCGAGCTCACGCCATGCGTCATCGACGGCAAGGCCACACCCGAACTCCTGGACCGCCTGGCTGTGGAGCGCGGTCACATCGACCAGCACATCGCCGATCTCACGCACACCCGAGACAGGCTCGACTCGGTCATCGCCGGCGCCTCCGCATCCATGGACACCGGTACCCCCTGCCAGCCCGGCCCGGCATCGACCGCTCCGGCGCAGGTCAGCGGCGCTACCCTCCGTGGTATCAAGAAGCTCGGGAAGGTGGGGGATGACGTCGTCCAGTCCGTTTGCGGTGCTCTGGAACAGTGACCAGCGCGCGCTGTTACGAGAACTGGCGAGCTCGCGAACGGCGCCGCTGCGGCGGGTGCAGCGAGCGCATGTCGCCCTGGCCTGCGCACAGGGCACCGCGAATGCCGTCATCGCCCGCACGCTCCGGCTGCACCTTGACACCGTGCGCCGCTGGCGTAAGCGGTTCACCGCCGAAGGACTCGCAGCTCTGGAGGACCGTCCCCGGCCGGGGCACCCGCGCCGCTACGGTCCCGAAGTGCATCTGGCCATTGTGGCCACGGTGACCTCGGCACGCCCCGCCGTCGACAGCCAGTGGACCCATCGCGCCATCGCTGATCACCTGGCCAACACCGGCATCTCGGCCTCCCAGGTCGGACGCATCCTCGCCGGCCTGGACCTCAAACCGCACCTGGTACGCGGATGGCTCACCCGCCCCGAGGACCCCGACTTCTACGCGAAAGCCGCCGAGGTCTGCGTTCTCTACCTCCATCGCCCACCGGGCTCGGTAGTCCTCAGCGTGGACGAGAAGACCGCGATGCAGGCCCGCTCACGCAGGCATCCAACCCGCCGCGCGCACCCCGGCCAGCTCGAACGCCGCGAGTTCGAGTACCGCCGCCACGGCACCGCCTCCATCGTCGCCGCACTGGACGTCCACACCGGGCAGGTCCTGGTCGAGGACATCACGCGCAACGACTCGGTCACCTTCATCGCCTTCCTGCGATTGCTAGAGCACGCCGTCCCAGCAGATTCGACGATCCACCTGATCCTGGACAACGGCTCCTCGCACACCTCAAAGGCGACCCGGTCCTGGCTGGCCAAGCACCCGCGCCTCGTCGTCCACCACACCCCCAAGCACGCCTCCTGGCTGAACCAGGTGGAGATATTCTTCTCGATCCTGGCCCGCCGACTCCTACGCCGAGGCGAGTTCGACTCCCGCCAGGACCTCGTCGAGCAAATCCGCGAATTCACCCTCGCCTACGACGACCAGGCGCGACCATTCCGCTGGTCCTACGACAGCACCCCGCTCAAGGCAGCCTGACCCCCGCAGGATCAGCGCGGCGAAGCACTAGGGCCTGTTCCAGGTTCAGATCACTGTTCGGTCAAATGCGGCCCGTCGGGTGGCCGCGAAGCGGTAGATGTATCGGGTGACGCGTGGTGATC
>NZ_JBIUBL010000072.1:0-6835 GCF_044548015.1 Streptomyces sp. NPDC052236 | reverse complement strand
ATGGTCAGGAGCCGAGCTGATAGCAGGATCACCGGCGTGTCTCCGGCAGCACTGGTGAGGGCGGCACGAGGTCACGCGGTGAACGTCGCTACCAGCCAGCCGCTGGCACCGCCCGGTAGGGCGGAGAAGCGGCGCAGGTCTCCGTCCGCGTCGATCCAGTAGCGAGTGCGGCCCGGTGTGGTGCGCACTGCCCCCGGTGCGGGGGTGGACGGGCCTGCGAAGACCGTGACGGGGACGCCTTCTACGTTCTCCTGGCCGAGGCGGCGGGCGCCGCTGTGGAGGAGTAGTTGGGCGTTGTCGGGTCGGTCGGTGGCGAGGTTGAGCAGCAGGAGCAGGGTGGTGTCGATGGTGGACGTCTGGGGGGTGAGGGCGCGCCCGGTCCAGCCGTCGCGGGGTGGGTGTGTGGGGAGGGGGCCGGTCCAGTTGTGCTGGATGGAGACGGTGGTGCGGTCCCAGCGCAGGAGGTGGCGGCCGTGTTCGAGGACGCCGCCGTTGCCTTGGAGGATGGCGAGGCCGGTCCCGTGGCGCCAGTCGAGGCGGCCAGTGAGCCGGGCGGACTGTCCTTGGACCGGGATGTCGGCCGTGACCTGGGCGGCGCCGCGCCGGTAGTTGGCGAACCGGGTGAGGGCGAGCAGTTCGGCTTGTGGGGTGGTCAGGGCGGGGGCGGTAGTGGCGGAGGCTGGGGCGGGCGGCTTGTCCTGGGTGCAGGCTGAGCCACCGAGGAGGGTCAGGAGGGTCAGCGCGATGCCGCAGGCGGGAAGGCACCGCGGGGTGCGGCGGTGTGGGTGTGTCATCGTGCGGTCTCGTCTTGGCGGGAGCGTGTGGCGAGCAGGTCCGGGGCGGGGAGGGGTACGCGGTCGGGGTGTACGTCGCCGGGCAGGTGGAGGGCGGGGGTGGCGGGTGCGGTGTGGGCGTGCGGGAGTTGTGGCTGGGCAGGGGGCGGCGCGACGTCCAGGAACGGGATGCCGGCCGGTGGCGGGGCGGTGCGGGTGCGGGGCTCCGTAGCGGAAGTGCGGCTGTTTCCGCCGGGGCACGGCGCGGCGCGGGAGAGGTCTTCCGGGAGGGTGCGGTGCAGGGTGTTGCCGCGCAGGCAGTTACCCTGGCCCGGCGCTCGGCTGGAGGCCTGATAGGCGATGTCGACCGCATTGGCGGACAGGGCGTTGTCCTCCAGCCGGTTGCCCAGGGGAGGCACGTCCTCGTGGGAGGCGAGGACGATGCCGACGCGTGAGTTTCCGGTGACGCGGTTGCGCAGGAGGGTGTTGTGCTGCCCGCCGGCGATGCCGATGCCGATCCCGAAGCCGCCGTCGGCCTGTTCGGGGGTGTCGGGGGCGTTGTTGCCGGAGACCAGGTTGCCGGCGACCACGCCGCCTGTTTGGGGTACGTAGGCTTCCTGGTAGTCGGTGCCGATGGTCATTCCGACCCGGTTTCGGGTGAAGCGGTTGCGCAGCACCCAGATGGGTCCGCTGGCGTTGGTTCCTTCATAGCCGATGGCGTTGTGGTCGGCGGTGTTGTCCTGGACGAGTACGTGGCAGGGCTTGCACTGGCCTACGTAGAGGCCGGAGTCGGCGCTGCCGGAGGCGTAGTTGTGGTCGATCACGCCGTGCCGGGCGTTGAAGGCGTAGATGCCGTACAGGCCGTTGGCGTGGGCGGTGACGTAGCGGACGCGGAAGCCGTCGAGCGGCGGGAAGCGGGCCGGGTCGAGGTGCTGGTAGCCGTCGCTGCCGCGGGCGAGTCCGCCGTCGGCGTCGCTCATACCGGTGACCAGGACTCCGTTGAGGAGGTGGTTGCGGACGGTCAGATTCTCCACGGAGACGCCCGCGGCGGTGACCACGATGCCGTTGGAGCGTCGGCCCTGGCCGTCGATGATGACGCGGTTGCGGTCGGTGCCCCGCAGCACTACGCGGTCGGTGCGCACCCGCACGCTCTCGTGGTACACGCCGGGCGAGACGAGCACCAGGTCGCCGGGGCGGGCCCGGGTGAGGGCGGCGTTGATCGTGGCCGCCTGCGTCGGTACCCGGATGGTGGCGGGACCGGTGCGAGCTCGGGCGTGGCCGTCGGTGGTGGTGGACGTTCCCGAGCAGCCGCCGCACAGGAGTGCGGCAGCCAGCACGCCGCCCAGCGTCGCGGCGCGCCAACGGCCATGTGCCCGGCGGGCGATGAGCGGCATCATGTGCGGTTTCTTCCGATCCGTGAGAACAGCGGGCTTTAGCTTAAAGTGCTCGAATGACCACTGAAAGTACTCGGTTGGGTGAATCAGGTACGCAGCAGCGGCCGTCGCGGCGCAGGGCACTGGTGAGTGGCACGGCGGCCATGGTGGCTGCCGGGGTCACCGGATACGCGGTCGGTGCGCGGGGACGGCCGGCCGCTCCCGGAGACGGTGTGTCCCGGGCGGGGGCCTCCCGGACCGGGTCGTCTTCCGCGCCGGGGATGGTGGCCGTGTCCGCTCGGGGCAGTCGACAGGCCGGGGTTGACCGCCCGGTGCAGCCCCAGCAGCACGTGGACCTGTCGGTCTATGACCTGCCCGGAGCCGGACGCCCGGACACGCCGGGCAGTGACTTCGCGCGCCGGAGCGGGAGACTTGTCGCCGAGTTGGGCAGCCGTGTCCTCACGCTCACCACGCCGGACGGTGACGCGGCCCTGGGCGGACTCCCGCCGGGCAACCTGACCGTCACCGTGGGGGTGGGCCCGCGGGTCGTGGCAGCCGTGGACAACGACCTGCCCGGAGCTCGTGAACTGCCCGGATTCGCGCGGGAGGAGATGCCGGACTCGGCCCGGGGCGGCGACCTGATGGTCCAGGTCTGCGGGTCCGACCCGCAGGTGGTGACGCTGGCGGACGGCGCCCTGAGGGCCTGGCTCCAGGAGCACTCGGCGGCGCCGCGCTGGACGCAGCACGGTTTCCGGCCCCCCGCGCCGCCCACTCAGGCCGGACAGCCGGTGCCGGTGCGCAATCTGCTGGGGTTCCTGGACGGCATCGTCGTACCGCGCACCGGACGGGAGTTGGACCAGGAGGTGTGGCTGCCGGCCCCGGCCCGGGTGCGGGGCGGCACGGTCATGGTGGTGCGGCGCCTGCGGCTGGATGTGGCACGTTTCCTCGCCCAGGACCTCGCACAGCAGGAGGGGGCGATCGGGCGGCGTCGCGAGGACGGGGCGCCGCTGAGCGGCGGCGGCCCGGACGCGCCCATGGATCTGGGCGCGAAGTCCGCGCAGGGCCGCTACCTGGTCCCAGCCATGGCGCACGCGCGCCGCGCCAACCCCAACGGCACGGGCAGCGGGCTGATGCTGCGGCGCGGCTACAGCTACGCCAACGGCCCGCAGGACCGCGGGCTGCTGTTCATCTGCTTCCAGCGGGAGCTGCGCACCTTCGTGGCGACGCAACAGCGGCTGGACGACGGCGACGAGCTGGCAGGGTTCGCGACGGCCACCGCCTCCGGCACCTTCCTGGTGCTGCCGGGCTACTCGGTCACGCGTCCACTCGGTGCCTCGCTGTTCTTTTGAATCAGGGGAATCAGGAACGCGAAACAAGCCGAGAGTCCGGGCCGCACGTACCGAGCGGCCCGGACCCGTAGGTTCGCTGAGAATCAAGGCACGGTCAGGTGCCTGCCCACATCCCGGCGTCCAGATCATGGTTGACCGAGCCCGGGGGACCGGTCGTCACGCTCGCTACAGCGGTCGAGGCGGAATTGTTGCCGCCGGTCGGCTCAGCGTCTGAATTGGTCGCCGGGTCGGTGCCTGCGGTGCTGGTCCACTTGAGTTTGCTGATGTTCCGGTACTTGCGGGGGAGCTTGCTGGTGTCAGCGGTGGTCTTGTCGAATACCACTCGGTAGTTGGTGTCCGGCTGGATGCCGTCGCGGTGATCGAAGTAGTACTCGCCCTTGTCGTTCGTCTTCGTGGTGGCAACCACCCGGCCGGCCGAATCCAGCACGGTGACCGTCACGCCGGGGATGCCCAGGATCTCATTTTCATGGGCATCCTGGCTGCCGCCGGCGTCGTCGACCCACACCCGGTTGCCGATCTGAACCGGCGGCTCGTCGCACAGCAGCTCCAAGTCGCCCAGCCCGTGGGCCTTCGCGAAGCCGCCGTCGTTCGGGTAGACGACGCCGAAGCCGTCCGGGGCGGCGCCGACGCCGCGCACTCCCGTCTCCCGGTCGAAGTAGCCGATCCCGCCGGACTGGATCGTGCGGTACGGGTCCATGACGGTGCTGGCGATCTTGTCCTGCTGCAGCGGCAGCGCCAGCGCCCCCTGCGCGGTCTCGAGGTGGCTGGTTCCGTCGTACCAGGTGTCGCCGGTGAACCACTCGTTGCCGTTGCGGGGGCAGTCGGCGCTGCCTTCCCAGTGGTACGTGCCGTCGGCCTTGCGGCACACCTTGTTGATGTCGCCGCCGGTGTTGGCGTTCTCCAGCGTCCCGCTGGCGGGGTTGGCGTTGGGAATCTGCAGTCCGGACTGGTCGCCGTACCGGTCGCGGAAGCCCAGGACCAGGCTGCCGTCGCGCTCCACCTCGATGTCACTGAGCATCGGCTGCGGATACGCAACGGACGCGCCCTGTATGGGGAACTGCGTCAGGTCGTCCTTCGTCCACGGCTTCCAGTTACCCGGCGTGGGAGCCCAGGCCGGGTCGCGCGGGAAGTTGAGCGGTTGGTTGACGATCGGTGCCGCACCAAAGGTGCCGGTGGTGGGGTCGTAGGTCCACACCACGGCCCGCAGCTTGGTCACGTCCTGGGTGCTCTCGGCGGAGCAGACACCTCCGACGTAGAGCACGCCGTCGCGTACGCCCAGGCCCATCGGCCGCCAGTCGGCGGGAGGAGCGCAGGCGGTGTCCGGGATCTTCACCGGCGCCCGCTGGGGGCCGACCGCCGATGTCTGGGTGGCGTCGTAGGTATAGAGATTGCCGTCGTTCATGTTGACGACGTACAGCTCCGAGCCGTCCGAGGAGATCTCGATGTCTCCGAGGGATTCCTTGCCGGGCCGGTTGGAGAAGGCTGCGTCCACTCGGGCGGCCTGGTTATGCGGGGTGGTGCCGGCGTCCGGCACGGTGGTGAACAGGCTGGTGGTGCCGGTGGTCCGGTCGGTGAGATAGATCGCGCCGGGGCCTCCGGGGCCGTACTCGGTGTGGCGCTTGGCGTAGGCACCGGAGAAGAGCCGCTTGTTCTTCTTGCGGTACGCGAGCCCGTAGAGGGCTCCGGTGTTGGGGACGTGGGCGATCGGCCTCGGGTTGGTGGTGTTCCCCTGCGTGTCTCCCCGGGCGTTGTACGGGAAGGTGACCAGGGTCTTGCTGCCGGGATTGGTCGCCGCCTGCTGGCAGGCGGTGGCCAGGGTGGGATTGTCCTGGCAGTAGTCGTCCGGATTCCACACGCCCAGGTTGATCGTGACGTCCTTGCCCTCTCCCATGTCCACGAAGTTGAGGTGGGAGGAGAATCCGGAGCCCGCGAACGCCGGACGGAGGAAACCCGTGCCGGTGGCCGGGTCGTACTTGTTTGGCCAGTCGGTCAGCTCGATCCGGTACTTTCCATCCGAGTCCGGCCAGTCGTCGAAGTCGATGGTGACGGTCCCGTCGGGGCCTACCGGGTAGGGCCGCGGATCGTCCCCGGCACCGGTCGTGACCGTGATGGTCGCCCCGGCAAGGGGGGTCTGGATCTGCGGGTTGAGATCGCCCTTGGCGGCGTACTCCCTGAACACATTGATGGTTACCTTGCCCTCGCCGACATCGGCCGACGCAGGCCCGGAGGGCGCCAGCAGGGCGCCGGCGCAGCTCAACGCCAACACCGCCAGCCAGGTCGTTCGTCTGATCACGTAATTCCCATCTCTGCCTCGCAGTCGCCATGGAGTGGGGCCCAGAGCGGGTTTCGCTCGGAGTCCCAGTGTTCGGTGGCTTTCGGCAGGGGAGACGCAGGTCAGGTCTCGGACGTCAGGCCCCTCATGAGCCCTGGTGAAAGCGGCCCCCCATCGCCGCACCACAGCCACATCGTTAGCTCAGAGTAACAAAACGCATACCGTTCGTGACTATAGGCCGAATGGGTGACCAGTGCTCCATCAAGTTCAGCAACTCGCCCGTCACACGGCCATCGCTGCCTCAGACGTCGCCTACCTGCGGCACGAGACGGAGCCGCCGCAGCGGTCACCCCCTGCCGACCCCGGTCACGGGCGGCCATCTGGAGCTGCTGAACGCCGCCGGGGTGAAGCCGGCGACCTGGGCGGTGAAGCCATGGACTCTCAGGGGTGGGGGTCAGCGTCGGCTGATCTCGGCGGCGTAGTCGGGGCCAAAGCCGCTGGCCTCGACATCCCAGTTGTCGGCGGTGGACTGGCTGAAGCCGAGCAGCCGGCTGAAGACGAAGGCCGGCAGTTCAGAGGCGATGTCCATCAGCGAGGCGTTGCAAGCCACGCGTGGCCGAATGTCGAGCGTCTCCAGGCGGCGGCCAAGGCTGTGGGGTTCGATCGGTTGTCCGGCGTAGGCGCCGGGGAAGAGCCAACGTGGTTCGTGCCCGGCGAGGGTGGGCGCGCGTCCTCGGCGGTGGAGGACCAGCTCGCGGATCAGGTTGTCCAGAGGGGCTGGCATGTACACGGGCTGACGGCCGAGCCGCAGCCGCAAGGCGTGTCCGTCGTCGATGACATGGTCGGTGGTGAGCTGGCTGATGCGCGCGGCAGGTTGGGCGAACAGCAGCAACACAGTCCTGCGGCGCGGTCGGCGGTCTTGAGTTCGGTGTCGCAGACCAGGCGGCGCACCATCGACCAGCGGTGGTCTTGGGCGATGACCTGGACGGCGAAATTGCTGGAGTAGACCGGCGTGGTCAGTGTCCGCCAGTGGCCGCGGCAGGAGGTCGACTGCAGGAAACCCCGAAC
>NZ_JBIUBL010000071.1:0-7186 GCF_044548015.1 Streptomyces sp. NPDC052236 | reverse complement strand
ATCACCGACCTTGGCACCCTGACCACCACGCGGAACCGGTAGAGCGACCGACCCGCCGGCGCGCGGGTGTGGGCCGGGGCGCCGGCTCACCAAGCACCATGATCGGTACCACCACGGCCTCTACTCCGCTCACACCGCAATGCCCTCGCCAGTGAGGAACGATCACTCGTCTGGCAGCAGCACGCACCGCGCACCTGCGTTCCCACTGATGCGGAGAACGTCCGTGTCGTCGGCGGACGCTTTGCGGATGTGGCTCGTCACTCATCTCATTCGGCGGTCCCCGCGACAGCCGGGCCGAGACCGGTGGGGAGGTGAGACACCGCCAAGGCGACGACCTCTTGGGCAGTGGCGGCCTCACCGAGGACGCCGGAGTGAGGATGCATCATCACGCGGTACGAGCTGCCGTTGGATGACGGGGCGATAGCCACCTCACCGCGGAACGGGAATCCGGTGCAGGAGCTGAAGCCGAGCGTCCAGTGGCTGGAGAACACATAGAGCTGTCGCAGCCTCGGTTCGGCATGAGCCGCTTCCACGAGTTCGCCGAACTCAGGGAAATCCGGTGTCTCAGCTGCCTGTTCCCGCATCGTGCGCCACTGCAGCTCCACCACTGCAACTGGCCCGCGTTCGTGGGCCTCGGCGCGCTCGCTGGAGTGCAGAAACGACAGCTCCGCCCGCAGCTCCCGCAGGCTCCTGCCCTTTCCCCACGCCACACCAGCCCTGACGACATCCGCCAGGTCAGGCGTGGATCCGGTGATGAACTTGACCCCCTGGCTCCAGCCCGAGACACCAAACCAGCGGCTCTCCGCCCCGATGTGAACGGACAGCGGTTTGCGCCCAGGGACCGACGAGGTGATGCCCACCGAAACGAGCGGCCCCCAGTCGCCAGACACCATCGTGAGATCGACACCGCGGTCGGCCGCCAGCTGTTCCAGCGCAGCGGCAAGGCCGTCCACAGCCGCCAGGTCAGGGTAGAGGTCAGAATTCACCTACGTAGTCTGCCGTCGCAACGCCACAAAGAGAACGCCGATCAGGCCATCGGCGGAAGGAGCGGCGTTCACGTGACCTGTGTACCCGGAGCTCACTGCCCGGGGAGCGTAACTGGCCACCAGTGGGGACCGTGAGCGGGAAACCACTGGCCGTACGCGGGGAAACGATTTTGGCCGCTGTCACACAGGGCTGCCGGTCAGCCACTCAACCCTTGACCGTCCAGGACACCGTGGTCCTGCCGTACCCGGCGCTGCTGCCTGATGAGCCGCTCGCCTTGCGGGAATCGCGGACAGGGCACACCGGCGCCCAGCGGCTCACCTGGCACTGCGCTGTCCGCAACACCACCGGCGTGGAACTCGACGACGACGACTGGTTCGAGCTGACGCGCGAGGTCCTCGACGCCATCGGCATCGAGCCCGACGATGACCCGGGTGCCTGGCGGTGGGCCGCTCTACGTAACCAGGCCCACGGACTCGACATCGTCGCCACCGTCATCCGCCAGGACGACCGCTGGGCCCGGCTGCACAACGACGCCTACTTCGCCCGCTCCATCTGCTCGAACTTCGCCTACGACAACGGCCTCGGCAAGTCGGGATGACTCGGAGCGTCTACCACCCATCTCCGGCCGGGCCAAATCGCAGAATCTGCGGATCCTCTCTCCATGACGGCCCGACCACCCGGGCTCCCGTTCGCCACTCCCCTTCGAGGTAGACGCCGTGATCGCCCACCTGCAGCGCGCCAGCCACACCGCCGGCCTGCTCACGTATCTGTACGTGCCGGGCGAGCGCGGCAACCACGCCGCCCCCCGCCTGATCGCGGGAGACGGCCACGGCGCCCCGATCGAGATGCTTGCCAAGCCCGAGGCCCTGCCGTCCCTGGCCCACGCCCTCGACGCATCCGTCGAGCGCCTCGGGGCCCGCGCGCCCGAGCGGCCTGGTGGGTCTGCTCGGTCCGCTCCGATCCGAGTCCCAGCTGGTGAACGTCGTAGCCCTCGCCCGCGAGGACGGGGCTCCACCACGCCTACCGCGACGCCTTCCACCTGCAGACCGGGCGCGAGCGCATAACCGCCGAACTCGGTCACGTGCCTTCTGTCCCAAGCCCGACACCCCGCGCCCAGGAGCCCCCGTGCCTGCCCCCTACATCATCATCAATTCCGAGCCCAGCGGCAGTGTCTCGGCGAGGGGTGCCAGCGACGACTTGTCCGCCATGCTCCTCAAGCACGCCGGTTTCCAGCAGATCGAGGACTGGTACGGCCGACGCCATCGCCTTCCGACCACCACCCTGACCGCTGACCGCACCGCAATCGCCACCCAGGCAGCCGAGATGCTCCGCGCCGCCCGTTACCGCGTCGACCTGGATCCCGGCCTCGACGCCAACCGGTTGACCTCCCCGGCCAATCCGCTCGGGCCCTACACCGCCGGAGCCGAGGTCCTGCGGCTGACTGACCAGATCAGGGCCGCCGAGCACGGTGCCGATCTTGTACAGGCGGTCGATTACCTCCTCCACCCCGAGCACGGTGTCCTGGAACGCGTCCGGGAAGCGCTGGAGGCGGCAGGCGAGCAGATATCCGACCTCGACGACGAGGCGTATGCGGTCGCCGACCGGTTCGGCTTCGCTGCGGAGTTCGTCAGCGCAGCGCAGTCTGAACTCGTCGGATCTGAAGTCGAATTGCACCGCGTCGGCGACTCGCAGCAGGACCAGGTGGTGGCTCGGACGCAGTCCCCAGCGCTCCCGAGCTCCCGAAGCGCGGCTCTCGCCACGTCGCCCGCAGCGACCAAGGCCAAGGTGTCCTCAGTGCTCGGCGCTGGAGCACCAGAGGTCGGCGTGGCCGTACGTCCGTCGCAGGCCCCCGGCCCTCGTGCCCGGTGACTCCCCTCGACACCGGCCGGGTCGGCTTCCTCATCGTCACCGCCGTCAGTTCCGCCACCGCTCCTGACCGGCTTGCGTCCCTCGCTGAAAGTCTGACCCTGGCGATCGCGCCGTGAACCGGGCGTTGCCTCCATCCGCTGCCAGTCCGGCCACGGACCGAAGAGGGCTCCTCCATCCAGGTGTGGGTTACGCGCTGCCGCGCGCTCCCCGCTCAGCCCGAAAACGCCAAGCACAACGACCGAGGAGGAACTATGCCCCAGTCCTATTCGAGCATCGGCGAGGCCGTCGCCGCCGCGATGCAGCACAACATCCGGCTCGCCCACGGTGACGATTTGTCCGGCTTGGACACGCCGCTGCAGATCCGCCATCTGCCCCATCCACGTGCCGACCCCTACTCGGTCCCGGGGATGATCGCCCGGCTCACCGAGACCGCAACGCCAGATGAGGTCGCCGGAATCATCGAGGAGGTCAACGGTGCCCTGGTCGGGGCCCTGCCGCAGCTGACCGAACTCGTCGCCGCCGCAGCCGACTGGGCCCGCGTCCGCCTGGACTTCGATGACCCGCACCACAACCCGACCTTCGAAACGGGACGCGGCTGGCCGCCCCCCACGGCATGCTTCGTGACGTCCAGGATCAGTTGGAGATCGCCGAGGACGGGATCGCCGCGTGCCCTGCCGAACTCAGTGAGCGCAGGCACCACGAAATGGTCAACGTCCTGCGGACCAGGGAACTGCTCAGCGACGTTCTCGGTGCCGGCGCGGTCGCGGAAACCGCACCGTCCACCGCACGGAGTCCAAAGGCAGATCAGCAGCGAGTCGCCCGTACCTCCTCGCCGCAAGCCACCGCCCAGCGCACGACGCCCTCGGCCAGTACGTCCGTACCGCCGGCCAGCGCCCCGCCGCCCCGGCGGCCGCGCACCCGATGACCTTGACCGCCGACTTCCTTCCAGAACAGGAGCTGCCCCGATGACCAGCAGAAGAGCGCCGCGCGCCCCACCCCCTTCCCTCACCTGCGCTCACTCCCTGGACCAACCATGCCCGCACCGCGTACCAGCGCGCCCTCGATCACCACCGGGTCCGACGCGCTCCTGTACCTCCTCTTCAGCATCCTCGGCATCGCCCTCGCCTTCGGCTCCCTGGCCTGGCTGACCGGCAACCTCACCAATACCCTGGTCGGCGTCGGCCCCTGGGTGCCCTTCAGGGCCACCGACACGCTGCTTCACCCCGACGTGCTGTGGCCACATCTGAGCGCCACGGCGCTGCTCGTCGGCGCCCGGATCGTCCCCGGCCTGCTCTCCGTCTGCCTCACCATCGCCAGCCTGGTCCTGTGGCTGCGGCTGCGCGGCGGCGCAAAGAACGGCCTCGCGCGTAAGGCGGATCTCGCCCCGCTGCTGGACAAAGAGATCACTGCCAAGGCCAGCAGCCTGCGGCCCAGCCTGTCCGAGCTCAAGCCGAACGAGGTCGCTCCGGCCGACCGCGGGATCCTCATCGGCACGCTCTCCCCGAGCCGCGCCGAGGTCCGCGCCTCATGGGAGGACGTGATCGTCGCGATCATGGCCCCGCGCTCCGGCAAGACCTCCGGACTTGCGATCCCCGCGATCCTCGCCGCTCCAGGCCCGGTGCTGCTGACCTCGAACAAGGCGGCGAACGACGCCTTCACCGCGACGGTGGACGCCCGCGCCGAGGTCGGAACGATCTGGACCCTCGATCCGCAGCAGATCGCCCACCACCCGCGCGAGATGTGGTGGGACATCTTGGCCGACGCCCGTGACCTGGCCGGGGCGAAACGTTTGGCCGGGCACTTCGTCGCCGCCTCGGTGGACGAATCGCACGGCTCCGACTCGCTGCTGCCAGCCACCGTTGCCCAATCTTCGGCTGCCGCGAAGTCCCTCGCGATCGCGACCCAGCTCGTGCAGGACGGCTGGGAGATCCACGAAGGTGCCCCCAAGACCGACTCCGGCATCCGCCTGATCGCCCTCGACGACGAGACGGATCAACTCTTCCTCGCCCACAAGGCCAGCCAGCAGCAGGAGCGGCTCGAATGGGGTGATGGCTGGGTCGATACCGGCCGCATCTTCACCCAGGAGGACGGCTCGATCCTTCACCCCGGCAAGGTGTCCGACCTCTTCGAGCGTCTGGTCGAGGCGGCCGGGCTGCCGCCCATCCGGTTGCACGACCTTCGCCACGTCGCCGCCACGCTGATGCTCGCGGCCGGGGTCGACATCAAGGTCGTCTCCGAGACCCTGGGTCACTCGGACACCCGGGTCACCCGCGATATCTACCAGGCCGTCCTGGACGACCTCGCCCGCGACGCGGCCGAGAAGGTCGTACAGCTCGTGCCTCGGGCGCGGAAGCCCCTCAGCGTGGTCAAGGACTCCGAAGCTGCGGCTCCCAACCGCACGCCGAGGATGACGCTGCCTCGGAAGGCCAAGGAGCCGGACGAAGAGCGCTCCGCCTGAGCGGGCTACGAAGAGGAGCCCGGTCAGCTCGAATCTGAGCGGGCTCCAGCATGTGGGCCACGACGGTGCTAAACCTAAGACCGTCTGGTGGTCGCATTCGGTGGTCCGGTCAGCCCTGAGGCAGGCAGAACCACCGTCAGCAACGTGGCGGCGATGTAGCGTACGGCGCGTCAGTCCTCGCCGCGCGGTGTCGCGACCGACCCGTCGAGTTGCAGGCCGTACGACGCGAGGTCACATAGTGCCGGGTCGCTCATCGCCGCGTGCAGCAGCACGCGCGTGGCTGTGCCGCTGCCCGCGACGGCACGTCGGCACACCTCCTCGCCCCGGCCAGTGTCCACGAGGTGGTGGATCAGTTGCGTATCCGCGTACTGATCGCCTGCGGAGACGCGGTCCATGAGTTCGGCAATGCGACCCGTCTTCACCAGCAAGGAGGCGAGGAGCCGGGCCTCGCGCTTGCCCAGCCGGCGGGATTCGGCCCTCAGCAGGTCGAGGAGTTCATCGACGCGCTCGTGCTTCTCCAAGAGGCCGACCAGCCAATACCGGGCATCCTCTTCGCCACTGGCCAGCGCTCCGCGCCATACATCGGTGGCCTTCGTAACCTTCCCGCAGCTCTCCAGCCAGTCACTGAGCCGGTGACAGGCCGGCAGCTCCCCTCGCTCCGCACGCCGAGCCACCTCGTCGATCCGGCCCTGCTCGACCAGCGACTGCGCGACGACGTCCTGCGCGCGCGAGTCACCGCGGTCCGCGCGCACGACGACTTCGTCCCACCGGTCGAGCTCCATCAGCATCGAGGTGACGACGGCATTCAGGTCGTCATTGCCGCCATGGTCCCGCTCGAAGGCGAGCGCGACATCGACCGCCTGCTCCAAATTGCCCAACCTTCGCAGGAGGTGCAGTTCGGTCCAGGGGGCATCGGACGTCTCGTTCCATCGCGCGCAGACCGCCTTGGCGTGGTCGGCGACGGACGGGGCATGGCCGCTCTCCGCGACCCAGACCTCCATCATCCGATGCCTGGCCGCACGTGAGCCGTCCATCGCCATGGATTCCAGTTCGTCCATGCGTCCCGACGTGTACAGCAGCTCCACGAGCTGGGCGTCGCTCATGCCATCAACCGATGAGTCGCTCAGCCAGGCGCGCAGCAGGTGTTCGACCTCGGCGGCGTTCCCGGGCGTGCCTTCCCTCAGCAGCAGGTCTACGAGCATGCGCCTGGCCGAGGGGCTTGCACCCGCGTAGCTGCGGAGCAGTGTCACGGCGGCGGCCACGCGGTCCCTCTCGGTCAACACCTCGGCAGCGCGCCGGGCCGATTCCCCGTCTCCCCCGGCGGCAAGTCTCGTCCACTGCTCGACGGCCTCGTCGTAGCGGCCGGCCGACTCCAGTTCCTGGGCCAGAGCCTGGGCCGCGGGGTCGTGGACGCTCGCGTACTGCGACAACTCGGCGATCCGACGGTCCTGATCGGGGGTCTCCCGCTGGCTCCAGGTGATCAGCAG
Organism: Streptomyces sp. NPDC052236; assembly: GCF_044548015.1. Taxonomy (NCBI): domain Bacteria; kingdom Bacillati; phylum Actinomycetota; class Actinomycetes; order Kitasatosporales; family Streptomycetaceae; genus Streptomyces; species Streptomyces sp. NPDC052236. The sequence continues at coordinate 385 of NZ_JBIUBL010000071.1, read as the reverse complement.
GTCCATTGCTTCGTCGGGCCGCTGCTCAATAACAGACTCAGCCAGCTGCCGCGCCGCCGCTGCTCGTCCCCGTGTCATCAGGAGACGCGCCCGGGGCAGCGCCCCCTCGGTGCCCGCAGCGACGTAGAATTCTTCGGCGAGTTCGTACAACAGGCGCCACTGGGCGCTCCATCCGATGCGCACCAGGACGTGCGGGTCGTCCGTCGTCGTGAGCAGTGCCCGCCAGGTGCTCGCCGGAACGGCGGCGAAGCGTCGCCGTGGTTCTCCGATGTGGAGGAGGTAGTCGGCGAGGGTTGTGGACTGCTGCCGAAGTAATGAGCGGTAGTGACTTCTGGTGAGCGTGAGTGAGTGCTGGGTCGGGTTTGGGTCTGGCCGTACGGGCCGG
>NZ_JBIUBL010000070.1:0-7899 GCF_044548015.1 Streptomyces sp. NPDC052236 | reverse complement strand
CAAGGCCATCGGGCACCTCCCGGGTTGAACTGGCCGTTCACCAGGGAGATTTGCACGATGGCCTGCCCTTTGCGCAGGGAGCGGAGACCGTCACCTGTCCCCGTACTCGTCTGAGTGCACCACCAAGTACAGAGATACGTGCACCACTGCTCAGGCCACGTCGGTGTCCCGTTCGATAGCCTGAAGACGGTTCTTCAGCCGGTAGCTGTTGCCGTTGATAGAGACGACCTCGCAGTGGTGCAGGAGGCGGTCGAGGATCGCGGTGGCGAGGACCTCATCGCCAAAGACCTGGCCCCATTCGCTGAAGGTCTTGTTCGAGGTCAGAATGACCGAGCCCTTCTCGTAACACTTGGAGATCACCTGGAAGACCAGGTTCGCCTCGGCGCGTTCGAGGGGCTGGTAGCCGACCTCATCGACCACGAGAACGCTGGGCCGCAGGTAGGTGCCGAGCTTGTTGACCAGCCGTCCGGCGGCTTCGGCGGTCTTGAGGTTGCGGACCATGTCATCCAGGGTCGTGAAGTAGATCGAGTAACCGGCCCGGCAGGCCGCGACCGCGAGGGCGACGGCGATATGCGTCTTGCCGACCCCCGGCGGCCCCAGAAGAGCTGCGTTGGCCTTGGCCTCGACGAACGAGAGGGTGGCGAGGTCCTTGACTTTGCGCGGGTCGAGGTCGGGCTGGAAGGAGAAGTCGTACTCGTCGAGCGTCTTGTGGTGCGGCAGCCTCGAGGTCCGCAATCCGCTGCGGAAGCGACGGTCCTCACGGACCGCGAGTTCCTCGGAGAGGACCAGGTCGAGGAAGTCGAGGTAGCCCATCTTCGACTCATGGGCCCGGCGAGTGAACTCGTTGAGGGTCTCCGCGAGATGTGGCAGACCGAGCTTGCCGGCCGTGGTGCGGATGCGGTTGCCGGTCAGCTGGCTCAAGAGAGTTCCTTCGTCGCGCGGTTGGTGGTGAAGGGGCGGGTGCCGGTCAATTCGTCATAGACGGACAGCGGTCGGCGGCCGACTTCGACGCTGGCGGCAGCGGCCCGGTTCAGCAGGGCTTGCAGCGAGCCGGCCTCGGACCCGAGACGCTGGTCACGACGGGGCGGAGGTGGGCCATCGCCGGTGGTAACGCGGCGTCCGGCTCCGGTGGGCAGACCGTCCCAGTGCGACTCGTCCACGACCCGGGCGCCGCGGCCAACCGCCCGTGAATGGGAGGCCAGGAAAGTTTCCCCGTCGGTGCCGGGGACGGTGGAGTGCAGTGTGACCTGCGACTTGGTCGCCCGGATCTCGACCAGCTGGCGTGGGCGGACCTTGCGGGCGGGCACCGAGTAGAGGTTCGCGTCGAAGGCGACCAGGCAGTCCTTGCCGACGTGCCGCAGATGCCGCTGGGCGACCGCATACGGCGTGCTCGGCAGCGGCCTCAGGGCCACGTGATCGCGCACGGCCCGATGCCCGATGATCTCGCCGTGCGTGCCATGCACCTTCGCCCGCCGCAGCGGCACCCAGGCCGTGAAGGCGGCGTTCATCTCCTCGATCGAAGAGAAGGCCCGCCCGGCCAGGACATGATCGCGGACGATCAGGACTTGGCGCTCGACCCGGCCCTTTCCCTGGGGCCGGTAGGCGGCCAGGACGTCGATGTCGAAGTCGTAATGCCCGGAGAACGCGACCGCTTCCGGGTGCAACGGGACAGCCTCACCCGGCGCGACATGCCGGCGCACGACCGTCTTGGTGCGGTCGTAGACGATCGTCATCGGTACCCCGCCGAAGTGCGCGAACGCCTGCCGGTGGCAGTCGAAGAAACTCGCCAGGTCCTGGCTGGTGGTGAAGCAGCAGAACGGATCACGTGAGTACGACAGCGTCATGTGGAACGAGTAGACCTTCGGGATCCCGACGTGGGCGAGGACCTTGCCCTCATCACCCCAATCCACCTGGGCCTGGGCACCCGGGATCACCTCGAACCGACGGTGCAGGCCCGCCAGTTCGCTTGGGCTGATGCCGAGCTCGTCTGCGATTCAGGGCCGGGCCTCCTGGAGATAGATCTTGACCCGCTGATAGTTGAGGGTGACCCCGTACTCCGACGCCAGGCGCTCGTGGATCACCGATGCCTTCAGCAGGATCTCCGACCTGAGCATCGCATCGACGAGCGGAGCGACTTCATCGACCACCCGTCGGTGCTGCCGGTCCTCGGCTGTCCTCTTCGGTGGCGCGACGGGAGCCTCGCCCGACAAGTACTTCGTGACCGTACGACGGTTCAGCCCGGTCTCCTTCGCGATCTCCCGCAGGCTCATCGCACCGGACTCGTACAGACTGCGAAACCGCCTCAACTCCAGCCAGCGATGCGGGTCCAAGACCACGTCAGCCGCCCCTCTGTCACCCCGAAACCGACGACAGAAGACCCGCGGCACCCGCCCGTCACCGCATCAACTTTGGTGCACTCTCATCCGTACGAGGTGGTGCACGTTCACTTGTACGCCGACATCACCGGATGCACGCCCCGGGCATCCGCCCGCGCACACCCGCACGGTGATCGCCTACACCATCACGCGGGACGCCATCCTCCGATGTCGTCGGGCTGAAGGAGCCCAGTGAGCACGCGGGTGAGGGTGCGGTCGAAGAGCGATTCCCACGAACCCTCGGCCTCGGGCGGCTGCCCGGTCAGGGCGGTGGCGAGGTGCGGGTGGTGGCCCGCCATGGCGACCTGGGTGAGATATTCCGCCTGGGCCTGCTGCCACTGCGGGATGGTCTGCCCGGCGAGACGCTGGATTACCTCGGCGCGGGTCAGAGTGGAGACGACGGCATTGAGGATCGCGATGGCCTCCAGCTTCGTCCGCGGACTGACATCGAGGTCGGCCAGCGCGGCCAGCGCGTGCTCCAGGTAGGTGACCGCGTTCGGCCCCACCGGGGTCCTCGTCGCGGTCGCGTCGAGCAGCCATGGGTGCGCGAGGTAGATGCTCCTGCTCTGCCAGGCCAGGGCGAGGAGGTCGTCGAGCCAGTGTCCGGGGCTGAGTGCGGCGTAGGAGATCTCGCCGTTGACCTGGTCGATCATCAGTTCCAGCAGTTCGTCGCGGGTGGCCACATAGCGGTAGAGGGATGCCGGTCCGGCGCCGAGGGCGACCGCCACGGCCCGCATGGTGACGGCGGGCAGGCCGTCCGCGTCGGCCAGGGCGATCCCGGCGGCGGCGATGCGGTCGCGGTCGAACGAGGGCGTCGGGCCGCGTCCGGCGCGTTCGGGGCGGAGCCAGATGCTGTGGGCGGACGGCTCGGCCATGGCCCCTCCTGTTCTGCGAACGGCGTATGCAGTACCTTAGGCCATATGAACTGCGAACATGGATCGCAGTATATGAAAGAGAGCCGACATGCCCCAGATGCAGCCGCAGCAGGAGTGGGCGCCGACCCGGTACGCGCACAACGGCGACGTGCAGGTGGCCTTCGACCAACTGAAGGGCTCCGAGGGCGAACCGCTGCTGCTCATCATGGGCTTGGCCACCGCCCGGTTCTGGTGGCCAGCCGGACTGTGCCAGGCCTTCGCCGACGCCGGGTTCGCCGTGGCCCGCTACGACCAGCGCGACGCCGGCCAGTCGACCCGGATGCCGGACACCGCCACCACCAACCCCTTCAAGGCCCTGTTCGCCAAGCGCGGGGACGCCTACACCTCCGAGGACATGACCGACGACGCGATCGCTGTGATGGACGAACTCGGCTGGGAGCGAGCCCATGTCTTCGGCCACTCCCTGGGCGGCGCGATCGCCCAGCGGATCGCGCTGCGACACCCCGACCGGGTGCTCAGCGTCACCTCCTCGGCGGCCCTGCCCAGCGACGTCTCCGGCCTGGGGGTCCTGCGCTACCTGCGGTTCGGCCTGCTCGCCAAGCTCGCCCGGACCAAGTTCCCCGAGGGCCGCGAGGGCGACATCGAGGCCGCCCTCACCGTCTGGCGCGGCATCGCCTCCCCCGGCTACCCCTTCGACGAGGCCGCGGCCCGCGCCTGGGTCGAGGCCGACGTGGACAGCGGCCCGCGCGACAACAAGGCACAGAGCCGCCAGATCGGCGCCCAGTGGCACGGACCCAGGCTCAAGGAACTACACCGACCCACCCTGGTCCTGCATGGCGAGCAGGACCCAATCCTGCGCGTCAGCGCGGGCCGCGCCACCGCCCGGGCTATCGACGGCGCCCGCCTGGTGACCTACCCCGGCGTCGGCCACGACCTCCCCGCCGCCCTGTGGGCCGACATCGCCCGCCAGGTCAGCGACATGGCGATCCGTCAGTTGCGGTCAGGCGGTGCGGGCGTGTTCGGACAGCCGCTGGGCGAGTGACAGCCGGGTGCACTCCGGCGTCGTGGGCACGGTGGCCATCTTGCCGGATCGTTGAGGCGCCGGACGCGGCAGGATGCTACCCGTCGTGATCCACTTCTCCCGATCGGCCCGTCTGTCATGCCCGTTGCCCCGGCCTGCCCGATCGTCGCGACCGCCGCCGACCGCGAGCGGTTGAAGAAGATGGCCTACGGCCACAAGACCCCGTACCGGTTACGGCGGCGGGCGGAGATCGTCCTGTACGCAGCACGGGGGCGCTCCAACGCGCGCATCACCCGCGAGACGGGCCTGCACCTGGACACAGTCCGCGCCTGGCGCGACCGGTTCGCCCACGGCGGGCTGCCGGCCCTGGCCGACCGCAAGCGCACCGGGCGTCCCGCCAGCTTCACCCCCGTGCAGGTCGCCGAGGCCAAGGCACTGGCCTGCCAGTTGCCGGCCGAGACCGGTACGCCCCTGTCGCGCTGGTCGTGCCCGGAACTGGCCGCCGAGCTGACCGCGCGCGGGATCACCGACACCGTCTCCGCGTCCACGGTGCGCCGCCGGCTACGTCAGGACGCGATCAAGCCCTGGCAGTACCGGTCCTGGATCTTCATCCGAGACCCGAACTTCCGCGTCAAGGCCCAGCGGGTCCTGGACCTTTACGCCCGCACCTTCGAGGGCGTCCCGCTTCGAGGGGACGAGTATGTCCTGTCCAGCGACGAGAAGACCTCTATCCAGGCCCGCTGCCGCTGCCATCCGACCCTCGCCCCGGGCCAGGCCCGGGCGATGCGCGTCAACCACGAGTACGGCCGCGGTGGAGCCCTGGCCTACCTGGCCGCCTACGACGTCCACTGCGCCCAGGTGTTCGGACGCTGCGAGCCGACCACCGGCATCGTGCCCTTCATGACCCTGGTCGCCCAAGTCATGGCCACCGAGCCCTACGCCAGTGCCAAACGCGTCTTCTGGATCGTCGACAACGGCTTCTCCCACCGCGGCAAGAGAGCCATCGACCGCCTGGCCAGCGCATTCCCGAACGCGGTCATGGTCCACACCCCCGTTCACGCCTCCTGGACGAATCAGATCGAGATCTTCTTCTCCATCGTCCAGCGCAAGGTCGTGTCGCCCAACGACTTCACCGACCTCAGCGAGGTCCGGGATCGGCTCCGAGCGTTCGAAGACCGCTACAACGCCACAGCACAGCCGTTCCAGTGGAAGTTCACCACCTCCGACCTGGACGATCTACTGACCCGGCTCGACCGACACACATCCGCCGACCGACAAGAAGAATCCTCCGCCGCCCTGACAACCTGATCAACCCCCGAAGGACTTCGAAACTCGACCACTAAGTCTAAGCTCTGTTGTCCAACGCTCCCATGGACTGGTCGAGAAGTGTGGCCAGAGTTTCGGTTCCCTTGCCGGCGAGCCATGCTTCGGTGGCCGCGTCGAGGCAGGCCAGACCGGCACCTACCAGCGCGGTCGCCACTGGGTCGTTGACGGCGGCGGGTCGGCCGAGACGCCTGCGCATCTCCGGATCGAGCAGTTCGTGCCAGCGCTGCTGCTTCTCCCAATGCCGGGCTTTCAGCGACGGTGTCTGGCACATCATGGTGAAGAAGCGGAGGGAACGGTCGGGCTCGCTCGCCTTGTCTTCGGTTATGACGTCGAAGGCACGTCGCAGGGCGGTCCATGGCCGCTCGTCCTCGGGGCGTGCGGTGAACGCGGCCGCGACCCGCTGCCCCATTCCTTGCAGGTCGTCGAGGGCGACGTCTTCCTTGGTTTTGAAGTAGCGGAAGAACGTCGCGCGTGAGAGCCCGGCTGCGGCTGCGATCTGGTCGACGGTGGTGTTGTCGAAGCCCTGAGCGTCGAACAGCCGCGACGCTGCGGCGACCGTCTCGGCCTTCATGGCGTCGCGGGCCCTGCTTCGCAGCGGGCGTGCCGCGCCCGTAGGGGAGCTGACGTTCGAGGTATCCATCGCGTCCCAGTTTAGGTGCAGGGCGGGCACATCCCAGTCTGGATGCAGGGCGGGAATCGTTGATACTTAGTCTCAGTTTGAGATAGGGTCTCACTCAGGTGATCAGGGCGGGCCGCCTCGACCCACGACTCGGCCGCGCTGACCGGATCCCAGCCCTAGTAGGAGTAGTCATGAGCACGTCCACCCAGCAGCGCGCCGCCTTCGAGGCCTTCCTCGACGGCATGCACACCGCGGACACCGACGCCATCGCCCGCCACCTCGCCGAGAACGTGGTGCTGAACAGCCCGTTCCTCGCCGAGCCGATCACCGGCCGCGAAGCAGTCGCGAACGTCCTGCAGACCGTCAGCAAGCTCGCCGACGACCTCACCGTGCAGGAGGTCCTGAGCGGCGAGAACCACCACGCCGCGTTCTTCCGGCTGCAGATCGAGGACGCCGTGGTCGACGGAATGGACTACGCCCGGCTCGACGCCGACAACAAGATCGCCGAACTGTCCGTGCTGTGGCGTCCCCTGCCCTCCATCGTCGAGATGCAAGGCCACATCGCGCCGGTCGTCGGCGTCCCGGCACTGGAGCTGCGCACGAAGGGAGAGTGAGGGGCGCCTGCCCGGCCTCGCCGCGCATACCCGACACCAAACTGACTTCTGTCCAGGAGAAGTATCGATGGCCTATTACATGATGGTTGCGCTCAAGAAGCACGATGCCGAGATGTTCGCCAAATACCAGAAGCTGACTGCGGAAACGCTCACGAATTACGAGTGGACCCCGCTGAGCATCAACGCGCCCAGCAAGATGATCGAAGGCGAAGCCGACCCTGATGTCTGCGTTCTCCTGACGTTCCCTGACGAAGCGAAGTTCGACCGCTGGTGGAACAGCACCGAATACAGCGAGGTCAAACATCTGCGCCACAACTCGACGAACGTCCTGCTGGCGGTCGGATTCGACGGTCAGGTCCTCGTTTGAGCAAACGGCAGCCGGCCAGCGTTCACGCCGGCTCAGTGAGTGCGTTGCGGCAAAGGGAGTCCCTGTTCGATGAGCAGGGGCTTCTTCGTGTGCGGGGCATGATCGCGACGGGGTAGGGGCAGGCAGCGGACGGCTCGTTGTTGATCGAGGAGGGTGCGATGCCGTCCGTGCTGGGATTGATCGACCGGCAGAGCCATCCACTTCACACCGTTGTCGACGAGGTAGCGCACCGCGTCGAGCATCTCGCGATGGCAAAACGCCTCCGGACGCCCGCCCAGCTTGAGAAGCCAGGCCGGCACCGGCATCGCGGAGCGGACCTCGGCCCACTCCGCATCCGTTATGTCTGGGATAGCAGCCTGCCCGCCGCCCCGGAGCGATCGAACCGAACCGGTGCACGTAGCAGTCACACCCAGGGGTGACCACGGTGGAGGCAGGCACAGTGGTACTGCTCAACTGATCAGGCAACGGGCTTCCTTGGTCGTGCTGGGTGTCGTAACCGCGTCACTACCAAGGGGCCCGTTCTTTCATGCCCGCGGCCGCACCCGAACCTCCGTCCAGATGATCACCCGCTGCCACTCGAACAAGATCCGGTTTGCCACAACGCACTTAGGGCCTGTGTGATGTCGTGATCAATCGGCTGCTCGCAAGAGGTCCTCGAGCCAGATCATCGAGGCGCGAAGTTCGAGGCCGGCGAGGTAGCTT
>NZ_JBIUBL010000069.1:0-8075 GCF_044548015.1 Streptomyces sp. NPDC052236 | reverse complement strand
CTGCTGCAACGTCGCCCCGATATCCGACGTACGCGTCGTCGTCATCGACTGCACAGACACCGGAGCATCCCCGCCCACCGCCACCGACCCGACCTGGATCTTGCGGGTGACCCTCCGGTCGGCGAGCTTCGTCGGAATCGCCGGCATTCCGAGAGAAATTGCGGTCATCTGCTGTGCAACCCCAAGGTGTGGATCAAGATCGAGGTCCCGAGATCAGCGGGCTCCAGCCACCGAGATTACGGCACGCGGGCGCGGCCGAGCACATTCCTGCCACAGTCCACAGTGGTATCGACCCCAAACCCCTCATGCGTACGGCCGGACACAGAACGTGTCCGGCCGTACGTCTGGGGGTTCGATCAAGCGATCAGGTGATCTTGACGGGGTTGACTATGTCGGCCACCAGCACCAGCAGGGTGAAGCAGATGAAGATCCCCGCCACCACGTATGCGACGGGCATCAGCTTGGCCACGTCGAAGGGGCCGGGGTCGGGGCGCCGGAACACCTTGGCGATGTTGCGGCGTACGGACTCCCACAGGGCGCCCGCGATATGCCCGCCGTCCAGCGGCAGCAGCGGCAGCATGTTGAACAGGAACAGGGAGAGGTTGAAGCCCGCGAGCAGCATCATGAACATCGCGATGAGGTTCTGGGTGGGCGCGTCGATATTCATCACTTCACCGCTGATGCGTGCGGCCCCGAGGACGCCCACCGGGGAGTCGTCCTTGCGGTCGCCGTCGCTGAAGGCCGCGCTCCACAGGTCCGGGACCTTGGACGGCAGGGCGACGATCGACTCCACGCCGTTCTCGATCATGTCGCCCATGCGGTCGACGGAGTCGGTGAAGGAGAGCGGCAGGATCTCGGTCTGCGCGGCGAAGCCGAGATAGCCCGCCGTGACGTACTTGTCGGGGACGATATCGCCGGACGAGTCCTTCTTCGCCACCAGGTTCTGGGCGAGGGTGGCCTGGAGGGTCTGCTGCCGGCCGTCGCGCTCGACGGTGATGGCGGCGGGGCCGACGGTCTCGCGGATGTGGTTCGACAGCTCGGCCCAGTCGGCGACGGGATCGCCGTTGAAGGCCACGATCTTGTCGCCGACCTGCAGCCCCGCGACCTTGGCGGGCGAGGGCTTGTCGCCCTTCTGGCAGGTGTCGCGGTCCAGCTCCTGTGAGATGACGCACTGCTGGACCCCGGCGACCTCGGTGGTCTGCGTGGCGAATCCGAAGGACATGGCCACGCTCATGAAGATCACGACGGCGAGGACGAGGTTCATGAACGGCCCGGCGAACATGACGATGACGCGCTTCCACGGCTTGCGCGTGTAGAACATCCGCTTCTCGTCGCCGGGCTGCAGCTCCTCGAAGGCGGCCGAGCGGGCGTCCTCGATCATCCCGCGCCAGGGCGAGGTGGACCGGGCCTCTATCTTGCCGTCGGCTCCCGGCGGGAACATCCCGATCATGCGGATGTAGCCGCCCATCGGGATGGCCTTGATGCCGTACTCCGTGTCGCCCTTGCGCCGGGACCACAGGGTCGGGCCGAAGCCGACCATGTACTGGGGCACGCGGATACCGAAGAGCTTGGCCGTCGAGAGGTGGCCCAGCTCGTGCCAGGCGATGGAGATCAGCAGCCCCACAGCGAAGAGGGCTATGCCGAGGACCGTCAACAGAATCGTCATGCGCGAGCCTCCGCGGGCCGTGCTTCGCTGAATGTGCCTGCCAGTTCCCGGGCCCTTGCCCGGGCCCAGGTTTCCGCTTCCAGTACGTCCGCCACCGTGAGCGGGGTTCCCGAAACGGGATCACCGTGCTCGGCGACGACTCCGGTGACCGTATCCATGATTCCGTTGAACGGCAGCCGACCCGCGAGAAATGCCTCTACGCATTCCTCGTTCGCGGCATTGAACACCGCCGGCGCCGTGCCGCCGGCCTGGCCGACCTGGCGGGCGAGTGCCACCGAGGGGAACGCGTCGGTGTCGAGGGGGAAGAACTCCCAGGTCGATGCCGTCGACCAGTCGAAGGCCGGGGCGGCGTCCGGGACCCGTACGGGCCAGCCGATGCCGAGGGCGATCGGGCCGCGCATATCGGGCGGGGTGGCCTGGGCCAGGGTCGAGCCGTCCACGAACTCCACCATGGAGTGGACGTAGGACTGGGGGTGGACGACGACCTCGATGCGGTCGAAGGGGATGTCGTAGAGGAGATGCGCCTCGATGACCTCAAGGCCCTTGTTGACCAGGGTGGCGCTGTTCACCGTGATCACCGGGCCCATGGCCCAGGTGGGGTGCGCGAGGGCTTCCTCGCGGGTGACATGGGCCAGCTCCGCGCGCGTACGTCCGCGGAAGGGGCCGCCGGACGCGGTGACGACGAGTTTGCGTACGTCGGCTCTCGTCCCGGCGGCGAGCGCCTGGAAGAGGGCGGCGTGCTCGGAGTCGACCGGGATGATCTGTCCGGGCTTGGCGACGGCCTTGACCAGCGGCCCGCCGACGATGAGCGACTCCTTGTTGGCGAGGGCGAGGGTGCGGCCCGCTTCGAGCGCGGCAAGGGTGGGCGCGAGTCCGATGGAGCCGGTGATGCCGTTCAGCACGGTGTGGCAGGGCGAGGCGGCGAGCTGGGCTGCGGCGTCGGGCCCGGCCAGGATCTCGGGGCCGGGCTCGCCGCCGTACTGCCCGGCCAGTGCCTCGCGCAGCGCGGGCACGGCGTCCTCGCGGGCCACCGCGACCGTGTCGACGCGCAACTGCCGCGCTTGCTCGGCCAGGAGTCCGACCCGGCCGCCCGCGGCGGAGAGCGCGGTGACGCGGAAGCGGTCGGGGTTGCGCAGGACCAGGTCGATGGCCTGCGTGCCGATGGACCCGGTGGAGCCAAGGACGACGAGGTCCCGGCGGCCTTCGCTCGCGTCGAAGGCGATATGGGGGTCGGCGAGAGGTGATGGGCTGTCGCTCATGCCCACCATTGTGGCGTCAACCGCGCTCCGCCCGGACAGCGCGTCCACTACTCGCCGCTTTCCGGGGTCCCCTTCTGATTCGCCCGGAACTTCTCCCACTGGGCCCGCATGACCTCTTCGGGCACTCCCCCGATGTCCTTGGTGCTGATGATGTCCGCCCGGAAGGAGAGCGTGACCGAACCGGACCGTACGAGGGTGAGGTACTCGTAGAGCTTCAGCTTCCCGTCCCCGACATCGCGGATGGTGAAGCGGTACGCCTGCGCCTCGTCCGCATCGGCCGCGAAGGCGGGCGCCTTGACCGGCTCCACCTTGAGGTACTTCGCCTGCGCGAGGGCCCGGTCCTCGGTGAAGCCGCCCGCGCACCGGGTACCGGCCGCGGCCAGGGCCTTCATCACGGCGGCGGCCCGCCCGTTCGCGTACGAACGCAGTTGTACGGAGACGCTGGTGCCGTTCATCTCGTCGGCGACGTCGACCTCGCGGTGGACCTCGGCGGCCGGGTCGAGGTCCGTGACGCCCTTGGCGAGGCTGACCAGCGGCTGGCAGACGGCGGGGTCGGCGGTGTAGTCCTCGCTGCGGGGCGCGCCGAGGTCCGATGCCTCGTACGGGCCGATCTTCTCGCCCTCGGTGAAGGAGAGGGCGGTGAGTTCGGCCTCGGTGAGGGCCTTGGGCCCGGCGGCGGAGGCAGCGGCGGATGGTTTCCCGCCCTTGCCGCCTCCGTCACCGTCGCTGCCGCCGCACGCGGCGAGGGTGCTCAGCACCACCGCTCCCACCACCGCGCGCCGCCACTTCCTGTTGCCGTTCCCCGCCCCGAACATCCCTGCCCCGATTCCCCTGTTGATCCCTGTTGATCGTCAGGGGTCGATTGTGGGGCACGCGCCGGAGCCGGTCGCCCCCGGCCCGTCAGCGGATCGGTCGGTGCACGTTCTCCCGCCGGGCCGGGCCCGGGGTCGCGTCCGCGATCCAGGGGCCGTCGCCGCTGGGGTCGACAATGCCCTGCTCCAGCCACGTATACGCACCGGACAGGACACCTTCCACCACCTTGCGGTCGAGATCGTCCGTGTTCGACCACAACCGGTTGAAGAGCTCCTCCACGCGGATGCGGGACTGCCGGCAGAAGACATCCGCCAGCTGGTACGAGGCGCGGCCGTGCGCCTCGGTGGTGCGCAGCATTTCGGCGCGTACGCACGCCGCGCTCATCGCGAACAGCTCCGCGCCGATGTCCACGACCCGGCCGAGGAAGCCCTGCTTGGTCTCCATCCGGCCCTGCCAGCGGGACATCCCGTAGAAGGTCGAGCGGGCGAGCTTGCGGGCCGTGCGTTCGACGTACCGCAGGTGCCCGGAGAGGTCCGGATGACCCGCCGGGTGGAACTCGCTGTACGTACGCGGAAGCTGACCCGGCCCCGCGACCAGTTTGGGGAGCCAGCGGGCGTAGAAGGCCGCGGCGTTCGCGCCGGCCTTCGCCTTGTCGGACAGGGACTTGTCGGGGTCGATGATGTCCCCGGCCACCGCGAGGTGCGCGTCGACCGCCTCGCGGGCGATCAGCAGGTGCATGATCTCGGTCGAGCCCTCGAAGATGCGGTTGATGCGCAGATCGCGCAGGATCTGCTCGGCGGGTACGGCCCGTTCGCCGCGGGCCGCCAGCGAGTCGGCGGTCTCGAAGCCCCGGCCGCCGCGGATCTGGACCAGTTCGTCGGCCATCAGCCAGGCCATCTCGGAGGCGTACAGCTTGGCCAGCGCCGCTTCGATGCGGATGTCGTTGCGGTCCTCGTCGGCCATCTGCGACGCCAGGTCGAGGACCGCTTCGAGGGCGAAGGTGGTCGCGGCGATGAAGGAGATCTTGGTGCCGACGGCCTCGTGCCGGGCGACCGGCTTGCCCCACTGCTCGCGCGCCGCCGACCATTCGCGGGCGATCTTCAGGCACCACTTGCCCGCGCCCGCGCACATCGCGGGCAGCGAGAGCCGTCCGGTGTTGAGGGTGGTGAGGGCGATCTTGAGGCCCGCGCCCTCGGGGCCGATGCGGTTCGCGGCCGGGACGCGTACCTGGTGGAAGCGGGTGACGCCGTTCTCCAGGCCGCGCAGGCCCATGAAGGCGTTGCGGTTCTCGACGGTGACGCCCTCGCTCGCCGCCTCGACGACGAAGGCGGTGATGCCGCCCTTGTGGCCCTCCGACTTCGGTACACGGGCCATGACGACGAGGAGGTCGGCGACGACGCCGTTCGTCGTCCAGAGCTTGACCCCGTCGAGGATGTACGAGTCGCCGTCCGGGACGGCCATGGTGGCCAGGCGCGCCGGGTCGGAGCCGACGTCCGGCTCGGTCAGCAGGAACGCGGAGATGTCCGTACGGGCCAGCCGCGGCAGGAACGTCTCCTTCTGCTCCGGCGTGCCGAACAGTTTCAGCGGCTGGGGCACGCCGATCGACTGGTGGGCCGAGAGCAGGGCGCCGACCGCCGGGTTCGCCGAGCCCACCATGGCGAGTGCCTTGTTGTAGTACACCTGGGTCAGGCCGAGGCCGCCGTACTTGGTGTCGATCTTCATGCCGAGCGCGCCGAGGTCCTTGAGCCCGTCGATCACCGCGTCGGGGATCTGGGCCTCGCGCTCGATGAGGGCGCCGTCGATGCCCGTCTCGCAGAAGTCGCGGAGCTTCGCCAGGAATTCCTCGCCGCGCTGGGAGTCCTCGTCGGCGGGCATGGGATGCGGATGGATCAGATCGAGCCGGAAGCGACCGAGGAACAGTTCCTTGGCGAAGCTCGGTTTGCGCCAGTCCTGCTCGCGCGCGGCCTCGGCGACCTGTCGGGCTTCTCGCTCACTGACCTTGGGATGCCGGTTCTTGTCGAGTGGGGCGGACATGAGGCTCACCTCGCCGCGAGTCGGGGAATCCAGGGGGAATCCAGGGGCGTCGGGCGGGGCGCTGGTCGCCCTACCGACCGGTGCTACTCGTCCGTAATACCCGATTATCGGCCTCTCCACCAGTCTGCGTACGGCAGTGGGGCGACAGCGACGGCCGGTGCGCCCGCATGGCGGATTCCGGCTGTCGTTGTCGGGGTGGGGGTGCTCCCCCCACGCCCGCTGGGGCGTAGGGGGAGTGTTGGGCGTGCAGCGCCCGCCGTTCACGGCGGGAAGGAGATCAAAGATCCAGGCCGGTGAGGACCATGACCCGCTCGTAGGTGTAGTCGTCCATCGCGAAGCGCACACCCTCACGGCCGACACCGGACTGCTTGACGCCGCCGTAGGGCATCTGGTCCGCGCGGTAGGACGGCACATCGCCGATGATCACGCCGCCGACCTCCAGCGCGCGGTGGGCGCGGAAGGCGGTGCGCACATCGTGCGTGAAGACGCCGGCCTGCAGGCCGTACTTGGAGTCGTTGACGGCGGCGAAGGCCTCGGCCTCGCCGTCTGCTCTGCGGACCGTGAGGACCGGTCCGAAGACCTCCTCGCGGGAGATCGTGGCGTCCGCGGGTACGTCGGCGAGCACGGTGGGCGCGTAGGAGGCGCCCTCGCGCTTGCCGCCCGCGAGCAGCTTCGCGCCCGCCGCCACGGCCTCGTCGACCCAGGACTCCACGCGCTTGGCGGCGTCCTCGCTGACGAGGGGGCCGACGTCGGTGGCGGGGTCGGACGGGTCGCCGGTGACCTGGGCTCCGACGGCGGCCACCAGCTTCGGCAGCAGGCGCTCGTACACCGACGCGTCGGCGATCACGCGCTGCACCGAAATGCAGGACTGGCCGCCCTGGTAGTTGGAGAAGGTGGCGATACGGGTCGCCGCCCAGTCCAGGTCCTGGTCGGACGCGAAGTCGCCGAGGACGACGGCGGCGCCGTTGCCGCCGAGCTCCAGGGTGCAGTGCTTGCGCGGCACCGAGTCCATGATCGCGTAACCGACCTTGTCGGAGCCGGTGAAGGAGATGACCGGCAGCCGCTCGTCCTGGACGAGGGCGGGCATCCGGTCGTTGGGGACCGTGAGGACGGACCAGGAGCCCGCGGGGAGCTCGGTCTCGGCCAGCAGCTCGCCGATGAGCAGCCCGGAGAGCGGGGTGGCCGGGGCGGGCTTGAGGATGATGGGCGCGCCGACCGCGATCGCCGGGGCGATCTTGTGGGCGCAGAGGTTCAGCGGGAAGTTGAACGGCGCGATGCCGAGGACGGCGCCCTTGGGGAAGCGGCGGGTCAGCGCGAGCCGTCCCGCGCCACCGGCGTCGGTGTCGAGGCGCTGCGCCTCGCCGCCGTTGAAGCGGCGGGCCTCCTCCGCCGCGAAGCGGAAGACGGACACGGCCCGGCCGACCTCGCCGCGGGCCCACTTGACGGGCTTGCCGTTCTCGGCGGAGATCAGCTGGGCGATCTCCTCGGTGCGCTCGGCCAGTCGGCGCGACACATGGCCGAGGGCGTCGGCGCGTACGTGGGCCGGGGTGGCCGCGAACTCGTCCCGTACGGCGTGCGCGGCGGCGACGGCCTCTTCGATCTGGGCATCGGTCGGGACGGCGACCCGGCCGACGATCCGGCCGTCCCAGGGCGATGTGACGTCGAGGGTGCCTTCGCCGGTGGCCTGACGGCCGGCCAGCCAGAAGGCGTGGGTGGCTGCCTCATTTTCCTTTGGCATGTCCGGATCCCGGCCCTTCCGAGGTAGTGGGGGTGGTGGCGATTGTCCGTGCCCCACGGTAGGTGTGTGGCGGCCCGGGTGGGGTTGGCCCAGGTGGAGTGTTCCGGTGGGCCGCCTCGCCCTTTTGTACGTGACGGCTCCGGGGCGTGTTTGAGAAGTAGCGCCGTCCGCCCGTAGGGCGGGCCCTGCGGCGTCTGGTGCGTGCAATCGCAAGGCGATGGGGGGCACCCCCAGGCGAAGCTCCGGGGGAGTGCTTGGGCGACTCCGACAACACCGCGAGTGCGCGTGCCAGGCGTCTCGGGGCTGGGGGTCCCCCGGACGAAGTCCAGGGGGAGAGACTTCTCAAACACACCCTAGGAGACCGATGAAGATCTTGAAATCGCGCCCGGATTGCACCGGTTCGACCTGATTGACTTTTACCGGCAATCCGGGGTGAATCGGGCGGCCCGAGCAAGATCTTCAGGAGTCTTCTAGGGCGTGTTGCGAAAGTAGCGCCGTCCGCCCGAAGGGCGGGGCCTGCGGCGTCCGGTGCGTGCAATCGCAAGGCGGAGGATCATCCTCGTAC
>NZ_JBIUBL010000068.1:0-8444 GCF_044548015.1 Streptomyces sp. NPDC052236 | reverse complement strand
CCGTCCGCTGCCTGCCCCTACCCCGTCGCGATCATGCCCCGCACACGAAGAAGCCCCTGCTCATCGAACAGGGACTCCCTTTGCCACAACGCACTGAGAAGCCAGGCCGGCACCGGCATCGCGGAGCGGACCTCGGCCCACTCCGCATCCGTCATGTCACTGGAATAGCAGCCTGCCCGCCGCCCCGGAGCGATCGAACCGAACCGGTGCACGTAGCAGTCACACCCAGGGGTGACCGCGGTGGACGCAGGCACAGTGGTACTGCTCAACTGATCAGGCAACGGGCTTCCTTGGTCGTGCTGGTGTCGTAACCGCGTCACTACCAAGGGGCCCGTTCTTTCATGCCCGCGGCCGCACCCGAACCTCCGTCCAGATGATCACCCGCCGCCACTCGAACAAGATCCGGTTTGCCAGAACGCACTGAGCGGCTGCGCACGGTGTATTTCTCCATCCGCCTCGTCTGGGCGGACGGCGGTTATGCGGGCCGGCTGGTGGACTGGGCGGCCGAGAAGTGCGGGCTCACCCTCCAGATCGTCAAACGCTCCGATGACACGGCGGGGTTCGTGGTGCTGCCGCGCAGGTGGGTGGTGGAGAGAACGCTGAGCTGGCTGATGCGTTCGCGTCGTCTGGTGCGTGACTATGAGACGCTGCCCGCCATGCACGAGGCCATGGTGCTGTGGTCCATGACCATGCTCATGAGCGGCCGCCTGGCCGGACGCCGCCCGGGTGCTTTCAGCCGGCCGGCGTCGCGAGCGCGGTGAACACCCCCGGCCGCACCTGCAGGATCCAACCCCGTTCCACCAGGCGTTTCGCCTTCGACCGCAGCCCCTCGACCTTCGCCGGAACTACTTCCAGGCCCAGGGACACGGCCAGCTGCTGACACCGCAGACCTGCCCGGCCCGCGTCCGACTCCAGTACCTCCACGATGCGTTGGTAATCCGGTGCCAGGACGGACGCCGCCATGCCTCGATCCGGTGCGGCACCACCGATCCCGCCACCGCCCTCGGCGCCGGCTCCGCTGCCGCCAAGGGCGGCTCGGTCAACACCTCGGTCACCGTGACCCGGGCATCCACCAGACGCTGAAGTGCGTGTTCCGCCTCACCGAGCGCGGCCCGCACCCGCTCGGCCTCCTCCCGCAGCCCCGCCACCTCTTCCCGGATCTTCTTCTCCCGGGCCTCCAGCAGACCAAGCACCGACGGCATCAGCCACCTCCGCAAGCGACGTGAACGGACGAACCACGCCCATCTCTCCCGCCGACGACCGGAGTTCATGCCCACCCAGCCCGAACCAAACGATCACGTTCGGAAAGCGGACGGCTTCTCAGACAAGCTGCGGCGCATGGACTGGATGGCCCTGCTCTCGACACTGACCGGTGCCGTTATCGGCACCGCCACCCTTGTCGCCGATCGCAACCGGTGGCGGCGAGAGGAGACCCGGCACGCGCTCGAAGTGCGGCGGGAGGCGTACGCGGAGTTCGTCTCCGCGCTGAAAGCAGCAGGTGAGGAGATACGCGCGGTCGCATTGGGCGATCACATGTCCGAGTCGGCGCGTGACGCGGCAGTACGGGAAGCCTTCCGCAGCACCGGCTTGTATACGGCGGGCGAACGCCTCTGGCTCGTGGGCCCGCAGCAGGTCGTGGTGGCCGGGAATGAGGCGTTTCACAGCCTGCGCCGGATACGCGATTCCTACGCCAGGGGGGTGGCTGTCGGCTCCGCTGAGGACGCGCCTCTGATTGCACAGCGTCGCACGGCCATGACCCACATGCGGGGCCTCATGCGTGAGGATCTGGGCATTGGGCCCCTTGGGATCGAATGACCAGTGCAGTTCTCCTGAAGTGACGTGTTGACCTGCGTAGTTGTGGGTCGGCCTGCCGTGTCGCACCGACTCCACGACGCATTCGTGTGTGCATCATCGCAGTTTAGGTGTGTTGGAGGCCTGGTGTGGTGGTGGTCAGGGGTGAGTGCACAGGCTGCGAGTGGTGATCATCCGCCTTCACCGTGTGCAGGCGGCACGGCTGCGGGACCGGTAGCCGGCGACCTTGGCGAGGTTGCCGCAGCGGTCCATGGAGCACCAGCGTCGGCGACGGGCCTGGGAGTCGTCCAGGAAGAGCAGTGAGCACTCCGGGTTCTCGCACTCCTTCACCCTGGTCAGCAGGGGGCCGCTGACCAGGAGGACGGCGTCCCGGGCCACCGTTGCGAGGGCCGCTTGGGCCGGGTGACCGGCCTTCCAGTGCAAGGGGCCAGCCGACTGGGTGAGTTGTGGAGCGAGGTCGGGCCGGGCGGCTGCTTCGTTGACCTTCGCGACATCGGCCGGGTCGGGCGCCCCCTCGTCCATCGCGGCACACACCAGCCGATAGGCGGCCTCACGCAGGGTGCGGGCGGACACCAGGTCTCCGGCGGTGACTCGCACTGGCTCGCCGTCCGCGCCGGCTCGCAACCCGGCCTCGTCGATCCAGCGGGCCAGGGCCCCGGGGTCGGGGAGCCGCTCCAGCGGGGTGCCGCCGTGCCGTTTGCCGAGGGTGGCGACGAAGTTCAGGCAGGGGCGACCGCCGATGAACGGGAACGCGAGGGCGGGGTCCGCGCCTTCCTGCCGGACGGAAGCGGGTGTGCGGGTCATGAGAGAAGCCTATCTCTTGACACCAGTTCATGGGGTGTTAGACGTTGACACCTATTCAACCGGTGTCCCCTGTCCTGCCCTGCTCCTGCGGGAGGGCGCTGGAACGTTTTCAAGAAGGCGGGTGCGGTATGCGTGCGGTGCGGATCGATGAGTTCGGCGGCCCCGAGGTCCTGGTGCCGGTGGAGGTGCCCGACCCGGTCGCGGGCCCCGGCGAGGTACTGATACGGGTCGCCGCCGCCGGGGTGAACCGTGCGGATGCCCTCGTACGGGCCGGGGTCTACCACCGGGCCAGGCGCCCGCCGCTGATCCCGGGGCTGGAGGGAGCCGGAACCGTCGCGGCGGTGGGAGAGGGCGTCACCGGCATCAGTGTCGGACAGCGGGTCATGGCCCTGGACGATGTGAACGCACCTGGTTTCTACGCCGAGCTGGCGGCCGTTCCGGCCGCGCAGGTGACCGTCCTGCCGGACGGCCTGAACCTGACGGAAGCTGCCGCGCTGCCCATCGCCTGGCTCTCCGCCTGGTACTGCCTGCGCCGCCTGGCCAAGGTGACCAAGGACGACACCGTGGTGGTGAAGGCTGCCGCGAGCGGAGTCGGGAGCGCGGCCGTGCAGATCGCGGCGGAGGCCGGGGCGCGCGTCATTGCCGTCGCCGGCTCACCGGAAAAGACCGCGTGGGCAGCGGAGTTGGGCGCCCACGCCACGGTCGACACCTCCGCATACCCCGATGACGTGTCCGTCGAGGAGGTGCTGCGGCTGACCGAGGGACGCGGCGCGGATGTCGTGCTGGACACCGTTGGAGGCCACGCCTTCGGGCGGAGTCTGCGCGAGGTCGGGCACGGCGGGCGCGTGGTCGCCCTCGCCAATGTCGCACTGGAGCCGAGCACCGTCGACACCCGGGACTTCTATCCCAAGAACGTGTCCATCCTCGGCTTCCAGCTCACCAACCTGCAGATACACGGCTACGACCCTCGCGAGGACCTGCGCGAGCTGGCCGAGCGGATCGCGGCCGGCGCGTACCGCGTGCCGGTGGAGACGGTCCTTCCGCTCGAACAGGCGCGTGCGGCCCACGAGCGGCTGGAGCGGCGGGACAACCGGGGCAAGATCGTGCTCGCGGTCGCGCGCGACTGATTCCCATTGAGCTGGTCAAGCCTGACTGCGCGGGTGGGAAGGCCTGGCCCGGCGGCGGTCACCGGCGAGCCCGCAGGCGGCGGGCCGTGATCGCCTGCCAGGTGCCCGCTACGCAAAGAACCCCGACGGTTTGGCAGTTCATGAGCACAACCACAGGAGTTTGCCTTTCTAATCGGTCAGGGCGAGGAACAGCTTGAGGCGGAGCGTGCGCCACGCTCCGCCTCAAGCGCCGCATGGTGGATGCCTGTCAGGCCAAGTCGCTCCCGAAGGCGGTCGACAGGTACGCACGGGCCTCGGCGATGGACCGGTCGATGATCCGGGCCGCCTCGCGGGCCTCCTCGGGCTGGTGACCGGCCTGTACCTGCAGGCGGAAGCGGGACGAGCCGGTCGGGGTCACCGGGAACTCCACCATGAAGGCGAGCACACCCTGGTCGAACAGGAGCCGGTTGGTGACCCGGGCCAGCTTCTCGTTCCCGATCAGCAGCGGGACGATCGGGGAGGGGAAGCCCATGCAGGTCAGCCCGCGCCCGCCGAGCTCGTCCCGGAGGGCGTCGATCGCCTGGAACAGCCGTTCGCGCAGCTCGTCGCCCTCCGGCGAACGGATGATCTTGGCCGCCGTGAGCACGACCGCGGTCTGCATCGGGGACAGGGCGTTCGAGAAGAAATGGGAACCGCCGAACATCTTCACGTACTGCTTCACCGCGGGCGAGTTGGAGGCGAGGAATCCCCCGTTGGAAGCGAAGCTCTTGGAGAAGGCCCCCATCACCAGGTCCACCTGGCCGAGCATCTCCTGCATGCCGAGCACGCCGCTGCCACCCGGCCCCATGGCGCCCAGGTCGTGGGCCACGTCGACCAGGAGGGTGGCGTTGTGCTCGCGGCACACGTTCTGCAGCGCGACCAGGTCCGGCCAGTCGGCGTCCACCGAGAACAGGCCGTCGGTGACGACGAGGATGCCGTTGCGCGCGTCCTGCGCCCGGATCTCACGCAGGTGGCCGCGTACGGCGTCCACGCTCAGGTGCTTGTAGCGGCGGACGTTCCGGGTGGCCGCCCGCGCGCCCTGCTGCAGGCACGAGTGCGCGAGCCGGTCGATCACCACGTGGTCCTCGGGACGCACCAGACCGACGACGGTGCCGAAGCCGGCGGCCCAGCCCGTCGGGAAGAGGGTGACGTGCTCGGCTCCCACCAGCTCGCCCAGGACCTCTTCCAGCTCGTTGGAGATCGTGGTGTTGCCCAGCACCATCGGCGAGCCGGCGCTGTGCGGCCCGTAGTCGCGCAGCGCCCGGGCCGCGGCTTCACGGATCGCGGGGTGGGAGTTGAACGAGAGGTAGTCCTGGGAGTTGAAGTTGATGCCGCGGGTGCGCCGCCCCAGGTCGTTGGTGATGACCGCGGTGTTCCCGGGGGCCTGCTCCAGGACGCGCGAGTACTGCCAGGTCTCCGTACGGCGGCGGGCCTCCACCCATCCGTGGAAGTCCTCGGTACGCCGCATCAGGTCACGGCCCGCGGGCCGGTAGTAGTCGTAGGCGTTCTTGTCGAGCGCGTACTCCTCGTCCGCGTCGACGGGTCGGCGCAGGTGCTCGGGCTCCCACATCTCCTCAAGGGCGGTGGCGGCGCTGGGGTATTCGTCGCGGAGGAACCTGCACAGCAGGTCCACCTCGACATCGGTTTTCTGGCTGGCCCCGAGCTGCACGAGCGAGTCCCACGGGATGTGGGAGGCCCAGTTGCGCATCATCTCGGATGTGTCCCGGGCCGATTCGCCTATTGTGGTGGCGCATTCGACGAGTGCACGGCAGCTCTCGGGATCGTCGCGGAGCACCTCCTCGGCGCTGCGCCCGTCAAGCCGCTGTACGGCCAGCTCGGCCGCGGTGAGGATCTCCCCGACCAGTTCGCCGTCCTCACGCGGCGAGGCCTCCTGGTTTTTCCGCTTTTCCCGCATGTCCGTTCCTCTCCTCTCGTTTCCCGTTTCCGGCCTCGGGATCAGGCGAAAAGGTTCTGCTGGTAGCTCAGGGACGTGCTCTCGAAATTGTCGAAGATGGGGAAGGTGTCCGAGGGCTGCTTGGCGGCGTCGTTGAGCAGGAAGAGGTTCGATGCCTGGAAGAACTCGGAGACCGGGGCGATATCGGCGTGGGTGGCGATCAGCCGATTGGTCTCGTCCTGGTTGCTCTGCAGGGCGACGAAAAGCTGCAACTCGTCGTGCCGCAGGGTCTGCATTTCGGCCAGCGTGCAGGTGTAGTCGTAGTACGCCGCGGTGGTCTGACTGCGCCGGCGGCTGCGGTAGTGGCTCAGCGCCTGGTCCATCGGCTGCTCCCCGGCCAGCCACGAGTGGAGCGCGGAGGAGGCCAGCTCGGCGTCGCGGAAGGCGTACGTCATGCCCGTCGCGGTGCACTGGTCCTTGAAGCACTCCGCGTCCCCCACCAGGACCCATCCGGGGCCGGACAGCGGGCGGAGGAAGGCTGCCTGGTCCAAGGTCCCGTAGAAGCGCTCCTCGCGGCTGCCGGAGGTGCGGACCAACTCCCCGATCTCCGGGCTGACGAAGTCCAGCGCCTTGTGGAAGTTGCCGCCGATGTCGCTGCGGAATTCCCTGGACCACTCGCTCGGCCCCCAGACCAGGGTCATGTTCTGGCCGAAGTTGGTGGGGACCACCGCCATGCCCATGCGTCCACGGCGGTGCAGGTGAGCGGTGGTCAGGTCGAAACCGGAGAAGTAGCTCCAGTAGGCAAAGGTGCACTTGGGCCGCTGGTCGTGCTTGGGCAGCTTCAGGGCCCTGGCGACCAGGGAGTTGCGCCCGTCCGCGCCGACGACGACCCGGGCCCGCTCCTCCAACCTGTCCCCACCCCTGGTGCGCCCGCGTATGCCGACGACCTGCTCGCCGTCGTACACCAGGTCCTCGACGGTGACCCCCTGGCGCACCTCGGCACCGGCCTCGGCAGCTGCCTCGATCAGGATCTGGTCCAGGATCTGGCGCCGTACCGACGCGTAACGCTGGACCACGCCGGAGTCGTCCTGGTGCATTTCCTTGAAATGCAGGCGCAGCAGGTCCATCGGGACCTCTCCGGCCAGGGGGATCCCCTCGTTCACCAGGTTGACCACGGTGTGGGACGGGGTTGTGGCCAGTACCTTGTCCAGCAGCCCCCAGCGGTTCAGATACGACATTCCATGTGGCCACAGGAAATGCGTGGACAGGACGTCGCTGGGAAATATGGACCTGTCGACCACCAAGACTCGGTGGCCTTTCCTGGCGAGGAGCGCAGCAGTCGACGCACCCGAGCATCGGGCACCGACAACAATCACGTCATACACGGATGGATTACCAATCTCTCTTGAGAAGCCGTATCTCAACCGATCTTGGAACGTGTGGATCGAACGGAGTTCCTGGTCGGGTGATTTTCCGGCGGTACGCGCATGAAGGCAGAGCCTCCTGGTAGCTCGGGGGTACGACCCCATTCCGAACGGTTCCCGAAGGCCCTGTTGTCGTTGTTGTACGCGCCCGAGCCCGTTGACTTCAACTCGCCCGCTATGTCGTGCGATTGCCTCGCGCACGTGTACGGCAACGCGGCCGACCATCCCGATCGGGTGCGTCGATGCTGAAGCTGATCCGGTCGTGGCTGCGGATGGGAGTGCTGGAGGGCGGGGTGACCTCCCCGACCGGGACGGGAACTCCGCAGGGCTCACCGATCTCCCCACTGCTGGCGAATGTCGCTCTGCACGTCCTCGATGAGGCGTGGCAGGGCGAGGGCCGCCGGCTGGGAGTGCTGGTGAGGTATTGCGATGACTTCGTGGTCCTGTCGCCGACCAGACAACGGGCCGAGCAGGCCCAGCAGTTGGCGGCGAGAGTGCTGGGACAGCTCGGGATGCGACTGCACCCCGAGAAGTCCGGCATCACCTGCCTCACCCGAGGTGGGCAGGGCTTCGAGTTCCTCGGCTTCCACCACCGGAAAGTGGAGTCGTGGAAGTGGCGGGGCAGGTTCTACCTGTACCGGTGGCCCTCGCAACGGGCGTTGAAGGTGCTGCGGGACAAAGTCCGCGCGGCTACTTCCCGCTCTCGGACCGAGCGGCCGGTGGCTGCCGTGGTGGCCGAGCTCAACCCGGTGCTCCGGGGTTGGGCCGGGTACTTCCGTAAGGGAAATTCTGCGCGGAAGTTCGTAGGGTGGACCAGTACGTCCACGAGCGGCTGGCGATTTTCACCAGCAAGAAACATGGCCTCTCAGGCCGGAATTGGGCCGCCCGTTACAACTACGGGTGGATCAGTCGGCTCGGGGTCTTCCGCCTGTCCGGAAAGTGGCACGGGGCGACGGCGCATGCCCAGCGGTGAACGATGTCGGAAAGCCGGATGCGGGAGAACCGCATGTCCGGTTTGAAGCGGCGGGGACTGGAAACGGAGACTCATCCACCGCGCCAGTCCCCGACCCTACTCGACCAGTTCCTGGCGCGGGAGTTCCCGTCTGTCAATCCCCTGGTTGCGTAGAGACTTTGGCTATGCGGCCTGATGTTTCTGGCCGCGCTGTCTGCGTGCTTCGCTGATGATCCGTTCGAACGGCGCTGTCACGTTGGTTGGCCGGGTGGGATGATCTTCGGGTTGATCGTGCTGGAGGGGGCTGTCTGTGGGGGCCGTGTCGCCGTCGTACAAGGGTCACCGGTATCCGGTCGAGGTCATCTCCCACTGTGTGTGGCTGTACTTCCGCTTCCCGCTGTCATTCCGCGAGG
>NZ_JBIUBL010000067.1:0-9435 GCF_044548015.1 Streptomyces sp. NPDC052236 | reverse complement strand
CCCCCAAATCGTTGATCGCGTACGCCGCGGCGTCGGTTGTCCCGGGCGGCAGAGCGAGCTCGGTGATGGTGCCGTCGGCCTCCCACCGCACTGCGGGCCCGGTGAGATCGGTGAAGCCGGACTGTCCGACGACGACATTGGATTCGTTGACGGCGTACGCGAAACTCTCGGTGAAGGTGCGGAGCGTACCGAGATCGGTGATGTCGCCTGCCGCGTTCCACCGCACCGCGTGTGAGCTGTCGTTCTCGGTCTGTGAGCTGCCGACGATGGTTTCCGATTCGTTGATGTCGGTGGCCCAGCCGTAGCCCTCGGGGAGCGTGCCGAGGTCGGTGATGGTCCCGTCCGCCGACCAGCGCGCCGCGGTGATGAGAAGAACGTCTCCGTCGATCATGGTCATTCCTACGACCACGCCGGCGTCGTTGATCGCCGTTGCCCCGCTCGACGCGGCGTCGGGGAGTGAGCCGAGGTCGACGGCCGGTGCGGCACCTGGCCACAGCACCGCGTGGCTGCCCCCCACACCGACGGCGTGTCCGGCGCCGTTGATGGCGGCGGCCGAGCTTTCCGTGTCGGCCAGCTCGATCGTACGGCGGGGCGGCCTCGCATCATCGGCGTGACCGGATGCGGTAACCATGGCCAGCATCGCCTCCAACGCTCTGCGGATCGTTCGCCGGGTCACCCCGTACTTGCGCTCCAGGGCACGCATCGACACACCAGCTCGGTCGTCACGGCGGATCGCCGCGTACAACTCAACCTTGGTCGCCGATATGCGCATCAGGGCCGCCAACGGGAGAAACACACCCATCGTCCCACCGCAAGGCTCCAAGTGCCTTCAAAACTGGGTTCTGGCACAGATCTTGGGGAGCCGTCGCGGAGCGTCATCCCGGCGTTCGATTGCGAGGGCCTCATGAGACCGCCGTGTGTCCTGCCCGTCTCGCCAGTACCCGTCCACGAGCCGAGGAGCCAGCGAGAGTCGGCAGGGTCCGGCAGTAACCGATCTTGACGTGCTCGACGTGTGTGGATTCGGATGTGGTGTCGAGTTGAAGATGAGAAGTGGCACCAGTGCATAGGGGATCGACATGTTCATAGCAGAAGAGGGCGTTTTTGATCCTGTTGAGATGCTGAACCTCTACGACTCGGTCGGCTGGGAGGGCTACACCAGTGACGTCGACAAGCTCTGTCGTGGTCTCGTGAACTCTCACCTCGTCATCACGGCACGAGATGGATCGGGAACGCTCCTCGGACTGGCCCGGACCATCTCCGACGACGAGCACATCTGCTACGTCCAGGACGTCGTGGTCAATCCGGCGAACCACAGGCAGGGGGTCGGCCGGACGTTGGTCGAGCACCTGATGCGGCGCTACTCCCACTGCCGATTCTTCCTCCTGTCCACGGACCACGAGTCGTCACCAGAAGGCAACCGCAACCACGCGTTCTACCGGAGCCTGGGCTTCCTGTCGTACGAGGAAAAGGAGATGGCAGGCTTCGGACTGCCAAGGAACCGCCCCGACCTGCGCGATACGGCTCCATAGGCAAAAGATCTTGAGGAGTTGCGGAGTGCTACTGAAGCAGGATCATCTTGCGGAGTAGTTCGAATCCGGCTCGGCCGTAGAGCTGCCGCTTGATCTTCTTGATGCGGTTGACGGCGCCCTCGATGCTGCCGGAGCTCCAGTCGAGAGTGAGCCCGGCTGTCACGGCGTCGAGGTCCCGGCGCATGTGGACGGCGAAGCCGGTGAGGCCAGGTAGTTGGCTGGCGTCACCTGCGTCGATCCAGGTGGGGAGTGTGGAGCCGAGGCGGTCGGTGAGTATCTCGCCGAAGTCCCGGACGTGTCTGGCGGCAGTGTCCAGTTCGGGGCAGCGGGCCAAGACCTCCTTCAGGCCAGCCCGGTCTTCCTCGGTCAGAGTCGCGGGGTGACGGGTGAGCCAGCCGGTCACTTGCCGCACCGTCGGCGGCCGGGGCGGTGCGGCGGACGGAGCCCCGCGCAAGGTGGCGATGTGGGCGCGGACCATGGCGTAGGTGACGGGAGCGTGCTCGGCAACCAGCTCGCTGTGCAGTCGGGTAACGCTGGTGCATCCCTCCGTGAACCGCCGCTCCAGGTAGGGCTTGTAGGGGTCCAGCCTGCTGGGTCGGGGCTGATTCTCGCGGAAGGTGTCCTGCCAGCGTGCGGCGGTCGTGCATCGGAGCACGGTGTTGAGGCCCCAACCCAGGTGCCGGGCGATCGCCCGGCGTGAGTGGCCTTGGGCAAGGAGCTCGTGGACCAGAGCGTGCGCTGCCTTCTTCCGCTCGGCCCGCCGGCCGACGGGCTCCGAGTCGTCCTGCGGCCGACCGGCAGCCAGTCGGGTGGCCTCCGGCAACATGCCGCTGGGCGACGGGTTGCGCAGGCAGTCGCGGTGGGCGGCGACGCAGGTCTCCACGGCCCGGCCGAGGCCCTGCCACAGATGAAACCGGTCAGCGATCTGCAGAGCGTCGGGGGCACCGCGCCGGGCACCCTCGGCATAAGCGCCCGCCCGGTCCCGGCAGATGATCTCCACGCCGGGGTGGCGAACCAGCCAGGCGGCCAGCGGCCCGGCTTCACGCGTCGGGAGCACATCGACCACGCGACGGTCTTCGACGCTGGTCAAGACGGTGGAGTAGGTCTGGCCGCGGCGGATCGCGAAGTCGTCCACGCCCAGCACACGCGGAGTACAGAACCGTGGATCGGGCAATGCCATGACCCTGCGTAACAAGGTCATCCTTCCCGCGCCGAAGCCCAGCTGGGCAGCCAGCCGGGCACCGGCCCGCCCGGCCAGCGCGAGCCCCACTCGCTCCAGGGCGTGGTTGAGCCGAGTGGTGAACCGTGCGTACGGGGCGGCCAATCGGGAGAACGGCTCGGCGAACGTCCGGCGCGGACAGTCCGCCGCCCCACAGATGAAGCGCCGGACCGTCAGCCGGATCACGAAGCCCTGCTCAGCGAGCGGAAGATCCTTCAGCCTGCGCTGATAGCGGTCGTGCACCCGGTCCGAGAAGCAGCCGCAGTCCGGACACGTCGCCCCAGCCGCGCTGCCTCTCGCCACCACCTCGACCGTGCCGAACGCGGCCGTCACCGCCTCGACATCCACGTCGTCGATCCCGTCGAACACGAGCGAATCCCAGAACGATGCATCGGTCTGCATGACCAGCACCATCACCGTCCACAGCCGACCACAGCAGCGGCCGGCAGGCACCTGAGGGAGCGTCACTTCTGATTGTCGAACGACAAGACGTACGCGGTCTCACGCGAACCCGCCCCTTGCAATCGAACACCGAGGTGACGCTCCGCGACGGCTCCCCAAGATCTGACGCTGTCGGGGATCTTGGTATCCGGGGGTTGTCGATCATGATGAAGATGCTGGACAAGCGATCCATTTCCCCTGTTCAGGGTGCTAGGGCGTGTGCCGAGTTGAGATCACGGGTTTGACCGTTTGGCTGTCCTGGCTGGGCCGGGAGGGTAGACAGGCGGGATGACCCGGGGTGATCTCACGGACGACGAGTGGACTGTGTTCGAACCGCTGCTGCCGCTGGGCGAACGCGGTCCCATTCCTGACCTGCGCAGGCTCGTCAACGGCGTGATGTGGCGGTTCCGTACGGGCGGTCCGTGGCGGGACATGCCCGAGCGGTACGGGCCCTGGTCCACCGTCTACGGACGGTTCCACCTCTGGGCCGGGGCCGGGGTCTTCGAGGCGCTGATGGAAGCGGTGGTCGCCGAGGCCGCCGCGCGCGGCCAGGTGGACCTCGATCTGGTGAGCGTGGACTCCACCGTGGCCCGGGCCCACCACCACGCCGCCGGGATGACGGTCGATGCGGAGTTGCTCGAAGCCCTGGAGAAGGCCGTCGCCAAGGAAAAGGGGCTTCGCCAAAGGGACAGAACGCCCCAATAGTCGAGCCGGACGAGCAGAAGGCTGCCGCCCGCGAGGAGCGACGGCGCCTGCGCCGGCGCCGCAAGGCCCGGCTCCGCGCCGCCGAACTGGGGCGCTCACGCGGCGGGCTGACCAGCAAGGTGCACCTGTCGGCGGACCGCCGCTGCCGCCCGCTGTCCTTCGTCCTCACCCCCGGCCAGGCCGCCGACAGCCCCCGCTTCACCGCCGTCCTGGAGCGCATCAGGGTCCCGGGCCCGGTCGGCCGGCCCCGCACCCGCCCTGCCGCTGTGGCCGCGGACAAGGCGTACTCCTCCCGCGCCAACCGCGCCTACCTGCGCAGACGCAGTATCCGGGCGGTGATACCGGAGAAGACCGACCAGGCGGCCAACCGCAAGAACAAGGGCAGCCGGGGTGGGCGACCCCTTGCCCATGACACCGAGCTCTACCGCGACCGCAACACCGTGGAACGCTGCATCAACAAGATCAAAGAGTGGCGCGGGCTCGCCACCCGCTACGACAAGACCCCAGTCAGCTACCTCGCCGGACTCCACCTACGCGGCGCGGTCATCTGGCTCCGCAGCCTCACATGAAGATCTCAACTCGGCACACGCCCTAGTGAACAGGCTGGCGGCTCGATGGAGAACACGGCCGCGTCCTGGTGACCGTTGGGCGAACGCATCGTTCGTGCTCTCTGGTGTCGGAGTGGCGGCCGTGTCTGATGTGTCGATGCCATTCACCCGTTCGTGGTAGCTGCTCGAGGAACCACGGCCCTCGCGATCCCGGCGGGTGGGACGGTTGGCGCCCGTGAGTTCGGAGGCCCGAGATGTGTGTTCGCTCCCGTACCGGCTGCGTGGTCCCCGAGCTGACGGTGCGGGTGGCGCGGGCGAGCAACCCTCAGGGCACCACGGCCATGGCCATCCGCGATCATCTCAACGGTCTGTGGAGCGATGAGGACTTCGAGGAGTGGTATCCCAGGGACGGCAGGCCCGGCCTGTCACCTGCCCAGTTGGCGACCGTGTCGGTCCTGCAGTTCCTGATGGAGCTGTCCGACCGGCAGGCCGCCGAGTCCGTGCGCAACCGCATCGACTTCAAGTACGCCCTGGGCATGGAGCTGGAGGACCCCGGCTTTCACCACAGCGTTCTCACCGACTTCCGCGAGCGCCTGGCCGTGGAGGGCCGGGCTGACAAGCTGCTCGATCTCGCGCTGGAGAAGATCAGGGCTGTCGGCCTGGTCCGGGCACGCGGCCGGCAGCGCACCGACTCCACCCACGTGCTGGCCGCTGTGCGGGACCTGACTCGCCTTGAGCTGGTCACCGAGGCCATGCGCGCCGCGCTGGAGGAGCTTGCCCGCCGGGCGCCGCAGGAGCTGGTCGGCCTGGTGACCGAGGACTGGGGCAAGCGCTACGGCCGCTCGGCCCGGCTCGGCAAGAACCCCTCCAAGCCCAAGACCCGGATCAAGGACACCGGAGAGGACGTCCGCCTGCTCCTGCGCTATGTCCACCGCTACCTGCCCGCCCTTCGCCACGGCGAGCAGGTCCAGGCCCTGCGTCAGATCTTCGTGCAGAACTACTGCCTGGACGCCCAGGACCGGCCGAAGTGGCGGGAGCCGGAGGACGCCGGGCTGCCGCCCTCGGCGGTCGCCATCGTCTCGCCCTACGACGTGAGCGCCCGCTACGCACGCTGCGGGGAGACCCGCTGGAAGGGCTTCCTGGCACATGTCACCGAGACCTGCGACCAGGACACCCCGAGCGTGATCACCGACGTGACCACCACCAAGGCCCCCGTCCACGACACCAAGGCCCTGCCCGGCATCCTGGCCAACCTGGAGGATCGGAATCTGCTGTCGAAGGAGCACTTCGTCGACGGCGGCTACCTCTCCGTCGCGCTGAAGCAGCAGGTCGCCCGCGAGCACGGCGTCGGCCTGGTCGGACCGGTCCGGGCCAAGAGCACCCGCCAGTCCCGCAAGGGCACCGTCTTCCACCGCGACGCGTTCACCATCGACTGGGACGCCAAGCAGGTCACCTGCCCGCAGGGCAAAGTCAGCCGCCGCTGGTCAGCACCGCCCTCCCTCGCGCCCTACATCAACGCCGAGTTCTCCCCGGACGACTGCCGGAAGTGCCCGGTGAAGGCCGCCTGCACCCGCACCGACGCCCGGAAGGTCTCCTTCCTGCCCCGTGAGCTCTACGACATCCAGTCCGAGTCGCGGACCGAGCAGCAGACCCAGGAATGGCGCTCGCGCTACTCGCTGCGGGCCGCCATCGAGAGCACGATCAGCGAGTTCGTCAACGGCCACGGCATGCGCCAGTGCCGCTACCGCAGCGAAGACAAGACCCACGTCCAGCACGTCCTGACCGCCATCGCGGTCAACCTCGAACGCATCGACGTCCACTTGCCGCCGGCACCCGCCCGCCAGCCCCGGAACCCGACAGCCCTTCAGGGCTTCCTCGACTGGCAGCACATCCCCCGGCCCCGGTCCTGGCGCGTCGCCACCCACCCCGCAGGATGAACTGATCCCGGGTGAAGGTGCTGACCAGCACCTTCACCCAGGATCACGGACGTCGCGCCAGGAAGACGAACTCCTTTCCCGGGCGGTCGGGCGCATCGCGAACGCCATCCACCACGTATCCGTGCGCGTACAAGTCCTTCGCGACTTCGTCCCGCTCGCGAAAGCGCAGCGTCGAATCCGACGTCAGCACCTGCCCGTCCACTGCGAACCTGTAGGTCCAGCGGAAGGTCACCAGAGGCCGACTCAGCTCTATGAGCTGAACCCAACTCTCGATGGAGCCGATGCCTGGGATCTCGGTCACGCGGTAGGACTTCTCGCGGGTCCACTCTTCCCAGGCGCGTCGGGACGGATCGCGCGTCTCGAAGACCAGATGCCCTCCGGGCCGCAGTGCTTCGTGCGCTCCTCGCAGCGTGTTCTGCCATGTCTGCGGATCAGTGATGGCCTGGGCGACGTTCGCTGTCATCGTCGCGAGGTCAACCTGCAGCGGTGGCAGGCATGTCGCGTCGCCGCAGATCCAGCGCACTCGTTCACTTCCCGGCTTGGTCCGGGCGACGTCGATGGATGCCTGGGCGGGATCCACACCGACGACCTCGAACCCGCGGCCAGCCAAGAGAACCGCGAACACCCCCGTGCCGCAACCGATGTCCAGTACTCGTTGTGCCTCGAACTCTTCTGCCATCCGCAGGTATGGATCGAGGTCGCTGCGGTCGGGGTCGAGCGGATCGTAGATCGCGGCGAGTCGTGGATGCGCGAAGCAGTCGTCAGCCATGGGGCCGAACGTATGCAGAGCCGGGCCCGAACAGCTACCGAGTTTGGCGACGGTCACAGGCACGCAGCTCGATAATCTCCCCCAGAGAGACGCTCGACCAAGATCCCCGACAGCGTCAGGCACTCAACCTCGTGCCCGACGGCTTCCCCGGAGAACGCAGCTGCCCCCTGTGCGGAAACGAGCTGACCGAGCCCGACCCCACCATCGCCGACATGCACACCACCCTCGCAGACCTCCAAGGCCAGCTCGACAGTGTGCAAACAGTCCAGCCCCGCCGCGAGCAGGCCCTGCGCGAGATCGAGCAGAAGGCGACCCGCCTACGCGAACAGCTCCGCGGCATCGAAGGCGCCCTCAGCATCATCGCCGAGCAGCGCTCCGAGCAGGCGGGCCTCCGCGGACAAGCCGAGGCTCAGGCCTACACACGCGGCAGAATCAGCGCCCACCTGGGCCAGATCGACACCACGACCGACAGCGGACACCTCCAGCGCCTGCACTCGGACATCTCCATCGCCCAACAGCTCGTCCGAGGCCTCGAAGAACAGCTCGACAGCGAAGTCATCGACGACAACCTCATCCACAGCCTCAGCCACCTCAGCGGCAAGATGACCAGCCACGCCCGATTCCTCAAACTCGAGCACGGCGACCGCCTGGTACGTCTGAACCTCAAGAAGCTCACCGTCGTCGCCGACACACACGAGGGCATCACCGAACTACTCCGCATCGGCAGCGGCAAGAACCACGTCGGCTACCACCTGGCGGCTCACATCGCCCTCCACCAGTACTTCGTCACCAACAGCCGGCCCGTCCCCCGCTTCCTCATGCTCGACCAGCCAACCCAGCCCTACTACCCCTCCGACATGGCCAAAGCGCGCGGGCGACTGGAAGACATCACCATCGACGAAGACCGGGTGACCGTCACCCGCCTCTTCCAGCTCATGCACCAGGTCGTCACCGAACTCTCCCCGAACTTCCAGATGATCGTCAGCGACCACGCCGACCTGCCCCACGACTGGTACCAGGAATCCGTCCGCTACAACTGGCGCGGCCGCGAAAAACTCATCCCCACCACTTGGCTCGACAACAACCCCACCCCGTAGCCAGGCAACATGCCCTCTGGACTGGGACGCTGTCGTTCAGGGCCTGACCACCTGCTGGAACTCCGGTCCGGTGGAAGGCCGGGTCAACCACATCAAGATGCTGTCGAGTAGCCGGGGGCATTTCAGCCCCCGGCCCTCACGGAACCGTACGTAACGATCTCTCGTTATACGGCTCTTGCTGCCCTGGTCACCAGACGACGGGGACTGTTGGTACCCAGACCCAGTGGGCGAAGAACCGGGGCCGCTGGGTGACGGTCCTGTTCCATGCGTCTTGTGCCTTCTTTCGCCCCCGCAGCCGCTTGTATTTCTTGCGAATCCAGCGCATCAGGTAGGCATTGATACGCCCCAGGAGGGGATACAGAGCCGATCGGTAGAAGGCTCCGTAGTAAATCATCCAACCTCGCACGACAGGGTTGATAAGCCGAGCGAGGTCCGCTTCGGAGACTTCGGTGTGCAGGTGCAGTCTCCAGGACCGCACCCGCCTACTGATCTTGTTCAGGGCGTCGTTGCTGACCGCTGGATTGAAGCCGGTGAACATCTTCCCGGTCCTCAGCCGCACCTGACGGGCCCGGAATGTGAACCCCAGGAACGTGAACTCGGTGTGCTCGTAGGAGCCGTTCCGGTTGCTGTCCTTGCAGTACACGATCCTGGTTTTGTCCGGGTGCAGTTCCAGTCCGACCTCACGCATCCGCCTCTGGAGAGCCGCGAGCACATGGTGTGCCTGAGCCTCGTTGACGCAGTGGACCACCGCGTCATCCACATAGCGTTCGAAGGCAACGCCGGGGAACTCCCGGGCCATCCACGCATCGAACGCGTAGTGCAGAAAGAGATTCGCAAGTACGGGCGAGATCGCGGAACCCTGCGGGGTTCCTCGGTCCCGGATCTGCAATGAGCCGTCGGGCAGCCTCAAGGGGGCTTTCAACCACCGCTTGACATACAGAACCGCCCACGGCAGATCGGTGTTCGCCTCGACCGCTTTGATGACCAGGTCCCACGGCACGCTGTCGAAGAACTTCCGGATGTCCAGATCGATCACCCAGTCCGTCTTCCAGCAGCGCTGGCGGCAGGTAGTCACCGCGTCGAGCGCGGAGCGCTTAGGGCCTGTTCCAGGTTCAGATCATGTTGTGGGGCGGAGGCTGCGGAGCCAGATGACCGCTCCGCGGAGGTGGAGTCCCGCGAGGTAGCTGGTC
>NZ_JBIUBL010000066.1:0-10149 GCF_044548015.1 Streptomyces sp. NPDC052236 | reverse complement strand
AGTCGGCGGGGTTTTCACCTTCCAGCCTTTCGGCTTTCCGGTGATTCCGACTCTACCAGACCCTTTCAGGCCCGATTCCCGGTCGAACTCGGGTTTGTCTTCCCGGCCGTTGAGCCGTTCCGACGAGTGAGACTTTAGCGGAATCCTGCCCCCCGACGCTAATCGGGGTTGCGCTCCTTCGAACGCGGATTCCTCATTCCGCAAAAGCACACAGAA
This sequence comes from Streptomyces sp. NPDC052236, assembly GCF_044548015.1. NCBI lineage: Bacteria > Bacillati > Actinomycetota > Actinomycetes > Kitasatosporales > Streptomycetaceae > Streptomyces > Streptomyces sp. NPDC052236. Next base: position 9,933 of record NZ_JBIUBL010000066.1, on the reverse strand, counting down.
AGCCAAACGACAGAGTGTCGCCAGCTTGAAGTGAGGTCTTGCGGATTGGCTGTCCGGGGACCGGCCGAAGTCGGTGCCCACGCCGGACAACTCGGAGAACACTACGGATGAGCGTATCCGCTGTCAACCCGAGCGCAAGGCGCGTAGCCTCTGGTCCATGACAGCGTGTACGTGCCTCCTTCAGTGGTGGGCCGCCTGACGGCGGCCGGCACCTACGCGCGTACTCAAACGGCCGCCGCTTCGGTGGCCGTTCTCGTTTCTCCCTCCGGGAGTCCGGCCGCTGACGCGGCAGCTCCGATCAGGAGACGGAGTTCGGGATGACGCGAATCTTCAGCGGGATCAAGCCCACGGGGCATCTGACGCTGGGCAACTACCTCGGGGCCCTTCGCAGGTGGGTCGAGGTTGATCAGCATCAGGCGGACGCGCTGTTCAGCGTGGTCGATCTGCATGCGCTGACCGTGGAACACGATCCGGCGCGGGTGCGCAGGCTCAGTCGGCAGGCCGCGACGCTGATGCTCGCGGCGGGGCTGGACCCGGAGCGGTGCACCGTCTTCGTACAGAGTCATGTGGATGAGCACGCGCGACTGTCGTATCTATTGGAGTGCACGGCCACCGACGGCGAGCTGCGGCGCATGATCCAGTACAAGGAGAAGGGCGCGCGGGCGCGGGCGGCCGGGGACAGCGTGCGGGTGTCGCTGCTGACGTATCCGGCGCTGATGGCGGCGGACATCCTGGCGTACGGGGCCGATGAGGTGCCGGTGGGAGACGACCAGACCCAGCATGTGGAGCTGACCCGGGATCTGCTGTGCGGTTCAACCAGCGTTACGGGCACACGTTCACCGTGCCGAAAGCGACGCATCCGCCGGTGGCGGCACGCGTCATGGATCTGCAGGACCCGGCCTCGAAAATGGGGAAGTCGCACGTATCAGGGGCCGGGATCGTCTATCTGCTCGATGACGCGGACGTGGTGCGCAAGAAGATCATGCGGGCGGTCACGGACGGCGGACGCGACGTCGAGTACGACCGTGAGAGCAGGCCTGGCGTCGCGAATCTGCTCGAAATGCTGGCCGCTTGTGAGGGTGGGAACCCAAACGAGCTGGCCGGTGTATATGAGTCGTACGGGGCGCTGAAGAGGGACACGGCCGAGGCGGTGGCGGAGCTGCTGAGGCCGGTCAGGGAGCGGCACGCCGAGCTGGCGGCGGATTTGGGGTACGTCGACGAAGTACTGAGGAAGGGGGCCGAGCGGGCCCGGGGGATGGCCCGGCCCAGGGTCGATGCCGCCTATCGGGCGATTGGGCTGTTGCCCGCATAGCCGGCGCGCGGGCAGGCCGCACGGGCAGAAGGGGGCGGCCGATCGCCTCAGCCGTTGCCGGAGGCGAGTTCGCGGCTGCGGTCGCGGGCTGCTTCGAGGGCGGCGATGAGCGCGGCACGCACACCGTGGTTTTCGAGTTCGCGGATGGCACTGATCGTGGTGCCCGCGGGGGAGGTGACTGCTTCACGAAGCTTGACGGGATGCTCGCCGCTGTCGCGGAGCATCACAGCGGCGCCGATCGCGGCCTGGACGATCAGGTCATGTGCCTGGGCGCGGGGGAGGCCGAGGAGGATGCCCGCGTCGGTCATGGCCTCGACCAGGAAGTAGAAGTACGCAGGACCCGAGCCGGACAGGGCGGTGGCCGCGTCCTGCTGGGACTCGGGGACGCGGAGGGTCTTGCCGACGCCGCCGAAGATTTCCTCGGTGTGGGTGAGGTGTTCCGCGGTGGCGTGGCTGCCGGCCGAGATCACGGACATGCCCTCGTCCACGAGGACCGGGGTGTTGGGCATGACCCGGACGACAGCGGTGGATGCGGCCAGGCGCGATTCAATAAAGGAGGTGGGGATGCCTGCCGCGGCGCTGATGACCAGGCGGTCCGCGGTGACGTACGGGGCGAGTTCATCGAGGAGCTTGCTCATGTCCTGGGGCTTGACGGCCAGGATGAGGGTGTCCGCGCGCTTGGCGGCGTCGGCATTGCTGACGGTCTCGACGCCGTAGCGGGTGCGGAGCTCCTCGGCGCGGTCGGTGCGGCGAGTGGTGGCCAGAAGGTGGCCGGTGGGCCAGCCGGCGCGGATCATCCCGCTGAGCAGGGCTTCGCCGATCTTGCCCGTACCAAGAACTGCGACTGTCTGGGTCATGGCTCTGTTCACCTCGCCGGTGGGGGTCCGTGCGGCCATCCTTGCACCGAGGGCGGGTCTGTGCCGGGGTGTCCGAGGGGCGGTACGGCGGCGTGGGGACGTACGGGCGCGATACGACGGGGGCGGACTGTCGACCGGCGGGCTATGCGGTGCGGCGGCGCAGGGTCGCCGCGCCCAGGGTCAGGACCAGGATCGCGCAGGCCGCGACGATCAGGACGTCGCGGACGAAGTCGCCGGTGGCCTCCGAGTAGCCGAGGACCTCGGTCATGGCGTCGACCGCGTACGACATGGGCAGGACGTTCGAGATTCCTTCGAGGACGGGCTGCATGTTGGGGCGCGGCGTGAACAGGCCGCAGAGCACCAGCTGCGGGAAGATCACGGCCGGCATGAATTGGACCGCCTGGAATTCGGAGGCGGCGAAAGCCGAGACGAACAGGCCGAGGGCAGTGCCGAGCAGGGCGTCGAGGAGGGCGACGAGGAGCAGTAGCCAGGGTGAGCCGACGACGTCCAGGCCCAGGGCCCAGAGTGCGAGGCCGGTGGCGAGGAGGGATTGGACGAAGGCGACGAGGCCGAAGGCCAGGCCGTACCCGGCGATCAGGTCGCCTTTGCCGAGCGGCATGGCGAGGAGCCGTTCCAGGGTGCCCGAGGTGCGTTCGCGCAGGGTAGCGATGGACGCCACCAGGAACATCGTGATCAGCGGGAAGATGCCGAGCAGCGAGGCGCCGATGGAGTCGAAGGTCCGCGGGTTGCCGTCGAAGACATAGCGCAGCAGGAAGAGCATCACGCACGGCACGAGCAGCATCAGCACGATGGAGCGTGGGTCGTGGCGCAGCTGGCGCAGAACGCGGGCGGCGGTGGCGAGGGTGCGGGCAGAACTCATCGGGCGTTCTCCTGGAGGGTGTCGGCCTGAGGTGTGCCAGCTTGGCGGGCGATGGCCTGGCGGGCGTTGGCTTCGTCGACGAGATGGAGGAACGCCGCTTCGACCGTCTCGGAGCGGGTGCGGGAGCGCAGCATGTCCGGGGAGTCCTCGGCGAGGATCTCGCCCTCCCGCATCAGCAGCAGCCGGTGGCAGCGCTCGGCCTCGTCCATGACGTGGGAGGAGACGAGGAGCGTCGCGCCGCGCTCCTCGGCGAGGTGGTGGAAGAGGTCCCACAGATCGCGGCGCAGGACGGGGTCGAGACCGACGGTCGGTTCGTCCAGGACGAGCAGTTCGGGGGTGCCGAGCAGAGCGACCGCAAGGGAGACGCGGTTGCGCTGACCGCCGGAGAGGCGACCGGCCAGGGCGTCGGCGTGCGAGTTGAGGTCGACATCGGTGATGGCGCGGGTCACGTGCTCCTGGCGGGCGTCGCGGTGGCGGCGGCCGGGCAGCAGGACGGCGGCGAAGTAGTCGAGGTTCTGGCGGACCGTCAGGTCGTCGTAGACGGACGGAGCCTGGGTGACATAGCCGATGCGGGAGCGGAGGGACGGGTCGCCCGCGGGCTTGCCGAGGATCTCCAGCCTTCCGCTGACCTTGGCCTGGGTGCCCACCGCGGCGCGCATCAGGGTCGATTTGCCGCAGCCGGAGGGGCCGAGCAGCCCTGTGATCCGGCCTGGCGGCACGGTGAAGTCAAGGCCGCGCAGGACCGTGCGGTCTCCTCGTACGACGGTGAGGCCACGAGCCAGGACGGCAGCCTCAGAAGAATTCATCATGCGATGAATAATGCTCCTGGGGGTGCACCTCGTCAAGTTCGGGGGTGGGTCAGGGGTTTCCCCGATGGTGTTTCAGGGGGCGGGCGGAGGACCGTGGATACATGAGCCACAACAGTGAGATCTCGAAGGCCGAGCAGCGGCAGCTCGCCGTCGCCGCGGCGACGCTCGGGCCGTGGCGTGCCGCCGCCACGGTCGGCGCGCTCGGCGGCGGCGTCGCCCTCGTGCTCGGCGCGATCGCCGACGGAATCGGCCTCGGCGTGGTCGCCGGTGCGCTCTCGGCCGCGCTGCTGCTGTTCTTCGTGGTCGGCGGCGCGGGCGCGGTGCTCGGCGACAAGAAGGGCGCCGGCAGCGGCTCCGATCGCCGGATCCGGCGCTGGGCGGAGGCGCACCCATGGCGGGTCGCGGCCGTGCCGGGCGCGCTGATGATCGTCACCGATGTGGTGGTGCACCAGATATTTACCGGGCAGGGGCTGTTCGGCAGCCTGTGGGACGGGCTGTGCCGGGGTGCGCTGGTGGTGCTCGTGGTGGGGATGGTCGGACGGTTCTCCCGCCGGAGGGCCTGATGCTTGACGCCTGACGCCTGACATCTGCTCGAAGTCCTGCGCCCGCCGCATGGCACCTGATGCCTGGTGCCTGGTGCCAGCTCGGCGCCTCGGTCTGGCGCCTCGCGCTACTTGCGCTTCGCCTTGGCTGTCTTTCCCTTGCGGGCGGCGGGGTTGCCGGTGCGCGTGTTCCGGCGCTTCTCGTACTGGACGCGGGCCGTCTCGTACTCCTCGCGGAGCAGCTTCTCGCCCGGTGCCTCGATGAGGGAGCGGAAGAAGTACGCGAGGAGCGAGCCGACGAAGCCGATGGCCTTGAGGCTGCGCAGGGAGTCCTCGGCGGTGGAGCCGGTGGGGCGGCGCGTGAAGCTCTCCCAGGTCTTGCGGAAAGCGATGGCGCTGCAGATCGCGAACATGATGATGACGAGCATGTTGAGGAAGCCGCCGACGTCGGCGATGGCCAGGCCCTGGTAGGCGAAGCGCAGGACGAGACAGCCGATGACGGCGGCGGCGAGCGAGCCGGTGGCGACGGCGGCACGGCGCAGCCCGTAGCCCCGGTAGCCCCCGTCGTGGCCGACCCAGGTCGTGCCGAAGAAACGGATGGGCTCGGGCTGCGGGCCGCCGCCTGTGACATCGGTGGTGCTCGTGGTGTTATCGCTCTGCTCGCTCACGAGGTCGATTATCCCTGGAGCGAGGCCGTCCGGTCAGGAGCAGCGGATGGTCACATAGCCGTTGCTGCCCGTGTTCACATACGCGTCCGACACAAACTGGCCATTCGCGATGTTGTCCCAGAGGTTGGAGGTGCCATAGGGGCCGCTGATCCACTCCCCCGGCTTCTGGCAGTTGATCGGCACCACGGCTCCGTAGGGCAGGACCTTGATGAGGCGGTAGTTGGTGCCGGGGCCACTGCGGACGTTCAGGCGGTAGCCCGGCGCGACCGGGTAGCGCCTGACCGTCAGTGTCCCCGCCGTGTCGGCCGCGTCGGTCGTCTCGGCCGCCACGGCGGACGATTCGGCCACGACGCTCTCGGAGCCGCTCTGTACTTCTTCAACAGCCATCGAAACTCTCCCCGTTGCCACTTATGTTCAGTACGCCGCGCAGGCTAGCAACCCATGGCTGGATCGCACGCATCATCGACTAGGCTCCGTGCGTCGCGCTTGCGCACGAACAACACGGGGGTGGGCGATGCCACCGCTGCGCAGCACCGGGCGGTTCCCGGAAGCGGAGCATCCGGAGTACGCCGGGCAGTACCGGCTTGAGGCAATCCTGGGCACCGGCGGAATGGGCGTGGTCCGGCTGGCCACGTCCGGCTCCGGGTTGCGCCTGGCGGTCAAGGTCATTCACGCCGAGCATGCGACGGACCCGGAGTTCAGGGCACGTTTCAAGCAGGAGGTCGCGGCGGCCCGTCGCGTCAGTGGAGCCTTCACCGCGTCCGTCGTCGACGCCGACCCGGAGGCCGAACGGCCGTGGATGGCCACGCTGTTCATCGAGGGTCCGACGCTCGCCGAACGGGTGAAGCGGAAGGGGCCGCTGGACACGGCGGAACTCCGCCGCGCCGGGGCGGGACTGGCCGAGGCGCTGCGCGATATTCATCGCGTCGGCGTGGTGCACCGCGATCTGAAGCCGAGCAATGTGCTGCTGGCGCCCGACGGGCCAAAAGTCATCGACTTCGGGATCTCCCGCCCTACGGACAGCGATCTGCGTACGGAGACGGGCAAGCTGATCGGGACGCCGCCGTTCATGGCGCCCGAGCAGTTCCAGCGTCCGCGCGAGGTGGGGCCCGCCGCCGATGTGTTCGCGATGGGATCGGTGCTCGTGCACGCGGCGACCGGGCGCGGGCCGTTCGACTCGGACAGCCCGTACATCGTGGCGTACCAAGTGGTGCACAACGAACCGGACTTGGCGGGTGTGCCCGCGGATCTCGTACCGCTGTTCCGGCGCTGCCTGGCGAAGGACCCGGATGACCGGCCGACGCCGTATGAGCTGATGGTCGCGTTGCGTGCGTCCTCGCCGTCGGCCTCGTACGACACCCAGGCTTACATACCGACGCAGCGGACGCCCGACCCGCGCGCGAGCGTGCCGCCTGGTCTTACTGATGATCTTCATGCCGAGCCGTCGAATCCCATCGGCGTGGACCGGACGCCGGCTCCCCGGTTCGGCCGGAAGGCGCGGTGGGCGGCAGCCGCCGGGGCGCTCGCTGTGCTCGTCACGGCTGGAATCGTGGTCGTACGCACGACGGCGGCGGACGGCGGCGGTACGGGGCAGGCGCCCGCCACGCCGCGCGCCGAGGAGCGCTTCCGGCCCTGGAGCGTTCCGCTGCGTGGCCGGGACACGGAGAACAGGACGCCGGTGTGCGCGTCCGCGGGCCCTGCGCTGTACTGCACCGCGCTCGGCATCAAAGCGGCCCGGCTGGACCCGCGCGACGGCAGGACGCTGTGGTCGGCGAAGGCGGGCGGCAGCGCGACCCAGGCGGACGAGGGCATGGCGCCCGTATTGGCCGGAGGGCTGCTGCATGTGGTGACGCCCGGCGGCGACCGGCTGGAGGCGCTCGACCCCGAGTCGGGCACGGTGCGCTGGGACGTCGACATTTCCCCGTACGCCACGGTCCGGCACACCGGCGACGCGGTGCTGCTGGTGACGGACGCCGGGCTGGTGCGGGCCGTCGACGCCGCGACGGGCGCGGAGCGCTGGAGCCGGCAGCACGGCGGACTCGGTACGGAGTGGGTCTCGTCGCCCGGCAGCCGCGGTCCCGCCCTCGCCGCGACGCCCGCCACGGACGGCGCGTCCACGCAGGTCAGCGCGGTCGACCCGGCCAGTGGCCAACTGCTGTGGGAGAAGCGGATTCCGGGGGCGCTGAGTCCGGTGCAGCTCGCGGGCAGCGGCGGCGTGCTGTATCTGCTGTCCGCCACGACGGACGGGTTCACGGACGCGGTCGTACGACTGGACACGTCGGGCGGTGTGCGTGCCGTACGCCGTATTCCGCTGCCCACGCCCGTCGACCAGGCCCAGGCGACCGTGGCGGGGGAGATGATTTATCTGTCCGGGTCGGGGGGCTCGATCCTCGCGCTCAACACCGACGGGACCGGAACCGGGACCGAGGCCGGGTCCGGGTCCGGGTCCGGGACCGCTCAGCTCTGGCGTCTTGAGACCTCGGTCACCCATCTCTCGCGCCCCGCCACCGACGGGCGCGCGGTGTATGTGACGGTCGGAGACGGACGGCTGCTGGCCGTGGACGCGGCGCGCGGTGTGCTGCTCGGCCAGACGGAGCCCCGCATGGACGACGGGCGTTACACCTTCGCGTCCGCGCTGCCCGCGCCCGTCGCCGTCGACGGCAGGGTCTTCGGCACCGCTCCCGACGGCTCGGTCTTCGCGCTGGATGCGCGCGATCCGGGCGCGTGGTGAGCTAGCTGGATGAGCGTGTCGATGCGGGGTCAGTTGAGGACGATGCGGGGTCAGCCGAGGCGGGACACGTCGCGGACCGCGCCCTTGTCCGCGCTCGTCGCCATCGCCGCGTAGGCGCGCAGCGCCGCCGAGACCTTGCGGTCACGGGACTTCGGCGCGTACACCCCGCCCAGCGCCTCGCGGCGGGCGGCCAGCTCGGCCTCGGGGACGAGGAGCTCGATCGTACGGCCCGGGATGTCGATCCGGATGCGGTCGCCGTTCTCGACCAGCGCGATGGTTCCGCCCGAGGCCGCCTCCGGTGAGGCGTGGCCGATGGACAGGCCCGACGTACCGCCGGAGAAGCGGCCGTCCGTCACCAGCGCGCAGGCCTTGCCGAGCCCGCGGCCCTTCAGGAAGGACGTCGGGTAGAGCATCTCCTGCATGCCGGGGCCGCCGCGCGGGCCCTCGTAACGGATGACGACGACGTCGCCCTCCTTGATCTCCTTGCGGAGGATCTTGTCGACTGCCTCGTCCTGCGACTCGCAGACGACGGCCGGTCCCTCGAAGGTCCAGATCGACTCGTCCACGCCCGCGGTCTTCACGACACAGCCGTCGACGGCGAGGTTGCCCTTCAGCACGGCGAGGCCGCCGTCCTTGGAATAGGCGTGCTCCAGGTCGCGGATGCAGCCGCCTGCCGCGTCCACGTCGAGGGTCGACCAGCGCTCGGACTGTGAGAAGGCTTCGGCCGAGCGCTTGCAGCCCGGCGCCGCGTGCCAGAGCTCGACGGCCTCCTCGGACGGCGAGCCGCCGCGTACGTCCCAGGTGCCGAGCCAGTCCTTGACGCTCGGCGAGTGGACCGTGTGCACGTCCTCGTTGAGCAGTCCGGCGCGGTAGAGCTCGCCGAGGATGGCGGGGATGCCGCCGGCCCGGTGGACGTCTTCCATGTAGTACGTGCCACCAGGGGCGACGTTCGGAGCGACCTTGGCGAGGCAGGGGACGCGGCGCGAGACCTCGTCCATGTCCTCCAGGTCGTAGTCCAGCTCGGCTTCCTGGGCGGCGGCGAGCAGGTGCAGGATCGTGTTGGTGGAGCCGCCCATGGAGATGTCGAGGGCCATGGCGTTGTCGAAGGCGGCGCGGGTGGCGATGGAGCGCGGCAGGACGGTCGCGTCGTCGTCCTCGTAGTAGCGCTTGGTGATGTCGACGACGGTGCGGGCGGCGTTCTCGTACAGGGCGCGGCGGGCCGTGTGGGTGGCCAGCACCGAACCGTTGCCCGGGAGGGAGAGGCCCAGGGCCTCGGTCAGGCAGTTCATGGAGTTGGCGGTGAACATGCCGGAACAGGAGCCGCAGGTCGGGCAGGCGTTCTCCTCGATACGGAGGATGTCCTCGTCCGAGATGTTCTCGTTGACCGCGTCGGAGATGGCGTTGACCAGGTCGAGCTTGCGGACCGTGCCGTCTACGAGGGTGGCCTGGCCGGCCTCCATGGGGCCGCCGGAGACGAAGACCGTGGGGATGTTGAGGCGGAGCGCGGCCATCAGCATGCCGGGGGTGATCTTGTCGCAGTTGGAGATGCAGATCAGCGCGTCGGCGCAGTGGGCCTCGACCATGTACTCCACGCTGTCCGCGATGAGGTCGCGGGAGGGGAGGGAGTAGAGCATTCCGCCGTGGCCCATCGCGATGCCGTCGTCCACGGCGATGGTGTTGAACTCACGGGGGACGGCGCCGGCGGCGAGGATCGCTTCGGAGACGATGCGGCCGACCGGGGCGAGGTGGGTGTGCCCGGGAACGAACTCGGTGAAGGAGTTGGCGACGGCGATGATCGGCTTGCCGATGTCCGCGCTCGCTACGCCGGACGCCCGCATAAGGGCGCGGGCGCCCGCCATGTTGCGGCCGTGGGTGACGGTACGGGACCTCAGCTCGGGCATCGCGGCGCTCCTTCGGGAGGTTGGGGGCGTTCTTTGAGCGTACGCCTTGGGGGTGAGTCTGGACGGGACGTCCGGATGGCGGGATGGGGTTCGGGGGGTGGCGGGGGTGGCGGGGGTGGGTGGGCCGGGCCGAAACGGGGGGGGCGCCCCCCCCCCCCCCCCCCACACCCCGGAGGGGCTGGGGAGGTCGGAAGAGCAAAAGTCAGAAATACAGAAACCGCAAACAAAAAGCG
>NZ_JBIUBL010000065.1:0-10669 GCF_044548015.1 Streptomyces sp. NPDC052236 | reverse complement strand
CGGGGTACGGGCCGTACTCGCCGATCGGCAGGTACGGCTCGATCAACTTCCACTGATCCTGGCTCAGTTGCCTACGCGTCACGATCGTCTTCCTACCGGATCCACCCTCCAGACGGATCCGGATCGGCAAGATTGATCACGACATCACACAGGCCCTAGTGGGGCAAGCCTGCCCCGTCCCCCATCGTTGCGTCTGAGGATCTCCGGCCATCCGATCACCATCGGTGACACCAGGACGACACAGACGCAATCGCGTCTCTCACCTGTTTTACATCCACCAGGCTCTCCAACACGACCTCGGCCCCGGCATCTTTCAGCTCATTAGCTGTTGTCTTGCCTGACGCGACTGCGATCACGGCTGCCCCGCCTTGGCGACCCGTGCGGACGTCTTCGAGCGAGTCGCCGATGATCACGGTGTTGGAGCGCGTAAACGAACTGGAGTGCTTGTCCCGCGCTCGGCGCTGAGCAACGGCCACGAGGGCAGGCCTGTGCTCGTCGTCGGAGGCGTACCCGCCGACTTCGAGATCAACGAATCGGTCAAGGTTGAGGGCTTCGAGCTTCAAGACGGCATTGGGCTTCAGGTTCCCGGTTACCACGCTCGGCAGCAGGCCCTCAGACTCGTGAACAGCGCGAAGGGCAACTTGCGCTCCTGCCATGAGTGTGCCTTCCCGCTGCAGATCCGACCGGTGGTCGGCGAGCCGCTCGGGCAGCAGTTTCACCATGCGCGCTGTCAGCGCCAGCACCTCCACGTCTGGAACGCCGTTGTCCAGCAGTAGACCGCGGATCGCGAGTGGCATCGTGACGCCTGTACCCCGTGCAGGAAGCCGCTCGACGGGGCGCCCCACGACTTCGGCGAACGCTTCACGGTAAACCTGCCGGTCGACGTCGCCCACATACAGCAGTGTCCGGTCGATGTCCCAGAACACAAGGACTGGCAGAGAAGTCGGCATCCTCGTCCCGTCGTGTGGCCGCATCAGCGCGTACGGCTGTGGTCAGGCTGCAGCCCACTGGGCCAGCTCGTCGCCGCCTCTGAGTGTCTCCATGCGGTAGGTCAGCTGGTTTGCGGCTGCCTGGTCGCCTCGGTCCGCTCGCCGGATGTAGGAGCCGAGGGTGTGCAGGTCGCGGATCTTACGGAGGACTGGCAGGCCTGGCCAGTGCCGGATGTCCAAGCCGTAGCGGAGGCTGAAGTCGTTCAGTTCCATGGTGGTGCGTCCGAAGCGGACTCCTTGGAAGGTGTTGGCCAAGTCGATCTCGCGCGGGCCGACTGCCGCTTCGTCCCAGTCACCGAGCCGTGCCGCTGCCCCGTCCCACAGGGTGTTGCCGGGGTAAGCGTCGCCGTGCAGCAGTCCCCTGCCCAGCGGGAAGTCGAGCCGGTGGTACGCGGCGAGGAGTTCGCGCGTGCGCGCTGTCAGCCAGTCTCTGTGCTCTGCGCGCAGGCTGATGCTCTGCTCCAGGGTCTTCTGGAGTGAGGCCAGCGGCTGATACTCGGGCAGTTCAAGCGGTGGGGGCGGCAGGTCGTGCAGCCGTCGCAGCAGCCCGCCGAGGTGACCTGCGGGCGGTGCGCCACGTTCCGGCTGCGGGTAGTGAACCCAGAATGTCACCGTGAAGGAGCCGCAGAGAACGGGCTGGGGCACATCAAAGGGTTCCGTCGCTGGAAACCGGTGTGATGCGAGCCAGCGAGTCAGGCTCACGGCCGTGTCGAGGCGCTGCTTCTGGGACGCGGAGCTGACGCGGACGACGATGTCCTCCGTCGGCAGCAGGAACACGGAGGTTGCGTGCTGGTGGAGGTGGGTCAGGGGCTGGTCCGGCAGGCCGGATATCCGGCAGGCTTGGCGGGCTGCGGTCTCTTGGGAGGCCGTTGTGTTCATTGCAGTTGGACCTTCGTTGTTGCGTCGATGGCCTGGTAGCTGCGTGTGGCGTCTGCCAACTCGCGCGCCGTGCGGTTTCCTGCGAGGCGGGGGTGTTGAAGGAGGCGACCCACGCGTTTCACAGCGCTGCCGATCTGTTGAATGCGCAGGTTCGGGGGCATCTGGAGGATCTGTTGGAGTTGCTCGCCGGCCCCTTCCAAGTCTCCGGCAGCGAGGCGGGCAGTGGTGATGTCCAATCTTGCCAGGGCCTCGTCGCCGTAGGAGCGGTCTTCTTGGGCTCCGCTCGCGTAGAGCGCGATGGCTGCCGAGGCGTGCTTCTCTGCCTGCGCATGCTGTCCTAGGAGGGCGTATGTTCCGCCGAGGTAGTACTCCTGTTTGGCGAGAGGGAAGGTGAGCAGTCCTCCGAACTGGCCGACACCGCCCGGCGCAGTCTGCTGCTCCTGGGCTCGCTGGAGGTTGCTGAGCGCGGCCAGGGCCGTCTCCCTGTCGCCGATGCGCGCCGCTGCCCGGGCTTCGATGGCGGCAATGCGGATGCGGGTCTCGCCGGGAGGGGCGTAGCTCAGTGCTTCCTGGGTGTACTTCAGGGCGGCCTGCTGGTGAGGTGACCACTCGGCGATCAGGGCTGCCGTGCCCTTGGACCAGGCCCGCAGTCCGCTGTGGTCGGCTTTCCCTGCGAAGTTCCATGCGGTTCGGATCTGTGCCATCGCGGATCGCTCGTCGCCCAGGTTCTGTGAGGCGTGCGCCAGTAGCAGGCAGCTGGTGCCCGCCAGCAGGAAGAGGTCTCGTGTATGGCCGGGATCCTGGCGCCCGCGCAGCAGGTTGAAGACGCGATTTCTGACGTCGAGGAGGTCTTTGAGCAACGGCTGCAACGGGGTGTGGACGTACTCCATGGCAATTTTGGCGAGCTCGACGGTCAGGTCTTCGACGTCGTCGCCGGTGACGTTACTCGTGCCGAGCTGCTCCACGAACTGGAGTGATTCCGCGGCTGCCTGAGCCGCCAGATCGCGTAGATCCATGTGATTCGGCAAGGGATCGGCTGCCGTCGTGGGCTGCGCCAGCTGTATCAGGGTGTTCCGTGACGATGGCTGCTGACTCGTTATGGTGCGCAATTCCGTCGGCACTCCGAGGCCATCGAGAAACCGGGTAACTCGTTCGATACTCACCAGTTGCCGGCGTCCGGACTCGAGCATGGACAGAAAGCTCTGACTCAATCCTGTGAGCCGTGCCATGTCCTCTTGACGCAGCCCGGAGTGCTTGCGAATCAGTTTGCTCGCGCGGCCGAAGTCGCGGCCCCTCAGGGCGATTTGGACGGCGAGGTCCGACCAGACCCGAGAGGGGACTTGTGGCTCCTGGGACACACGGCGAGCGCATGAGCCGCACCGGACATCGTCGTTGTACTGGCTCAAACGGCAACCGCAGCCGCAGCATGCGCGAACTTGATCCGACATCGCCATCCCCAGATCCCATCGCCCGTCATCTTACGAGCGGCCGGGAGCAAAATCATTGCTCCCGTGATATGCCCGCCACCAGAGCCGGAGCAGGGCAGCCCCCCGTTGATCATCTCCGCGACCTGGGCAGTCACCCACCTGGAGGACGGCGACTCGGCCACGAGAATGGCCATGACTAGAGCTTTCAACACTCCATCCCTATAAGGGAAATCACCGCAGCGATATCACTCCTGGAATGTGCGCAGCCGCATGGCATCGATCATTCTTGCGGTTCAACCGGTCGCCGCGATTGTCGGCGGTCGGGCGGTTCAGCGACGGTACGTCGAGAGGCGCGGGAGACCGGGGTGCTTGCTTCTAATCGGCAGTGTGAGGCCACGCACAACCAGCAGCTTGATCGGTCCCGTCATGCCGCCAGTGACACGGCGGCTCGGCAGCAAGGGCTGGGGGCTCCTAGCTACCCTCTCTTGCTGGGGTCAACGCTGTGGTCGACGCTGCGGACCACGCTGCCTTGGAGGGTGCAGCCGGTCGAGCAGCCGTTTCCGGCCCAGTTGCTTGGTTCCGCCTTCGATGTGGTGCAGACCGGTATGCGCGTTGGCCTGCGTGCCTTGGAAGAGGCCCGCGAGGTGGCCGGCCCTGTGGCGCCCGTGCTCGTCTGTTTGTCGCACCTGTTCGTGCACATTCCGGTGGAACCGGGCACCGCGTACCGCTGGCATGCGCCGCAAACACTCTGCCGGCCGGGCCTGTTGTCCTGCTCAGTTTCGGAGATTGAGTCAACCTGCTGTGCATGTTGCCCACGCATCTGGCTGATCCCCCCGGACAAGACCTCCCGTCCCTACACGGACAGCACTGAGCTTCGGCACCGCATCACCCTGGCCCGCAGGACAAACGCCAGCGGCTGGGGGGTGCTCCGTGGCCATTAGCATCTCCGCCGTCGTGCTGCTGGCCAGCCTCGTCTTCGTGCTGGTCAGCAAAGGCGGGCTGAAAGCCGGGCAAGCGATCGTCTCCGTTCTTCTGGGCTTCTACCTGGCCGGCTCTTCGGTCGCGCCAACGATCTCCGAGGCCACGACGAACGTGGCCCAGATGATCAGTGGGATCACCTTCTAGACCGGCCGCCGGGCCAGGGACACGCCCGGAGTCCCCCGTCTCCGACCCCCTGGCCCGGCGGTCCTTCCACCTTCTTTCCCGTCTACCGAGGACCCTTGATGACGCAGATACCGGAGGCGTTTCTCGAAGTCTTGGCCGCAGGTGCAGCTGCCGCTGCTCTTGTTGTTGGCTGGCTTTTGTTTCGTGCCCGACGTCTGGTGGGGTGTCTGCGGGCCGAGCGGGATGCCGCCCTTGAGGCCAACGAGCACCTTGATGCCCGGCGGCAGGTTCTGGAAGCGGAGACGCGGCATCTGGTCGGCGTCCGGCTGCCGGCTCTGGCCACCTACCTCGCGCACCGGCACGTCCCTGTTCCCGGCCTCCTTCACCCCGTATTCGCCGGCACCCACGTCGATCAGCTGCATCGCGGAGCTCTGGATCAGGTGGCGAAGGCCGTGGCCGCCGAGTGTCAGCGCGTTGATGAAGCTGCGCAGGCGGTGATGCGCGGTGCGACAACCGTCATCCAGGCGCAGAGCTACCAGCTGCAATCCAAGATCGACGATATGCAGCATCGCTACGAGGATCCGGATATCGCAGAGGATCTGCTGGAGCTGGATCATCTCAACGAGCAGAATCTGCGCCGTATTCAAGCCACTGGCGTGTTGTGCGGGGCGTGGCCGGGGCTGACGCGCGCCGACTCCCACCTGGGCGATATCGTCGTCGGCGCACAGTCCCGCATCCGCGGCTATCACCGTGTCCAGGTCGCCAGCAAGCTCGAACTGCCCATCGCCGTGGTGGCACGGGCGGTTGAACCCATCGCCATCACTGTGGCCGAGCTGCTCGCGAACGCCGTCCACCACACGCACGGGTCTCTGGCCATCGACGTGAGCCTGCACCAGGTGGAGGCGGGGGCGTGCATCGTTATCGACGATGCCGGCGTGGGGATGCATGCGGACGAAGTGGAGTTCGCTACCGGGCTGCTGTCGGGTCAGCAGCCGATTCTGCTAACCGAGCTCGGCGATCCGCCACGGTCAGGATTCGCCGCCATCGGCCGCCTGGTGCAGCGGTACGGCTTCAGTGTGTCGATCGACAAGCCCGCGCCGTACGGCGGAGTCCGCGCCGTTGTCTTCATCCCGGGGCATCTGCTGACGAGTGCTTGAACTGCGGGCAGCACGGCGTGTACTGGTGCGCTGCCCGGCGCGAGCGCGACCAGACGATGGGCATCGCATGTACGGCCGCTCCGTGCCGCGGACCGATTGACAGTAAGCCCAGGCCAGGCGGAGCAAGAAGCAGCAAACGGCCACGAGATCCGGCGTCGGCAAAGTGTCCGCAGCCGAGGGGCAGCGGCCACGGCGTCTAGTACGGCCCCGCCGTTGAGGCGGGGCGCATTGCTCGGGCACCAACACGATGTACCGCACAGCGAGGAGACATGTGTTGAAACGCAAGAGACCCATCGGTGGCATAGTCGCAGCCCTGGTCGCCTGCGCCACCCTCACCAGCCTCATGCAGACACCCGCCACGGCGGCACCGGCCCAAGAGGAGGCCACTGCGACGCCGTCGCCCGAGACCAGCCCACCCGCGCCGGGGGCCGTGCCCGCCGGGCAGCGCGATGCAGTCCTCGGGAAGGGCTGGAAGGAGTCCGCTGACCGAGCAGTGACGGCCGCAGCGGACACGGACGGCCTGAGCATCCTGGTCGCCGACAGCGCCGATGCCTACGCGTGGAAGACCGCGGCGACCCTCGCCGAGCCGGGGATGCCGGCGGACTCGTGGATCGGCAACCAGTGCGTCATGGACCGCACACACGTCGCGGTGGTCTACGCCCCGCGCACGGCCACCAACCACCCGGACATGATGCTGGGCGGCGCCTTTACCGCGATCGTCAACACGGAGACGGGGAAGGTGAACAAGCTCCCGTTCACCGCTTCCCTCGCCTACTTCGATCCATCCTGCAACCCAGAGACCCGCACGGCGACGTTCACCTCGTTCAGGGACGACAAGAGCCGTCTGGTGACCGTCGACACCTCGGGTGAGAGTGTGGCGCAGACGGTGGTGACCGGGCAGGTCACTTCCGCGGTCCCGGTCGAGGATGGCGCGATCGCGGCGCGCGGCCGACACCTGGTGCACATCAACCGTTCGGGGAAGGTCAAGAACCTGGCCGACACCGACCATGTGCCCTTTGAGATCCGAATCCCGGCCAAGGGCAAGGTTGCCTTCCTCGATCGCACGAAGGACGCGGTTCGGGCGCAGTTCTGGAACGGGAGCGGGCGTCCCGCGACGATGGCGTCCGGGAAGCTCGGCGACCTGGCGCTGAAGCAGACCGGCACACGGCAGGTGTTCCTCTCGGGAGATCCCGAGGGCGCTGTGGACACGGAGGGAACCGGTGTCACGGCACTCGAGGCATCCCCCGAAGCTGACGTCTCCAGCCATGGCCGACTGGCCGTGAACCCTGTCGTCGCGCCGGGTATCCGCACCGGACTGGCCCGCATCAAGGACGCGGGCGGCGGCGGCCCTAGAGGGGCGCCGGCGACGTCGGGCGACGGCAGCGCGCAGCCACCGCTGACCAGTGAGGCGGAACCGCTGACCGTAACGTCCACCGCCATGGCGACGGGGAAGAAGGTCACGCAGAGCGTCCCGGAAGCAGGCAGCAGACTGGGCAAGGCCACGCTCTCCCCGGCGCTCCCCGCCGACAAGGCGGGTGCGCGCACCCAGGCGGGGACGGCCGCGGCTGCGGACCCGAACAGCCCGGTGGACACAGACCGTTGGTGCTCAGTGCCCCGCAACGACGTGAACAACCAGGCGCTCCAGCCGACGCCGAATCAGGTCGAGTGGGCCGTCGACATGGCAGTGCGCGGCGAGTTGCGCGCCAACTGGATCACCCAGGGCGGCTGGCGCAATCAGACGGGAGTCCAGACCGACCCGCAAGGGGGGACATTCAAGCTGCCGTATTTGACCGGCGGCGGGCGTATCCCCGCCAACGTACTGCTGGGGGTACTCGCTCAGGAGTCGAACCTGTGGCAGGCCGAGCAGGGCGCGGTGCCTGGTCAAATGGGCAGTCCACTCGCGGCTGTGGCGGGATTCTACGGACACAAGGCCGACAGCCCCGGCGGGTACTGGCAAATCAACTGGGACAAGTCCGACTGCGGGTACGGCGTCGGACAGATCACCGACGGAATGCGCCTGGACGGACACGCGAAGACGGGCGAGACGCTCCATCCGCCGAATGTGCAGCGGGCGGTCGCGCTTGACTACACGGTGAACATCGCCGCGTCCATGTACATCCTCGCTGACAAGTGGAATGAGCTCCACTTGGCGAACCAGTTGCTCACCGTCAACAACGACAACGCCTCCAAGGTGGAGAACTGGTTTGCCGCGCTGTGGAACTACAACCTCGGATTCAACGGGCGCGACAAGGAACAGCAGAACGGCAACTGGGGACTGGGCTGGTACAACAACCCGGCCAACCCCCTTTACCCTGCGGGCCGTGACCCATTCCTGGACGCGGACGTGGATCCAGAGCACTGGCCGGAGGATGCCGCGCATCCGCAACAGTGGCCATATCAGGAGAAGGTGATGGGCTGGGCCGCATGGTCCATGGATGCCGGCTACTCGTACGCCACCTCAGGCCGTCAGGACTGGAAGGGTGAAGACGGCTACGATTCGGCCGGGTTTAGGCCCGCATGGTGGGTCACCAAGACGGATCGCACCGCGGTCAAGCCGCCCCTCGACGCCTTCTGCAACGAGAAGAACAAATGCAACGCAGCCGCCCCGCCGGACTGTCCCGATGCCGCGTGCTACACCCAGTACTGGTGGAACGCGGGGAACGTGACATGGAAGGACTGCTCGGACTCCTGCGGCAACGAAAACATCAAGTACACCACGCTCAGAGCCGAGCCCGGCCGAGGCTACCGCCTTCAGTACGGCACACCCACCTGCGACAACACCGGGCTGCCCGGTGGGGCGCTGGTGATCGACGATGTACCCGCCGGCACCCAGACATGGTGGAGCAACTGCGGCACAACTGCCTCAAACGGCAGCTTCAAATTCACCTTCAACCCCGGCATCAACGGCCTGTACGAGGCCAAGGGGGACCTCCACCAGATCGGCGGCGGCCACGACGGCCACTTCTGGTACGCCCACACCCGCGACAGCGCCCACCTCGGCGGCTTCGGCGGGCGGATGACTGTAACCGGCACCTGGACCCTTGGCCAAAGCGTGGAATGGGCCCGCGTCTTCGCGCACGTCCCCGACACCGGAGCCCATACCCAGCAGGCCCACTACGTGATCAAGGGGGTGGCGGGAGGTGATCGCGAACGCTACATCAACACCTTCCACAGCAAGAACACATGGGTGGAGCTCGGCGTCTACCGGTTCACCGGAACCCCTCGCATTGAGCTGACGAACACTACGAGGGACGGCACTGCAGACGAGGACATCGCGTACGACGGCGTCGCCTTCCAGAAGCTCGCCGCGAAGCCGAAGCACATGGTTGTCACCATGGGGGATTCCTACACCTCCGGTGAAGGTGCAGGCGCCTACTCGCCCGAGTCCAACCGAGGCCACGGCAAGCCGACCTGGAACGCCTGCCGACGCAGTGACAACTCCTGGGCGCGCAAGACAACCCTGCCCGGTCAGACGGCTACCATCGGCGCACTTGCGGATGGCCACTCCGCATCGGTCGACCACCAGGACATCTCCTGTTCCGGTGCGAAGACATGGAACGTACTCGGAGACGGAGTACCACTGTCCTGGGACGACAGAACCGACTACTCCACCGGTGAGGGGCAGTTCCATGAGATGTCTCAGGTCGAGTCAGGCGCACTGACACCGGACACCACTTTGGTGGCCCTGACCATCGGCGGCAACGACGGCAGTGCCTTCCAGGATGCCGTCATTGCCTGCTACGTCATCGGTTACTGCGAGAAGAGTGACTACACGGCCAGGATCGACAGAGCAGTCGCCGAGACCAGGAGGCTCATCGACAAAATCAACGACCCTGGTTACGCCGAGAACGCTCAGATCGTCCTCATGGGTTATCCGAGCATCTTCGCGGACGAGAACGCAACCTGCGTTGGAGTCCAAGTCACCGTGATGAACGAACTCGCCGACTACGTCCGGGACAAACAAGCCGCAATGGTCGCCGACCTCAAGAACTCCGGTGTCAAGGTGGCCTACGCCGACCCCATTGCGAAGTTCGAGGGGCACGGCGTCTGCGACAACGATGAGTGGATCCACGGCAAAGTGGCAGGCCCTGAGGGAGACGGAGACTTCCACACGGGCGACGACGTCAGCAAAATCTGCTGGTGGGTGAACACCTGCCTGAGCCGTGAGTCCTTCCACCCAAAGCCCTCGGGCACGACCGGATACGCTGCAGTCATGAGCGATACCCTCAACTCCATCGGCTACAAGGGGAGTTAGTAAGAAGTCAGTGAGCAGCGAACGTGAGATACCGCAGGTCAGGCGGACTTGGCACGACCGCCTGACCTGCGGGTGCCTTGTCGCTTTGGTCGCCGGGCTTTGTCTGGTCGGCGTGGCCTTTGGAGTCATCGTCTTCCAGCGGGGAGCGGCCGATCGGGAAGCCCTCGATCGACTCCACGCCTCCATTGCTAACGCGCGAGACCGCCTGCGCTCGGCAGCAGCAGATGGGACCCTGACAGACGAGGAAATCCGTGAGGCACTCCTAATGTCCCAGGCGTCTGTGCGGGGCACGGTGCGCGCCACGAACACGGTGACCATCAAAGCCCTGGTACGCGGGACGCACGCGTCCGCGCTCGGCGGCGGCGAAGTCACCCGCTGCCAAGCCTTCCAGGTCGCGTTCTCCGCAGAGGGTACGACCGTGAGCGATACGGCAGCAGAGGGATGCTGAAGGCCGTATCGGCTTGCCCTGAAGGTACGACGTGGCTCTGCGGCACCAGGGATCTTGCGCTGTCGGCTGATGTGTGGCATCGCGTTCATCCGAGCTCGTGGGGCAAGGCGGGAAGTCAGCAGCGCCGATGTGCTGCCATTCTTTCTGTCGGCGCTCGACTACAGGGAGTGGCGATTTCGCGGCCGAGAGCGTCGGGATTGCTCACCGAGTCTCGGAAGCGATGCTGCTCGCGCAGCGCGGATTTCCGTGTTTCCGCAGCACCCGCTGCTAGCGGAAATCGGCCGGGGCGTCAGTCAGGCGGTCGGCCTCATCGCCGTCAACCGCGTCCTCGGCCACCTCCTGGGCACAGGCACCACGGCCGAGCGGCTCACCGAGGCGGCCCCGGCCCTGGCCCTCGCGGGCGGCACCGC
>NZ_JBIUBL010000064.1:0-10737 GCF_044548015.1 Streptomyces sp. NPDC052236 | reverse complement strand
GATCACCACGCGTCACCCGATACATCTACCGCTTCGCGGCCACCCGACGGGCCGCATTTGACCGAACAGTGATCTGAACCTGGAACAGGCCCTAGGGCGGTAGCCGTAGGAGTCAGCGTGGAAGATCGGCTCGACCTTCGCTTCCAACTCCTGGGCCACGACCGTCTGCGCGATCCGATCGGCGACGGACGGCACACCCAACATCCTGGTGCCGCCGTGCGCCTTCTCGATTTCCACCGCACGCACCGGCGGGGGAAAGTACGATCCCGATGACATCCGATTCCAGATCTTGAACAGATTGTTCTTCAGATCGGACTCGAACTCTGTGATCGTCTGCCCGTCCACTCCGGGTGCGCCTTTATTCGCCTTGACCTTCCCCCACGCCTCCCAGACGGCCCGCTTCGAAATCTCGAACGGCTTGTCTGGTGATTTCAGCTTGTTCACGCGACTCCTCCCGGAGCACTTCCGGTTGATCGAACAAACCAGCCACGGACAACCCGGTCCCTTCGCTCCACCCTCATTACAGGGACATCACCGCTACTACGAACCGGTCCGCCGGCGTGCCCGGCGACGGTACTCAATCCCTTACGGGGTCACCGCTTGGGACACTCCCTCTCCCCCGCCCGCACGGGCAGGGCTTGTCCGGGCACGCCTTCTCCTGTTCCACACGGAAGCCGCAGATCAGGCTCACGTCGTCTACATGCCGGACACCGCCTGGCCAGTAAGCGGAACGCCCGCCAGGCTCCTCCCGGGATTCGCTTGACACCCCGGTTTTGATGTCGTCTGTATCTGTTTCGACACGTCAGCAACGATTCACTTACGTTCGTCTTCCTGATCCCCACCTGACGCCTCACGGGCGCCTTTTCCTCATCGCTCACCACGACGGTCTTCAGCCAACGCAGCATGAGGTGGTTTGGAATCCCCCTCCGCAGGGCGACTCCGAAGGGCCAAAACCTTCATCATCCGTGCAGCACCGCATCAAGAACTCGACCTACATCGACTCCCCTCTGCGTTCAGGACACACCAAACGCCAGATGTTCGGACGAGCCAAGCTCCCCCTGCTCCGCAAGCGTGTCCTCCTGACGGCAGCAGGAAACAAGGGGACACCGCAGCCGTAGTGTCAGACCGGTGCGTCATGCTCACCGGCATGAACGAAGACGCCTTCTGGCAGCTCATCGAAGAGTGCAGGCCCACAGGACCGGACCCCGACGCCGAACGGCTTGCAGCTGAATTGACCGACCGCCTTGCCCAGTCCCCGCTGTTCGTGGTCACCGGCTTCGCCGAACAGCTGTCATGGACGCTCTACCGTCTGGACCGCAAGGAACACGGAGAGGGCCTGTCCGGCGACGCCTTCCTCTACACACGCTGCGCGGTCGTCGCCGCCGGCCGCACCGCGTTCGAAAGCGTCATCCGAGACCCTGCGGACTTTGTCCCGTACGCCACCAACCTCATCTGGGCCGAGAGCCTGCTCTACACACCGGACCATGCATACGAACGCATCACCGGCGAGAAATGGGACCGCAACACCCGCTACTCCTATGAGTCGTACTCGAACACCGCGGGCTGGGCTGACTGAACGCCGTCGCTCACGTCTGGTGACGAAGTTGAACCACCTTGATCGTCCTCACGGAATTTGTGCCTGATCCCGTGATGTCCGGGTCCCCAGGCGTCCACTGGCCGGCCGCGATGAGCCGCTCCACCACAGCGCGGAGCTGGGCGGCGGTGACCGCGGTCGCATCGTCCTCGGGTCCGAGCCGGACCACGTCCAAAATCCCGGTCCACGAGGTGGCGCCGGGCTCCAGGACGGGACGAAGGAGTACGGCCGGCCCGGGATGAATTGTGACGCGGACTTCGCCCGGCCGTAGACGTGACAGAACAGCCGCTGGTCCGAGCACGGAGCGTCCGAGCGAAGCCACGGCGACACGTCGACCGCGAGCACCAGGCGTCCGCCCTCGAAACGCGGCAGCGGCAACCCGGCCAGCACCGTCCGCAGACGGTCGACGTCCACCCCGCCGCGGTTGAGGGCGCCGTACAACGCGCCGTGCCCACGCCGGTGTTCGGGCACCAACGTCAGATCCACCGGCGATTTCACCGGGCCGTCCGCACACAGCACCGCGTCCACCAACTCGAACAATTCGTCGCGCCGGGCGGTCAGACATGCGTAGAAGGCGCCCCGGAAGCGTGACGCTTCCGCGAACGCTTCCGAGCGGACATCATCAGGCGGCAGACTCGCCATTACGGCCTTCGTCTCGGTCACGTGCGCTCCTTGGTCGGAGCACAGGATCAGGCGAAGGCCGCCCCCACGTCCGGCAAACTCCCTGGTGAGTGACCCCGTTCGGGACGTTGTTCGAGACCGGAAGATAAAGAACAAGTCAGCGCCGGGCACCGCGTGCGTGGTCACGGCGGGACACCCTCCTCTTACGGTGGGCAAGGGTGATCAGCACGGTACGCCGAAGTACGTGACCGGTGATGCTGCGGGAGCTGCCGGGCACGAAGAAACCCCCGCCGACGAGAACGGCGGGGGTCAGATTTCCGGCCTGGCTGAGAGAGGTCGGCTCCGGACAGGCGCACGAACTCAGGGGCAACTGGACGCTGTGTCGATCCTGATGCCAGTCACGGTTAAGGCCGAGGAGAAGTACGCATGGTGATTCGGCAGGAGGCAGAAGTATTGCGTTGCGCCGGTGCTGTTGACGATGTAGCGGAGATATGCCCGGTCGTCGTTGCGGGTGTTGTTGACCCAGTCCGCGCCGCGGCTGTTGGGGCCGAGGTTCTGGTAGTAGGTGGTGACGTCCTGGTACGCGGCTGTGGGGCTCCCGCTGGACCACTGGCTGTCGGTCTGGTAGAAGCAGACCCTGGGCCACGCGCATCCGTTGTAGGAGTCGGCCGAGGCGGTGGGAGCCGTGGCCAGTGCCCCGGCGGCGAGGGCAGCAACTGCCGTGCCGACGGCCGCCATTCGCTTCATCATGTTCATGATGTTCAACGTGGCAGCGGAATGCCCGGCTCAGGAGAGGCTTTTCAGCCGCATCGTCTCTCATACGGCTCTGTAGACGAGTTCCATCGGAAGCGTTGCCCTTGCCGAATATCTCATCCGTCCAGGTGGGAGCTGTGTACAGGGTGTCGCGGTTGCTTGCATTGGAGGCTCTCTGGCGTGACTGCTGATCGCCGCGGCATGATGACCGGCTGTGCTGCTGCGACTGGCCTACCTGGGCGTGACGAACACGTTCGCCATGCTGCGCCTGCTGCCGATGAGCGACCGGGACAAGGACGCCGAGATCCTGGCGCTGCGCCATCAGCTCATGGTGCTGGAGCGCCAACTCATCCAGGACAAGGTGCGGTTCGCCCCGAGTGACCGGATGTTCCTGGCCGCGCTGCTGCACCGGTTCCCGCGCGACGTGCTGCGGAGGGTGCGGCTGCTGGTTCGGCCGGACACGGTGCTGCGCTGGCACCGCGACCTTTTCGCACGTCGGCACGCCGTCGACTCCCGGGCCAAGCGCCCGGGACGGCCGCGCACCGTGCGCTCCGTCCGCGTTCTGGTCCTGCGCCTGGCGCGGGAGAATCCCAGCTGGGGCTACCGCCGCCTGCACGGCGAACTGCTCGTCCTGGGCGTGAAGGTGGCCGCCTCCACGGTATGGGAGATCCTGAAGGAGGCCGGGATCGGCCCAGCGCCCGAACGGAGCTCCAGCACCTGGGCAAACTTCCTGCGCTCCCAGGCCGACGCCCTGCTGGCCTGCGACTTCCTGGAAACCGTCACCCTGTCCGGGGCGCGGCTGTATGTGTTCGCGGTCATCGAGCACGCCAGCCGGCGGATCCGGGTTCTGGGCGCGACCGCGCATCCGACCGCTGCCTGGGTGGCGCAGGCCGCGAGGAATCTCGTCATGGATCTCGAGGACGCAGGCTGCCGGGCGCGGTTCCTGATCCGGGACCGGGACGGGAAGTTCCCGGCCCTGTTCGACGCCGTCCTCAAGGACGCGGGGATGGAGGTCGTACTCAGCGGTGTCCGGATGCCGCGGATGAACGCGCTCATGGAACGGTGGGTGCAGACCTGCCGGCGCGAACTGCTGGACCGTACCTTGATCTGGAACCAGCCGCATCTGCTCCACGCCCTGCGCGAGTTCGAGCACTTCTACAACGGGCACCGGCCCCACCAGGGCATCGCGAACGCCCGCCCGCTGCACCCCTTGCCCGCGCCGATCACCGATCCGGACGAGATCACCCGCCTCAGCATACGACGACGCGACCGCCTCGGCGGCATCCTCCACGAGTACCACCATGCAGCATGACCTGCACGGACGAGGTTCTCGGCAAGGACAACGCCACGGCCGTCTGGTCGAGTACGACGAGACGGCCCGGATCTTCTCCAACCCCTCCGACCAACGCACGGAGGACTACATCTCCGGCCGCTTCGGCTGATCCCCCCACGACACGATGCTGCCTTTTGCGCGCCGCGCCCGCTGGTGAGGTCTGGGTGTTTGCGGTGTGACCGACTGCGACTCATGACCGATACCGGATTGCTGATGCGTGAACGCCGTGGCACTGGGCCTGGTTCTCGGTGAACCAAGACGGCCTGCGCCGTGTCGGCGACATCCTGGACTCCGCCACCGTCTGACCGGCGCCCGGCCCGGATGGGCCGGAAGCGGCAGAGCGACTCAACAGCCGTGCATGAACCTCGCAATTTCGAACGCAAGGTGGCCTCGGAGCGGTTGGGAGTGGGTTTCGTGGTCGCGGGTGCAATCTCCGGATCCTCCATTCGCCCGTATGGGCCCATATTGGATGAAGTGGTTGTTATCGACCATCGATCCTGGGCGCTCGCGGACGGCCTGCTGCACACTGCGCCACTTATCGCCCCTGACCTGCTCATTCGTCGGACGTGCAGCTGACCGTAGTCAGGCTCCGCCGCGGCTTGCGCAGGACGGCGACGCAGGCGGCTGGCCATACTGGTGGAAGGATGCCGTTTCCGAGACCGCATCGGCGTACGTGCACCACTGCTGACTGTTGGGTGGAGGCAGTGTGATCCGGTCATTCCTTTTCGGGGCGGTCCGGACCGCCGCAGGGGCGGTGACCGCCGTGCCCACCGCTCTGTCGGTGCTCGGACGTGTGCTGGTGCCGCGTACACGTCGGACGTGGCAGGTTCCGGGTGGTGTGCAGATCGAGGTGCGTCATCTGGGACGGCCCGGGACGGTCGAGGCCGCTCGCGACCTGGAGGCCCGGCTGACCGGTGTGCCGGGGGTGAGCCGGGCCGAGGTGAATGGGACGCTCGGCTGTGTGTACGTCGGCTGCGAGCCTGCCGGAACGGACCTGGATCACATAGTCCGTCTTGTCGTGGAAGCCGAAGCGGAAGCCGAGGCCGCCACTGAGCAGACCGACCGCAGGAAAGGCCGGGGTGTGGCAGGCGCCGGCGCGGAGCGGGCCCCGCGCGCTGTCGGTTTCCTCGGCGGCCCCGAGGCGCAGGTCGGTGCGGCGGTGCAACTCGGTGCCAGTCTCGCCTCGTTCGGTGTGGCGGTGGTGGGCCGGGCCGCCCGGATCCGTGGTCTGCCACCGGTCGTACCGGCGCTGATCCAGCTCACCGAGACCACGCCGTGGCTGCGCGACGCCGCCGCTCGCAAGCTCGGTGCCGCGGCCGCCGAGACCGGCTGGGCCACGGCGAACCTGTTCGCCACGACGCTGACGTTCCGCCTGCTCGGCCCTGTCGTGGCCTCTTTCCTGGCCGGTGCCCGGTACGGGGAGGCCAAGGCCGTGCGCCAGGCCTGGCAGCACTGGGCGCTGCGACTGGGCGGGCACGAGGGGGCATACCGCCATGACGCCGCACCGGACTACGAGCGGCCGGTACCGAGGCCGCCAGGCCCCGGGGAGCGGTACGCCAACGTGGCCGTCCCGGCGGCCCTCGCGGCCTACGGGCTCACGGCTGCCGTCACCGCCGACCACGACCGGGCTCTGGCCCTGATGATCGCGGGCATCCCGAGAGCACCGCGGCTCGGCCGCGAGTCCTTCGCCTGCGCGGTGGGGCAGGCCGCGTCCGGCCGGGGGGCCCTTGTACTGCGGCCGGAGGCGCTGCGCCGCCTCGACCGTATCGACACGGTCGTCCTCGACGCCCGCGTGCTGGCCACCCCTACCTGGACGGTGGGCGCCGTAGTACCCCTGGCACCTTGCGGCGCGCGGCCCGGCGGTGCGCCCGACATGGACGAAGGCGGGCCCGGCGGCGCTCACGGCCACCGGCCGTCCGCCAGGGCCGCGCCTGAAGGGACTGCGTACGCCGGTCCGGACGTCGACGAAATCCACGCCACGATTTACGAGTTGATCGACAGCGCCGACCCCTCGCAGCCGCAGGAACGCGCGGGATGGGCACTGCGCCCACTCGACGGCGACCACGACGCCGACACGGCGCTGCCCCGGGAGACGGCCGCCATGGTGGCGGAGTGGGCCGAGCACGGCGCGAGCGTCCTGCTCGTCATCCGGCACGGCAGGCCTGTCGCCGTCGCCGGTCTGGTGCCGCAGCTGCACCCGCTCGCCGAGCACCTGGTACAGGCAGCGCGCGGGTGCGGGCAGGTGCTGCTCGTGGGAGGCCCGCCCGGGCTGCACCGCCGGTTCGGGCTGGACGAGGCCGTTCCCACCGGCGGCACCCGCACGGCCGCGCTGGTCCGCTCCCTTCAGGCGGAAGGCCGCGTTGTCGCCGTGGTCGCCACCCGCACCCGCCGCGCCCTGGTCCGCGCCGATCTGGGCATCGGGGTGACCACCGGCGTCAGGCGTGTCCCGTGGGACGCCGATGTCGCCGGTCCGCCCGACGTGGCGCATCTGCTGCTGACCGCTGTCCCGGAGGCCCTGAGGCTGAGCCGACTGTGCGTCCGCCTGGAAGAGATGGGCGGCGTTGTGGGCGCGGCCATGGCGCTTGCCGTGCCCCGGCCCGGCGCCTGGGCGCGCGCCCGCCTGGTGACCGACGCGGTGACCATCGCCGGGCTCGGAGCGGGTACCTGGGCAGGGCTGAGGCTGCGCAACCGCCCGGCCCCGGCCGCGGTCGAACAAACGCCCTGGCACGCCATGACAGTGCGTCAGGTCCTGGCCCGGCTCGGTACTTCGCCGCAGGGGCTCGACGACGCCGAAGCCGTACGGCGCCGCCAGTTCGACGGGCATGAACGGCCGACGGGCGCCATCACCCTGATCGGCAGGGCGGCGGAGGAACTGGCCAACCCGCTCACGCCCGTCCTCGCGATCGGGGGGAGTATCTCGGCGGCGCTCGGTTCCGTACTGGACGCGGTGCTCATCGGCGGCGTCCTCGGGGTCGACGCCCTCGTCGGTGGGGCCCAGAGACTGGGGGCCGACCGGGCGGCGGAGCGGCTCGTCGAGGCGACCTCGGCCCGGGTACGGCTGCTCAGGGCGGGCCGCCCCGCACCCGCGGAGACGACCGCCGACCACCTGGTGCGCGGTGATGTGATCGAGTTGCGTGCCGGTGACGCCGTACCCGCCGACTGCCGGGTGGTGGAAGCGACGGGCCTGGAGGCAGACGAGTCGAGCCTTACCGGCGAGTCGCAGCTCGTGCTGAAGACACCCGCGCCGACGGCGGCGCAGGCGGTCGCGGACCGCCGTTCCATGCTGTACCAGGGCACGACGGTAGCGGCCGGCAGCGCTCTGGGCGTGGTCGTCGCCACCGGGACCGCCACTGAGGCGGGCAGCGCCGCACAGGCGGCCCCGGTTGGTGGAGCGCCGGAAAGCGGGGTGGAACGCCGCCTGAACGCCCTGGGCCGCTGGTTCCTGCCGCTGTCCATCGCATCGGGCGTCGTGCTGTTCATCGTCGGTCTGGCACGGAGGCAGCCCCTGGGTGCGGCTCTGGGCTCCGCCGTCAGCCTGTGCGTCGCCGCCGTACCCGAAGGCCTGCCCTTTGTCGCCACCGTCGCGGAGCTGGCCGCTGCCCGCCGGCTGTCCACCCGTAACACCCTCGTGCGCAGCGCCCCGACCATCGAGGCGCTCGGCCGCACCAACGTGCTGTGCTTCGACAAGACCGGCACGCTCACCGAGGGCAGGATCAGCCTCCAGCTAGTGTCTGACGGCCTTGAGCGGCGCCCGCTCGAACAGCTCACACCGCGGCTGCGCGAGGTCGTGGCCACAGCGGCCCTGGCCGGGCCGGCGGGCCCGGCCTCGGCGCTCACCCACCCCACCGACCGTGCCATCGCGGCCGGTGCCGACCGGGCCGGTGCCGCCCCGGTCCTGGTGGTGCCGCAGGCGGCGGGCGGCTGGGAGCGGCTGGCGG
Source organism: Streptomyces sp. NPDC052236 (assembly GCF_044548015.1). Classification (NCBI taxonomy): domain Bacteria; kingdom Bacillati; phylum Actinomycetota; class Actinomycetes; order Kitasatosporales; family Streptomycetaceae; genus Streptomyces; species Streptomyces sp. NPDC052236. Next base: position 2,498 of record NZ_JBIUBL010000064.1, on the reverse strand, counting down.
AGCTGCCGTTCGAACCGGAGCGTGGCTATCACGCGGTGCTCGGCCGGGCCGGCGACCAGACGCGGCTGGTCGTCAAGGGCGCACCGGAGGTCGTCCTGGCCCGCTGCGACCGGATCCGGCAGAACGACAGCACCCGGCCGTTCGACGCCGAGCTGCGGGAGGCGATCGACCGGGACATCGACCGGCACGCCCGGCGCGGCCTGCGGGTGCTCGTGGTCGCCGAACGCGCCCTGCCGGACCGCGTCGCGCGGACTCCCGCAGCGCTCGATGACGCGGACGTCGACGGACTGTGCCTGCTGGGCCTGCTCGGCCTGGCGGACCCCGTACGGGCCACCGCCGCGGAGAGCGTCGGCCGACTGTCCGCTGCCGGGGTGCGGATCGTCATGCTCACCGGAGACCATCCCAGCACCGCCGCCGCGATCGCCGGCGAACTGCAGCCCGTGACGAAGAGCGGCACATGATGACCGGAGCGGAGCTGGACGCCCTCGACGACGCCGACCTCACGCGAACGCTGCCGCACATCCAGGTCTTCGCCCGGGTCACCCCGGCCCACAAGGTACGCATCGTCGCCGCGCTGCGTGCGGCCGGCCGGGTCGTCGCCGTGACCGGCGACGGCGCCAACGACGCTCCGGCCATCCGGATCGCCGACGTCGGCATCGCCATCGGCTCGCGGGCGACCCCCGCGGCCCGAGCCGCCGCCGACGTCGTGGTCACCGACGACCGCATCGAAACCATCGTCGACGCCATCATCGAGGGCCGGGCCATGTGGGCCTCGGTCCGCAAGGCACTGGGCATCCTGCTGGGCGGAAACCTCGGGGAGATCGCCTTCGTCCTGGCGACCAGTCTGCTCACCGGACGCAGCGCGCTCAACGCCCGTCAGCTGCTCCTCGTCAACGTCCTCACGGACATGCTGCCGGCCATGGCCATCGCCGCCCGGCCACCGGCGGGCCGCGCCGAGAAACTGCTCGCGGAAGGACCCGAGGTCTCGCTCGGCGGAGCCCTCACCCGGCACATCCGCCTGCGCGCCACTGTCACAGCGGCCGCGGCGGGCAGCGCGTGGATCGTTGCCCGGGCGACCGGCACCAGGGCCCGGGCAGGCACGGTGGCACTGGTCGCCCTCGTCGCCTCCCAGCTCCTGCAGACCCTCGCGGACGCGGGCCGCGACCCGGTGGTCGCCGTGGCCGCCGTGGGATCCCTGGCGGCGCTCGCGCTCGTGGTGGCGGTCCCCGGCCTCAGCCACTTCTTCGGCAGCCGGCCCCTTGGTCCAGTGGGCTGGACGATCGGCCTGACGGCGGCAGCGGGGTCTGTACTGCTGCCCGCCGCGATGCAAGGCATCGCCGCTCACAGCAGGCGCCTCCGGTAGGACGGGGCAATCAGTGCCGCGCCCGAGCGTCACCGAGAGTTCACCTGGAGGTCGTTCGCGTTCTGTTTGTACGAGGCTCTAAACCCGAATAAAGGAGCGGTACGGACAAGCATCCACAAGAAAGGCGGCTCGCTATGCCGCACCTGCTCACCTCCATCCTCGCCCGGGCGGCGGTCGCCGTGATCGAGGCGCTCGCCCTCCGTCTTCTCAGCCAGCTCTGGAAGAACTTCACCTCCAGCGGGCAGCCCATGGCGGCTGGGGCCTAGAAGAGTTTTTGTCCCGACAGGAGTATTTGGAAAGCGAGGCGAGCGACTCGAGATCCGGCGGGAAGCCCTCCTGGACCTGCTCACCGCAACAGGCGGGCGGGCAGCGTGATCGTCGCAGTGATGTCCGACCGCACTCACGAAGAGCTCGTGCCGGCGGTGGCCACGACGCTCACCGCGCACCGGGGGACGGCGGTGTTGGCCGGCAGGGCGCCGCATCGCTGGGACCAGGGTAAGCAGCTCGCCGCGGCCGCAGGACCCGTCGTGCTGCCGCTGACGGCGCTGACGGTCGTGGGCGGCGTGGCCAGCCGGACATCGGGCGGGCCGATTTCGTAGGTCCCTCGCCTGGCACATCGCCCGCGCCCGGGAGGACTGGTTGCCCTGGCGATTCAGTACGGCCACATGCGAACCGCAGTCAGTGCCGGCTATGCCTCTCGCAGCCGCGACGGCATCCACGATCTGCTCGACATCGAGACCGCCAGAGCGACCGCCGACACCCTCGCGTCTCTCGCTGCGGACCGGGCCACCGGAGGCGGGATCTCCGGACCGGCCGCACGGAGGGCGATCGTCGCCGCCGGACAGGCCCCGGCTTTCGAGGGCGTCGTCTTCACCGCCCGCCAGGCCCGCAAGCTCCTGACGAACTCCACCCTGGCCGTCCACGACAACCCGAGCGCCTTCCTGACCTGCGTCTATAAGAGGGCTTGGCGCTGTCACGTTGGTTGGCCGGGTGGGATGATCTTCGGGTTGATCGTGCTGGAGGGGGCTGTCTGTGGGGGTCGTGTCGCCGTCGTACAAGGGTCACCGGTATCCGGTCGAGGTCATCTCCCACTGTGTGTGGCTGTACTTCCGCTTCCCGCTGTCATTCCGCGAGG
>NZ_JBIUBL010000063.1:0-12002 GCF_044548015.1 Streptomyces sp. NPDC052236 | reverse complement strand
TAACGCTCGGGCACATCGCGCCACGGGCTCCCGGTGCGGAACCGCCACATCACCGCGTTCAGGCGCATTCGCAGGTCAGGGATCGGCCCGCGCTCACCCAACGGCAAGTGCGGCTCGATCAACTCCCACTCGGAATCAGTCAGATCACCACGCGTCACCCGATACATCTACCGCTTCGCGGCCATCCAACGGGCCGAATTGACAGAAGAGTGATCTGAACCTGGAACAGGCCCTAGTAGGAGGCGAGCCTGCCGGTCAGTTTCCTTTCCCAGAACACTTCATCGCGCCATGCGCCGTCGGCGTAGAAGTGGTCATGGGCGATGCCCCAGGAACTGAATCCGTGCTTGCGGAGGATCGCCTGAGACGCGAGGTTCTCCAGTTGGGTGTGTGCCTCCAGTCGATGCAGGTTCAGCTCGTCTTCGGCGATTCGCAGCGCGAGGCCGACGGCACGGCTCGTGTGCCCGAGTCCCTGGTAGAGAGAAGAGACCCAGTAGCCGAGGAATCCCTTCTGGAACGGGCCGCGCAGGATGGAGCTGATGTTGACTTGCCCGATGACGGTCTCGTCGGAGACCACGACGCCGGGCCACGCGAGCCCCTGGTCGTGGGAGGCCAGAAGGGATTCGATGACCGAGGCTTGCCCGTCGGGCGTGTAGAACTCTGCGGGCCTCGCGGGCAGCCAGCGCGCATACGCCAGCTTGTCCCGGGAGAGCAGGCCGGCGAGTGCGGGGCCGTCGGAGGGCTCAATCAAGCGAATCAACGTGGAGCTCACGGGTGTTCTGCTTGTCCTGTCAGCTGCGGAAGTCGGTCGGTTGCGCGGGAGTTTACAGGCGGGATGGGGAGCGTCCGAAGCCGGTGGTCTTGCCGCACCTGATGTGGTCCTCGACGGTGGCGTGTCCACGGTGGCGGATCTCCAGGAACTGGGCCGAGCCGCCGCCGGAGTACGGGGTGTCGGTGAGGAAGACATGGTGCCGCAGGCCCTCAGCGGACTTCAACTGTTCGCCGGTCTCACCGGCACGGGGACGTGCGGGTGACGCTCCTGTCACGCCTGCGCTGGCACGGTGTGTGGGGGTGTCCTGGGACACCGAGTTCTTGGCGCCGCCGCTGTGTCGTGGAGGGGATGGCGTTCGATGCCCGTGCCGAAGACGCTCGCCCTGCGGCCGGCGGTGTCGACGAGTGTGCCCGCGCGGGTGAAGGAGCGGCCGGAGGCGCCCGGTCCCGTACGTCCTCCGGGAGCGCCGTCGAACGCGGTGGTGGGCGCGGTGCTGGCGGGCGGACAAGGGCCGGGTCCGGTTCCGCCGTTGCCGGGACGGATGCCGCCCGGGGCGCAGGACATGGTGGGCAACGGCGCTGTCGCGGCGGCAGCGACACAAGCAGGCACGACGCAGGCGGAGACGACGGAAGCGGCCCCGGCGGCTGCCGCGCAGGAGACCACGGCCCGGCCCGGGCCGGATGCGGATCCGAAGTTCGCGGTGTTGAAGAAGGATGTGGGGCGTAAGAAGCGGACGTTGGCCGCGTCCCACCCTCCGCCGAAGTCGGAGGCGGTCGCGGCGCAGGACGCGGCGGTGCCACCGAAGGACGATGAGGAGGCGCAGGGCAAGACCGCGAACGCGGAGAAGATGAACGAGGCCAAGCCGAAGGAGTTCGACAAGGACGCGTTCATCGCGGCGGTCGAGAAGGCGATCGCCGCCAAGGCGCCGAAGAACCTGGATGAGGCGGACAAGTTCGCCGAGTCGGGCAAGGCCGAGGAGGTCCAGGCGGAGGTGCGCGGTCAGGTGGGTCAGGGCAAGGCGGGCTCGGCCGAGGAGATCGCCACCACGACCGCTGCCCCGCCCGACACATCGGCTGCGGTGTCCAAGAAGGTTGTTCCGCTGACCGGCGACCGGCCGCCCGCGACGCCCGGCACCCCCAACCCGGCCAGTGCCGTGCCGGACAAGCTGCCGGCTTCGGCCACGGACCTGTCCGCAGGCCCGGCTCAGGTCGAGGCGCAGATGTCGGCTGCGCAGGTGACCGAGCCGCAGTTGAAGAAGTCCAACGAGCCCACGTTCACCCAAGCGCTGGGTGAGAAGAAGACCGCCGAACGCCACTCCGCCACGGCACCCGGCAAGATGCGTAAGCATGAGGCGCACGAGCTGCGCACCACCACCGCGCAGGCCAAGCGGCTCGGCACTGCCGCGATGGGGGCGATGGGCGCCCAGCGGGTGCGGACCGGGCAGCAGGTCGGTACGGGCAAAACCGGTGCCAAGAGCCGGGACGAGGAGAAGCGGGCGCAGGTCACCGCGCTCCTGCAAGGCGTCTTCGACACGATGAAGAAGGACGTCGAGACGATCCTCGACGGCCTGGACAAGCTGGTCGACGACCAGTTCACCCGGGGCGAGAAACTGGCGCGCGATGCCTTCACCGCCGAACACGAGCGGAAAATGGAGGAGTACAAGGACCGCCGCTACTCGGGCGTGCTCGGCAAGGGGCGGTGGGTGCGCGACCTGTTCGCCGGGCTGCCCGCCGAGGCCGACAAGATCTTCGATGAAGCCCGGGCCGGCTACATCCGGCAGATGCGCCAAGTCATCTCCGATGTCGCGACCACCATCGGCGCGGAGCTGAACCGGGCCAAGCGCCGTATCGCCCAGGGCCGCGCCGAACTGAACACCGCCGTCAGTAAACTCCCCGCCGACCTGCGCACCATCGGGCGTGAGGCGGCCGCCGAGTTCAGCGACAAGTTCGATGAACTCACTCAGTCGGTGGATGACAAGGGCACCGCCCTGGTCGACACGCTGGCCACCAAATACACCGACGCCCTCAAATCCGTCGACGACGAGATCGCGGCGGAGAAGGAGAAGAACAAGGGCCTGGTCGCCAAGGCCGTCGACGCGGTGAAGGCCGTCATCAACACCATCCTGGAGCTCAAACGCCTCCTCCTCGCCGTCCTCGCCAAAGCGGGGCAGGCGGTCCTGCTGATCCTCAAGGATCCCATCGGGTTCCTGGGCAACCTCGTCAGAGCGGTCGGTACGGGCCTGCGGCAGTTCCTGCGCAATATCGGCCGCCACCTGCAACAGGGCATCATGTCCTGGCTCCTGGGGCGAACCACCGAGGCAGGGCTGCAACTCCCCGCGAAGTTCGACACCCAGGGCATCGTGACGATGCTCGCCTCCCTGCTCGGCGTGACCTGGAACAACATCCGCACCCGCCTCACCCGCAGAGTCCCCGACCAGGCCGTCGCGGCGGCCGAGACGGCGGTGCCCCTGGTCGCCCAGGTCCGCAAACAGGGCGTCGCGGGCATGTGGGAGGACCTCAAGACCCGTGTCGGGGACCTGCGCAAGGACCTGCTCGACAAGGTCATCGCCTATGTGACCCCCACCATCATCCAGGCCGGGATCATGTGGGTACTCTCCCTCCTCAACCCCGCCTCCGCGTTCGTCCGCGCGGTCAAGCTGATCATCGACATCGTCACGTTCATCGTGACCCAGGCCCGCCAGATCTTCGAGTTCGTCAATGCCGTACTCGACGCGGTCATCGCCATCGCCCGAGGCGGCAGCGGCGGCGCCCCGGCCCTCATCGAACGCGCCCTCGCCCGCTCCATCCCCGTACTCCTCGGCTTTCTCGCCGCCGTCCTCGGTATCGGCGGCATCGCCGCCAAAGTCAAACAAATCGTCCAGGCCCTCACCAAACCCGTCAACCGCGCCATCGACTGGGTCATCGACAAAATCGTCGGCCTCGTCAAAAAACTCTGGGCCAAAATCAAACCCAAACCGAAGCCCAAATCGAAACCCAAGGCCAAGCCGAAAACCGGGGCAGCGCCCAGACCCAAACGCCGCCCCGGCAGTCGCCGCAGGCCGCGGCGCAAAGACCGGCCCGACCCCAGAAAGAAGGGCCCGAAGAAGGACGAGACAAAGCAGGACGCGAAGCGGCGTGAGCTCATGGAGGCCCTGCACGAGGCCGGCCGACTGGCCAAGCGGACGGGGGATCAGGACGAGGTACAGCACGGGCTTTCCGGCATCAAGACCCGGCATCACCTGTCGGGACTGACCATGTCCGTCCGCGTCCAGGCCAGTGAGCAGTTGCTGTTCCGGTTCGACGGCGCGATCAACCCCCGTGCCACATTCGAACAACTCGCGGTCAACAAGTACCTGCACGACGCGATCAAGACCTACGGGAACGACCCGTCGAAGTACCCACACCTGCTGTTCGCCGTTGACGACATGCCCGGCGCCACCGCCGGCCGCGTGGTGCCCGGCCTGCAGACGACACTCGGCCTGAGCGCCGCCCAGGCGCGCAAGTACGCCGCCGAGTGGGTCCGGATGGGCCTGCTCACCGCGACACGCACCTCGCACGGCCGGACGGTCTACAGCTTCGTCCCGCTGCCGACCCCGGCCGATCTGCTGGTGCCGGAGGACCATCCCGAGTACGGGAAGTGGACGGCCGGCAGCGCGCGGGTTCCGATCCCGAGCGCCGAGGCCAGGCGGCTCTGGTACCTGATCATCGAAGGGCTCCGGGACAACAAGCCCGACAACTTCGAGACCGTGGCCGCGACCTTGATGCGAAGCATGCGGATACGCGCCGGCCGGGGAGCGCTCTGGTCGAGGGGCGAGGATCTCAGCGACTACGCCAGGAGCCTGGGGTACACCACCCTGGAGGCGCAGAACTTCTACCGAGCCACCCAGGGGCTGACCCTGGTCAACGATTGGCCGACCGTCCGCCCGGTCTGGGTGGCGTTCTCCAGGCGCTATGCCGGGCAGCTGCGCAACGAGATCCACATCTTCATGCGGCGGTTCGCCACCGGCTCTGTACTGGTCGACATCGAGCTGCCGGCGGTGGCCGCGACGGTAAGCGCGGGTGCAACCATCGAGCTGAAGTTCCACGCCATGGAGTGGGGAGACGACCCCAGTCATATCCTGGACGATCCGGTACCCGGATACTGGCGGGAGTTGAACGCCAGGGGCCGCCCCCTGTCCAAGGGAGCCCAATTGGTGCAGGACCAGAGCGCGGCTGCCGGTGCGGCCGCGATCGCGGAGCAGCGTTTCCTGGACAGCCAGGCGGCGAAGAGAGCGAGAGGCGGGCCGTGAGGTGAGTCGTGGTCCGGAGCGGTCTCCGTGGTTCGAGATCTTCCTGTCGGGGGTGAACGCGCCGTTCGGGTCCACGCGTGACGATCTTGACGGGTATCGCGGCATCGGGGCACTGTCCCGGCTGACCGGAGCCGAGCGGACCGAGGCCGAGGACATCCTCATCGGCAAGCTGGCCGGGGACGACGGCCGGGCGGCGACCGCCCTCGCCGAGGCCGGCTGTGTCCGTGCCGTTCCGGCGCTCGTCGAGCGGGCCGCCGACTCACGGTCGCCCACCATGAGGGTCTTCGCGGCCCGCGCCCTGCTGAGGTTGGGCGACCACTCGGGGCGGGCCGCCGTCGCCGCATTGCTGCGTACCCGTGCGGGCGGCCCGAGCGACCGTTCCTCCGCGGTCAGGCTGCTGGCTGAGTTCCCCGACCCGGACAAGAACCTCATGCTGCACACGGCGCTGACCGACCCGGACCGGATCGTCAGGAACGAGGCGATAACGGCCCTGCTCACTGCCCACGGCCTGGGCGGCGACGAGACACGATCGGGCGAGGTGCTGCGGGGAATCGGCGGCCGGATGCTGTCGTCGCTCGCGTCCGTGCGGGATGAGGCGCTGGCCGAGCTGCGGACCGTACTGGCCAGGTGGGAGGCCGGTGAAACCGCGGAGCAACTGGGCCTGACGTGGCACGCCGACCGGCAGGCGGAGCCGCTGAAGAGCTTCATCATCAGCCTGGACAGCGAGGAGCCCGAGTGGGCGCGGGACTACGCCCTCGACGGGGTGGCCGAGCTGACCGGCCGCGAACGCGCTCTGGTGGAGAACCTGGTGCTGCTCCGCCTCGACCTGGACCGGCGGGCGGTACGGGCAGCGGCCCGTCTCGGTGTCGGCCGGGCCGTCGAGCCGCTGCGCGAACTGCTCCGGTCCGCCGCCCCCGATACGGAGGCGGACGTCCTGACCGCCCTTCGCGACCTCACGCAAGACTGACCCTGTGTTTTGTTTCGGGGCCAGCTGGGACGAGATTCCACACGGCTGGAAGACTCTCACCCTTCTGAGGTTCGAGCCGGAGGTTCCCTCGCTGATCAGCGACCTGCCAGAGGCTTCCAGTTGGTACGAGCATCCCATCTCTGTCTACACCATCATTTCGAAGGCCAGGTCATCAGAGTCGAACTGATCAAGCACGCCGACTACGGACGAGCCGCGACTTCCGCCGAAACTTGAATCCTCCTCAGAAGCTGAGCACAGCGCGTCACAAGATCAGCGGAAGAGTCTGTTCATCCGTACGAGCTCGTAACACGATCTTGTTGAAACGTCCTGGCTAGCCGTGACCGGTGTGAGGATTCGGCTTTTCGCGTTGATGTTCCTACTCCGTCGTGGACCGGGGACGACACTTGTGGGCGCTGGAGCCGGTGTTGCCACCCCAGCCGGAGCGGTTGCTGGTCCCTCGCATACCGGCTCCGTCTCGGAGGAGTGCCCGGTAGCACGTGACGGCCCGGCTGCGTCGGGCATCCGGGTTGGTCGCGGAAGGCTTGTTGTATTGGAACGCGCCGGGTCAGGGCGGCCGGGACGGGGCTCAGCTGTCGAGCCAGCCGGGGTTGACCATGCCGTACTCGTAAGCCATGACCACGACCTGTGACCTGTCGCGAGCGCCCATCTTGGTCATGATGCGGCTGACGTGCGTCTTCGCTGTCAGCGGTGAGACGACGAGGCTGGTTGCGATCTCGTTGTTGGTGCATCCGGCAGCGACCAGACGCATGACCTGGCGTTCGCGGTCGGTGAGCACGTCCAGGCGGGTGTCGGTCTCGGTGCTTCTGGCTCCTCTCTTCGCGAATTCCGCGATGAGCCGACGGGTCACCGAAGGGCTGATGAGGGCGTCCCCCCGGTAAGCGACCCGCACAGCGTGCAGGAGTTCAACCGGCTCGGTGTCCTTGACCAGGAAGCCCGCCGCTCCGGCGCGCAGTGCCCCGTAGACGTATTCGTCCAGGTCGAACGTTGTCAGCATGATCACTTTCACCGATGTCAGGTGCTCGTCGGCCGCGATCTCCCGGGCCGCCTGCAGTCCGTCGGTGCCCGGCATGCGAATGTCCATCAGCACCACGTCCGGGTGCTGTTCGCGGCAGGCCGAGATCGCCGCTTGTCCGTCGGCGGCCTCGGCGACGACTTCGAAGTCGCTCTCGTCCTCCAGAATCGAGCGGATTCCGGCCCGAACGAGCCGCTGGTCGTCCGCCAGGAGGATCCGGATCATCGTGTGCTCCGCTCCGTCGCAGTCTTGTTGTCGCTGAGGGGAAGTTCGGCGTGCACGGCGAATCCGCCCTGGGGACGCGGTGCTGCGGTAAGGGCTCCGCCCAGGGCCCGCGCTCGCTCGGTCATACCGGCGATGCCGCTTGCCCCGTGTCCGGCCGGGCCGGGCGGTGCTCCGTGTCCGTCGTCCTCGATGCTCAGCCTGAGCTGGGCGTCATCGCGGTGGAGCCGAATGACGACGTGGCGCGCGCCGCTGTGCTTCGCGGCGTTGGTGAGTGACTCCTGGACGATGCGATAGGCGGCCAGGTCGACGGTGGCCGGCAAGAGATCGTGTGCCCCTGACTTCTTTACCGTGACCGTCATCTCCGCCAGCGCGGACGACGCGATGAGTTCTTCCAGCCGTGCCAGGCCCGCGGTCGGGGCTGTAGGGGCCCCCTCGTCGACCTGGCGCAGCACTCCGAGGGTCCTGCGCAGCTCCCTCAAGCCTTCCCGGCTGCCGGCCTTGATGGCGGCGAGGGCCGATTCCGCCTGGGCCGGGTCCTTCTCCAGCCGGTGGAGGGCGGCCGATGCCTGAATATTGATCATGGACATGTTGTGTCCCACCACGTCGTGGAGCTCGCGGGCGATCCGCAACCGTTCCTGCGTGGCGCGCAATGCGGCCTCTTCCTCGGCGTAGGCCATCCGGCCGTGCCACATGGCTCCCAGGGCGACGACGGCGATCAGCCAGCCGGTGAGCATGAACACGGCCGTACCGTTGACGTCGCCGGTCCCCGCCAGTGCTCCGGCTCCGACTCCGATGACCATCACCGCGGCCATGGTGACGGCCGCCTGAAGGCGCCCGCTGGAGGCCAGCCCGTACAGGGCCGCGATCGGTACCAGGACCAACGGGCCGTCGACGGTGCTCAGCAGGTAGTAGGTACCGGTGCCCACCACTGTGCACCAGCCCACCGCGACCGGGTGCCGCTGCCTGAGCAGAAGCGCCCCGCATACGGCCATGGCCAGCAGCCAGGACGCGACCAGAGCGGGGGTTGTCCGCCCGCCAGGGCCCAGGCGCTGCCCCTCGGCGATACCCACGAGTGCGAGCACGGTCAGCGCCAGCGCGTGTTCGGCCCGTAGGCCGCCGGGCAGGCGCCGGCGCAAGGGATCGAAGGGAGGCATGCGGCCATTCTGCCTGCAAGGACGCCGCAGGCAGACGCTGTGTCTGGTTCGTTCCCGGAGAGCCTTCCGGGGGCGGACACGTGGCCGTGTCGCCTGCTCCCACTGGGGTAGGGCTGCGGATTTCGTACTGCCAGTGGGGTACGAGCAGTGTCAGCCGTGGGCCGACGCCCTGGTCAGCGGCCGCGGGGCACGATTAAGGGCATGTCTTCGTCCACCTCCTCCGCGCGGTTCGGCGCCGCCGTCGTCGGCGCGCTCGTGGGTACTGCTGCCGGAATCCTGCTGGTCACCGCTGCGGGAACGTTCTCGATCACGGTCAGCGGCCCGTTCCGCCGCCCTGGCGATCACTGCGCCCGCGCTGGTCGGCGCGGTGGTGGGCACGACGGTGACGTCAGGTATCACTCGCTCGAATTCGAGGTAGCAACGTGTCTTCTCCCCGCGGCTCAGCCGCGCCCCTCGCCCCGCCCTTGCTGGACCCGACCGACTCCGCGCGTATCGGCCGGTTCGGCGCCCTGGCCGGTTGGGCGCAGCGTCACCGCTGGGCCGCCATCGTGCTCTGGATGACCGTCGTGGCCGCCATCACCCTGGGCTCCAGCGCCGCGGGCTCCGCCTACAAGAACGACTTCACGCTGCCGGGAACCGACTCCCAGGCCGCGACCGACCTGTTCAAGAAGCACGGCAGCGACCAGGCCGGTGACAGTGTCGAGATCGTCTTCAAGGACACCAGCGGCGTCAAGGACTCCCAGGCCGCCATCGAGCCGATGCTCGACAAGGTCAAGCAGATGGCGGGCGTCGCCGACGTACGCAGCCCCTTCGCCGACAGCTCGGCCGTGTCGAAGGACGGCACGATCGCGTACGCGTCGGTGACGCTGGACGGCAAGGTCGAGGACGTCCCGAAGGAGGACGTCGCCAAGATCATCAATGTCGCTCAGGGCATCAGCTCCGATGACCTCCAGGTCGAGGTCGGCGGAGAGGCCGCGCGCAACGCCCAGGACAAGGCCGGCCCGACAGCGGAACTCGTCGGCATCGTGGCCGCGTTGGTCATCCTCGTCCTGCTCTTCGGCTCACTGCTGGCGGCCTGCCTCCCGCTGATCACCGCACTCTTCGCGGTCGGCGGCGCCATCGGCGTGGTCGCACTGGCCTCACACATCTTCACCGTCGCCGACTTCACCCCGCCCATCCTCATGCTCGTGGGGCTCGGAGTCGGCGTCGACTACGCCCTGCTGATCTTCTACCGCTACCGCCAGGAACTCGTGGGCGGCGCCCAGCCGGACGAAGCCAACCGCAAGGCCCTGGACTCCGCCGGCCGCACCGTCTTCTTCGCCGGCTGCACCGTCATCGTCGCCCTGCTGGGCCTGGTCGCCCTCGGTCTCGGCTCCCTCCAGGGCATCGCCCTGGCCGTGGCGATCACCGTGCTGATCACCATGGCTGCCTCCCTGGTGCTGCTGCCCGCACTGCTCGCCCTGTTCGGTCAACGCCTCCAGCGCCATGTGCTCAAGCAGACGGCCAGGACCGCCCAGAAGGGCAGGACCGAAGGCGACCGCTGGCGCGCCCTGGCCCGTGCCGTGCAGCGCCGCCCGATCCCGACGATGCTCGTCGGTGTCATCGCCCTCCTGGCCCTGTCTGCTCCGGCGATCGGCATGCGTCTGGGCTTCGCCGACTCCGGCAACGACCCCGAGGAGACCACCTCACGCCAGGCGTACAGCCTGCTCGCCGAAGGCTTCGGTCCCGGCTTCAACGGCCCGCTGATCGTGTTGGTCAAGGGCGACCAGGCAGCCGGGGAGGCCGTCCAGGCCGAGCTGGCCAAGACCGACGGCGTCGCCGCGGCCAGTCCGGCACTCCCTTCCGAGGACGGCGAACTGTCCACCGTCTTCGTCTACCCGACGACATCACCTCAAGATGAGGGCACCGTCGACCTCGTACACCACCTGCGCGAGGACATCGCCCCGCCGCTGGAACGCGACACCAGCGCCGAAGTCTTGGTCGGCGGCTCGACAGCCGCCTCCCAGGACGTCTCCGAGACCCTCGCCAACCGGCTGCCACTCTTCGTGGCCGTCGTCGTCGGGGTCTCCTCACTGCTGCTCCTGTTGGTGTTCCGTTCCATCTGGATTCCCGTCAAGGCGGCCATCCTCAACCTGCTGTCCATCTCCGCCGCGCTCGGCGTGATCACCCTGGTGTTCCAGCACGGATGGTTCGGCGCGGAGTCGGGCCCGATCGAAGCCTTCATCCCCGCGCTGATCTTCGCCATCGTGTTCGGTCTCTCCATGGACTACGAGGTCTTCCTTGTCTCGCGCATCCACGAGGAATGGACCCGCACCAAGGACCACTCCCTGTCGGTACAGGAGGGCGTGGCCTCCACCGGCAAGGTCATCACGGCGGCCGCGGCCATCATGATGTTCGTCTTCGGCGCGTTCGTGCTCAGCTCGGACCGCATGCTCCAGCAGTTCGGCCTCGGCCTGGCCGTGGCCATCTTCCTCGACGCCGTCGTCATCCGTTGCCTCATCGTTCCCGCCGTCATGCAGAAGCTCGGCAAATGGGCATGGTGGCTGCCCGCGCCGCTCGCCAGGAAACTGCCGAAGATGTCCATCGAATAACCCGGACACAGCAGGCAAACCATCAGTCGCAGACCGGCATACGCCACACACGCCCGCTCTGACCGACGACCGCCATGCTCGGATGTGCCGGGCCGCGAAACTGAGCCGGGCGCGACCGGGCGGCGGTCTTCTCCAGCCACTCGGCGGGGGTGGACCCGACAGTTGCCGGATGGGCGCGGGGCGGCCGGGCTTCCAGGCTGGAGGCATGACACACCGTGCGCGACACAAGGAGCCCGACACTTCCCTCGAGTCATCGGCCGGAGCGCGAGGCCGGGATGTCATGCCTGGCGGGGGCAAGTTTCTGGAGTTCCTCGGCGTGACGCTGGCGGCGGGCGCCTTCGTCCTGTTCGTCGTGCGTCCTGAGGTCTCCGGTGCGTTGGTGCACGCTCTCTCCGCGAGGGCGTCCGCATTCGTCCCCTGAGCTGACGCATGCTCACGCCCTGGTGCGCGGACCGCTGATGCGGTGTTCGGCAGACTGCAGAAGAGAGGAATTTCGTGAACACCGCATCCGCCCCGACGGCGGATGAAACGTCCCTGTCCGCCCGAGAGACGGTCAAGGCACTGTGCGCTTATGTCCGGCCGCACCGGTGGGCCGTCGCTCTCGGCCTGCTGTGCGCCCTGGTCGGGGCCGCCGGGGGACTGCTGCAGCCGCTGGCTACGAAGACCCTGGTGGACCGGCTCGCGACAGGTGAGACCATCGCCGGCATCCTGATCGCGAGGTGGGCCGGTATTCGGCGGAAGTCCGCACGACCCTGCTGGACGGCAGGACACACCCCGCCGTCTGGCGGGCGGACGAGCGGAACTGCGGGTCGTGACAGGAGGTTTGGACGTCACCGACGTGCATGTCCAGCCACCACCACGGCATTTTGCATCACGGCCGCCTAGGGCCTGTTCCAGGTTCAGATCATGTTGTGGGGCGGAGGCTGCGGAGCCAGATGACCGCTCCGCGGAGGTGGAGTCCCGCGAGGTAGCTGG
>NZ_JBIUBL010000062.1:0-13149 GCF_044548015.1 Streptomyces sp. NPDC052236 | reverse complement strand
TCGTGGAGAGCGGCACCTTCACCGACCTGCTGTCCGACGAGATCCCCGGCCCGAAGGTGTTCCGTGACCTCTACCAGATCCAGGCGAACCAGTACGCGATCAGCGCCCCGGGTGTGCCGTCCCAGAACGGGCACTCGCCGACTGCGGTGACCAGAACCTGACACCAGCAGCTCACTTCAGAGCCTGCTCGCCCATGACCTCCGTCCAGGACACCGCCATGACGCCAGATGAGGAGATCCGGTCTCTATGAGCCACCACACGCCGCCTGGCACGATCCGCCTGATGTTCAGCAACTTCGAATTCAACGGAAAGGGCGATCCCACGCTGTGGCAGGACTATCACGACCTCATCCGCTCCCACAGCGCGCACCTCTTCGGACGCGCGGAAATGCGGGCGGCCCAGGCTCGGAACAATCGGTGCCCCACTTTCATGTCCATGTCGTTCCGCGCTGGCCCGACGATTCCTTCTCGACCTGGCCTACGGAGCGGTCGACGCATCGAGTCGTCGACGACCCAGTCCTTCAGCTCGCCGCCGTCCTATCCACAAGCACGCGGGGAGCCGCGGAGGGTGGGGACATCTCTCAGCGTCCAGTGGCTGTCAGTCCCGTGTACTGCAGCGCCGCGACTGCCTTGTCGACTGGTGCCGTGCGGTCGAGCTGCTCACGGCTCGCGATCTGCTGAACTGCAGAGCCGTTTTTCTCGCCAACTACGAACCGTTTCCCGGGGACAGTCCCTCGGGCGTTAACGCAGGCAGTCCACCTCTGGCAGGCAGCGAGTCGGCGTCGGCCCCACTGCGCACGCGGCGCGGGCTGGTGCCGTATGAGGGGAGAAACCTCAAGGTCACAGCACCGTGCGGGGAGATTCCACCGCACGCGAGGGCGGTGGTGCTGCTCTGGCCGGTTTGTCGTCGCTGCGGGCCGATCGCCGTGATGATCCATCAGTTTTTGTCACTGGCCACTGATACACCCATATCCAGGAGAGCAGCCTCATCAGGTTGCCAGGTCGCAGGAGGGGGAACGGCATGCCGCCGGAGGGGTTCCACGTCGTCCGTCAGCACATCCGCCGCAATCCGAGGGGGTCGAGCGGGAAGAAACTGGGCGGCTGGACGATCGCGGGCATCGCCGCCTTCGTCTGGCTGTGGGGGCAGGTCTTCGGGTTCGGCGAGGCCGAGACGGACAAGCCGGCCTCCCCCGCGCCGTCGGTATCCGCTTCACCGAACCGGTGAGGGCCGGCATCCGACTGCGCAGGCCCCGCGGTCGCCGCGAGCAGGTGGCTGCCGCCCTCGTCTCCGTGGCAGTGGTGACCATGCTGGTCAAGGCGGTCGGCGCCGCGTGGGATGCGGCCGTCCGCGGATGGCCCGTCGCGGCGGGCCTGGCCGCCGCAGGCCTGGCCGGGCTCGTCTGGCGGCAGCTGCAGGCGGTACGCCGTCGGCGGGTCCAGGCCGAACTGCTTGCGGTTCTGCGGATCCCGCTCGCTCGGATCGATGCGCTCACGGATGCGGAGTTCGAGTTCGCACTGCGGGACCTGTTGATCCGCGACGGCTGGTCGGCGCGGCGGGTCGGGCAGAAGGGCGACCAGGCCGCCGACGTCATCGGCCAGCATGTCCAGCGGGGTCGGATCGTGCTGCAGGCCAAGCACACCACGGTCGGCGGCAAGGTCGACTCCAAGGTGATGTACCAGGTGAAGGGGACCGCCAGGCCCGTCCACGGTGCCGATGTCGCGGTCGTGGTCACTAACGGCGGCTTCACCCGGGACGCCAAGGCGTGGGGCGATCACCACCAGATCCACTGGGTCGACCGCGAGCGGTTGCGGCAGTGGGCCGAGGACGGCGTCCCGCTCCACGACCTGCTGCGGCTGCCCGTCCGCCGACCGCGCAGGACAGCAGCGCGACGCGCCGCGTAGACCCGCCGGAGCCGAGCCTGCCGAAGAGACAGGGGGGAACGTTGTTCGACGAGGACGGGTCTCTGGACCCGGTGCTGAAGTTCATCCTCGGCCTGATTCTCGCCGTGGCCATCGCCAAGGTCGCCTGGCAGTGGCTGACGGAGGACGCCTGGCACTGGGTGAGCGTGGACGTATGGGGGTGGGTCAGCGAGGACGTGTGGGGCTGGCTGATCGGTCACCCTTGGTGGTTCGCGCTGATCATCCTGGGCACCCTGGTGCTGCTGTGCTTCGTGTTCTTCTCCGACCGCACCGCCTACATCGACTACAGCGATACCGAAGGCGTGGAGGAGGAGTACGCCGACGAGCCGGTTGCCGATGCACCCAAGGTCCTGACGTTCCGGATGAAGCAGCTCACCGCGATGAGCGCGGACGGCTTCGAGCAGGCGTGCGCCGACCTGCTTGCCCGGGACGGGTTCGTTCGGGCCCGCCGGGTCGGCGGCTCCGGAGACCTGGGCGCGGACGTCGTGGCCTGGGACCCAGATGACAGGAAGATCGTGGTGCAGTGCAAGCAGTACACCGCCCCGGTCGGGTCCGGGGCGGTGCAGAAGTTCAACGGCACCGCGGTTCCCGAACACGGCGCGGACGTCGCCGTCATCGTCGCCCTCAACGGCTTCACCAGGCCCGCAACGGACCCAGCGGCACGACATCGTCCTCATCGGTCGCCCGGAGCTCAAGCGGTGGGCGCATGGCGAGCACCTGTACGCGGTCGTCGACGAACAGCGCTCGCCCGCATAGTCCGCACCGCCTGAGCGTGCGCGGGCACAGCACACGGCCTTGCCCCGAATACCCGCGAGCCCCGTGGCCGGGGGGCCGCACCGGTTCGATGGAAGACGGCGTCGGCCGACCCGATATGCCTGGGGCCGGCCGACTGTCGGGGACGCTGCAAAGTTAGCTGCGGCGGAGTTCGCCGCGGAGGATGCCGCCGATGAACGCGTCGTATTCGGCGTCGGTGAACAGGTGCGGCGGGACCGTCCCGATGTTCTTCGAGTCGCGCATGGCCACGATGCCGTCGTCGAGAAAGGCGACCTGGACGCAGGTCTGGCCGCCACTGCTGCTGGTCTGCCACTGAGCGTCGCGCAGCTGGGACTCGACCCAGGAGGGGGCGAGGTCGTTCTTGTTCATGCAAGGTCCTTGGCGATGGTGGTGAGCAGTGGTACCGACGCCTTCTGGGAGAGTGCGTCGCCTTTGAGCAGGTCGCTGGTGGTGCGGTAGACCTCTACTGTCTCCGGCTCGTTGAGGTGGAGGAGGGCCCGCATGGACTCGATGCACACGAGGTCCCGCCCGGTGGGGAAGGACATGAGCATGAACGGCCCGTCCATCCCGGCGTGGGCGCCAGCGCGGAACGGCAGTACCTGGATGGTGATGCTGGGGTTGGTGTTGGCGATGCCGATGAGGTGCTCGATCTGGGCACGCATCACGGCGCGTCCGCCGACTTCCTGGCGCAGGAGCCCTTCCGGCAGGACAGCCCAGATCTTGAGCTCGGGCTCGCGCTCCAGCATGTTGGTCTGGTGCTCCTGGCGCATGGCCACGAAGCGGTCGGTGGCGTCGGGGGTCTTCCAGGCCCGGCTGCCTTTGGTCACGGCCTTGACGTACTCGGGGGTCTGGAGCAGGCCGTGGATGGCGACGGGATTGAAGACGAACAGGCTGCTGGCGCTCTCCACCAGTGAGAGGTAGTCCCCGAGCGGGTCGTCGACCACACCCTCGTACCGCTGCCACCAGTCCGCTTCTCCGGCCCGCCGGACGAGGTTGCGGAGTTCTTCGCGCAATGCGTCGTCGGTGATGCCGTACACCTCGAAGAAGTGCGGCAGTTGCTGGATCTTGAGTCCCTGAACCCCCTTCTCGATCTTGCTGACCGTCGAGAAGGAGCGGTAACCGAGGCGCTTGGCGGCCTTTTCCTGCGTCCATCCCAGTGCCTCCCGGATGCGCCGGAGCTCGGCGCCCAGGCGGCGGCGTCGCGGGGTTGGCTCGACGGGCATGCCCACCTCCATGTGTCCCGCGAAAGAGTAGCGCCTCCGCCAGTTCGGGAATATGCCAATTCCCTGAAGGGAAAGACTTTCCTCAAGGACTACTTGTCGAAAGGGTAGTTGGCGGTCCATCATCGAGACTTCCCCTATCGGACGGTGGCGTACTGGTTGCGCCGCGCTATCTCGTTCGAGTGCACGTCCGCGCCGCTTGGAGGGTCAGTGCCTGGGATGGTGATCAGCCCGGTCCGGCAGCACCACATGGTGCTGCCGGAGATCAGCCCCGACTCGATGGAGCCGGTGCGCGAGATCGTACGGATCCTGCTGCGGATGTGGCGCAAGAGCGATCTGAGCTTCGTGGCCGAGCTCGGCGTCACCGAGCTGCTGACCAATGTCTGGAAGCACGCGCCGGGCGCCTGCGAGTTGCTGGTCCGCGATACGCCCGATGGCGTCATGGTCGGCGTTACCGACTTCGACGACGCGCTCCCGGCAGTGAAGGAGCCCGCGGACGACGCTGAGTGCGGCCGGGGCCTGTTCCTGCTGGCCGAACTCACCGAGGAACTGCACACTCAGCCTCTGCTCACTGGGAAGCAGGTGTGGTTTCGACTCAGTCAGACCCCTGCAGACGGAGAGGAAGGGGCTGAGCCATGCTGACCAATATCGCGCCAACGCCCCCTTCTCGCAGTCTAGTTCGACCGCCATGAGATCTAAGATCGAGGTCGTTAACGGGGCGTCTGGCGCCCCGCCGTGCGAGTGGCTGGCCCCTGTCCGACGAGGTCCGGTGGCCCGTTGCGAGCGAGTCCCGTTCCAGCAATCGAAGGAGTGGTCCCGTGCCCGAGAGGGTCACCAAGGACAAGGTGCTGTGCTACGTCGTGCGCGACGGAAAGCTGCTGGTCTTCCGTCACACCGACTACAGCTACGAGGAAGTCGGCATCCAAGTTCCGGCCGGCAGCATCCGCGACGGCGAGACGCCGGAGGTGGCGGCCCTGCGTGAAGTCCGCGAGGAGACCGGCCTGAAGGACTTCAAGCTTGTGCGGAAGCTCGGCGAGACCGAGTACGACATCAGCCCTTACCGATTCGAACTCCAGCGCCGCCACGTCTTTCACCTGGAGCTGACCGAGCCTACCCCGGAGCGGTGGATGAGCCAGGAGGACCACGACGGCGAGCAGGAGCCCACGCACTTCGAGTGCTTCTGGATCCCCCTGGAGGCCGCCCACATCCTCCAGTCCGGCCAGGGCGCCCTGCTGGGACGCCTCTCCGACTGATCCTCGTCCGGTCACGGTCCTCTGGGAGGCAGCCGATGCGCCGCACCACCCAACAGCACGAGCCCGATCCGATCGCCCAGCTGTACCGCGGCCTGGATGCCGAGGACACCGCCAGCGCCGTATCGGTGATCTTGAAGTTACGCGGTGAGACCTGCGACATCGACTGCCTGTACTGCTACGAGAAACGCAAGGAGACCCCGGGAGGAGCCCGGATCGACGCCGGCCAGGTACGCCGGCTCGCCGAGCTCTTCCAGGGCCGCCCGCTCGCCGTCGAGCTCCACGGCGGCGAACCGCTGACCGCCGGACACGACCACGTCGCCGAAGTCCTGTGCGAACTGGCCGCACAGCCCAACGTGGTCCGCGTCTCGCTCCAGACCAACGGCGTCCTGCTCGACGCTGAGTGGCTGGACCTCTTCGACGACCTCTACCCGGGCCTGGACATCGGCATCTCCCTGGACGGCGACGCGGAAGGCAACGCCTGGAGGGTCGGATACGACGGCACGCCGGTCTACCCGCGCGTCGCCGCCGCCCTGCGGCTGCTGGCCGACCGCGGCCGGAAGACCGGCGTGATCGCCGCGGTCACCCCCGCCGTGATCGGCCGTGCCGAAGCCGTCCTGGACCACCTCGCCGGCTTCGCGGCGGTCAACGCCGTCAGCTTCGTTCCTTGCTTCGACACCTCCGTCCAGCAGCCCACCGCCACCCCGGGGCGCCGCCTTCCCGCGAGCCGACAGCTCCAGCGCGCCGCCGTGCGCGGCCCCGGCGGCCCCACGTGGGCGATCAGCCCGGACCAGTACGCCGAGTTCGTGCTCGCCGCCACCGTCTGCTGGATTCGCGCCGGGCACTTCGCCCGCCTGAAGCTGGAACCGGCCGTGTCCACCATCCGGCGCCTGCGCGGACTGGACACCGGCTTCTGTCACTTCACCAACCTCAAGTGCGATCACGTCTTCACGCTCTACCCGGACGGACGGCTCGGCAGCTGCGACGAACTGCCCTGGCCCCACGCCCAGCTCACCCATCTCAACCAGGTCACCGATCAGACCGAGATCGTCGCGGCTCAGCGGCGGCTACCGCTGCTGAACCAGGGCAAGGCCCTGATGGAGCGGTGCACCAGCTGCTCGTACCGGCCGGCATGCGGCGGCGGCTGCGTGGCCACCCGCTGGCGCTATGACAAGGCTGGGGAACAGGACGCCTACTGCGACTACCGAATACGGATGATCGACGGAATCGCCGCACTCCTTGCCCAGCCGGCCCACCCCGAAGGCGCCCGGTGCCGAACGGTGCGCTGGCGCCCCCGCACGCCGAACACTATGCGCAACGTCGCCGCCTTCCTCGCCCGCTGGAACAGTGCCGACGTACCCCGCACGCCCGTGCGGCTGCATACCAGCGCGCACGGCAACATCAACACCGTCGGCCTGCCCGGCGTCCACGAGGCCGACGACCTGGACCCGGCCCACCCCCAGTGGCACGCGGCGATCGAGCCCGGAGTCCGCCCCCTCCTCGACGCCGTCAACCGCGAGTGGGGACTGATCACGTACGACAGCTGCCAGGGCCACCCCTACACCGGCCTTGACCTCGCGCCCGCCGAACGGCGAATCGGCATCCTCCCACGCGACCCTGACGAGTACGCCCAGGCCGCCGCCGCCCTGTGCCGCGCGGTCACCGCAGTCGGGACCGCCCTGCCTTCGACGACGAAGGTGACCGTCGGTCGTGCGGAACTGACGTGTGAGGCCACCGGGCGCACGACACCCGTGCTCGACCTGTCCCTGCTGCCGGCCCCCGGCCACGGCTGGCCGACGTTCTTCGAGACCGTGGAAGCCGCCACGGCGGTCGTCGCGGACGCACTGCGCCGCCAGCGGCCCGTCGCGGGCCGCGGGTGCTCGTGCCCGGTGCCGCAGGTGGCGGCCCCCGCGGCCCAGGGGGTATCGGTGTGAGCAGTGCCACGGACACGCTGACCATCCACCAGTTACTGGGGCGGATCGTGTACTTCCACGCCCTGTTCATCGAACCGGCACTCCGGCCCAATGCCCCGCTCGGGCCGGGCCCGGTGTGCTGCAACCACGGCGCGGCCCTCGGCCGCCGCACCGTCGACGATCTGCTGCCGGACTCCGCCTGGTCGGCCCTCGCCGAAGTCGCCACCACCTTCCCGGCCCATCACCGGCCGTGTCCGAAGGCCGCCGGGTCGTGCTGCGCCACCTGCCGCATCGCCGCCGCAGCCAGGGCGGTGGCGGCCGGATGGGCTGAGACGGAGTGCCGCAGCTACCGGCAGAACGAGCCCGCGGAAATGCTCCTCCGAACGTGCAAACGGGCGGCGGCGGTCCGGCTCGGGCGGGTCTTCGCCGCCCAGCACGCCGCCCCGTGCCCGGCCCTGGACCAGCTCACCGTGCCGGACTCCCTGCCCGGCGCGGAGGAGCTGCCGCTGACCGGCGAGCTACTGGCCCTGTGGGCCAACCCCACGGTCACCACCCGCCACCCCGTGGCCAGCTGGCTCAACCACTGCACCGGCCTGGACGACATCCGCCGCGTGCTCGAAACGAGGAGGACCGGCTCGTGATCCACATCGCTGAGACCGTCACGATGGGCAGCGTCGAAGGGTTCCTCTACGACGAGGAGCGGGCCCGGCTCGCCACTGTGATGAACGACTTCCTCACCGCGGAGGAACGCGCCCACTTCGGTGAGAAACGGACCACCTCCATCCACGAGATCCCCGGCCACTGCCACGAGCAGGCGATGGCCGTGTATGAGCCAGCCGGACGGGTGGAGATACCCAAGATCCCGGACGAGGCCGAGCAGCTGCTGCTGTACGCCTTCGACCGCGCCCGGCCAGCCCTGTCCCGCGTCATGCCGTCGATCACGGCCTGCCGGCCGTGGACCTACGTCGAGTACGGCCCCGGCCAGCACATCACCGGCCACCTCGACGGCATCGCCCCCGACCCGCTCGCCTGGCCGAGGCAGATCGCCGGAATCAGCGTGGTGATCAGCGAGGCGGAAGCCGGCGGAGCCTTCTACGTCGAGAGCTGCTCCAGCGACCGCCTGTGGAACACCCGCCTGGACCACGCCACGGGAGACGGATATACGGACGGCATGTGGCTGGCCCACGACGGGGCCGACCACAGCGCCGACTGGTTCGCGCAGATGCCCCGCACCCGGTGGTCCGTGAGCCCAGCTCCGGGCACCGCTCTGCTGTACGGGTCCCAGCTCACCCACGGCACCGAGCCCGTACTGCGCGGCCAGGTCGCGAAGTTCATCAGCTGGCTGATCGCCGAGAAACACGAGCGGTGAGGCGGCATGCTGCTGGCGTTAGAGGGGATCGCCGGAGCCGGGAAGAGTACGCTGCGCGACCGGCTCCTGGCCGCAGCCGCGGCCGAAGACATCCGTCTTGGGCACATCGGCCAGTTCTCGTGGCTGTCGCTCGGGGCCACCCGCACCATCGTCGGCCTGCGGGCCGGGCGCCCGGCGGACAGCGGCGAGACGGCGGTGGCCGCCGTCCACCGTGATCTGGAACTCCACGCCCGTCACAACCTGGCCGCCGCCCTGTCCATGGGAGCGGTGGTCGCCGACCGGCTCACTCTGTCGACCGCCTGCCTGCTGGCGCTGCTGCACGACCGTCCTGTCACCGACTACGTCCACCGCCTGTCCGAGGTGACGGCCGCGCGGGCGGAGCTGACAGTCTTGCTGACCACCCCGCCCGGACTGTGCCACACCCGGCTCTCCCGCCGGGCCACGTCGCGCCGCTTCGGCGAGGACCCGCCGACCGCGAACCGGCTCGCCGACCTGTATGAGCAGGCCGCCATCGCCTGGACCGAGGCGACCGGTCTGCCCGTGCTGCGGCACCCGTGCACCGCCGCGACAGACCTCGACCTGCTGGCCGCCGCCTGCCTGGACCAGCTGCGTCAAGCCACCCCACACGCGGCGCGAATATGAGGAGTTGCACCATGCGCCTGCATCCCCTGCACCCCGCCGCCTGGGTCCTGGACCTGGTCAGTGACGCCGGGTGGCACGTGCACGACCTGCTCGCCTTCACCCGCGCCAGCACCCTGGTGCTCGCCAGCCGCGACGACGCACCCCCTGTGGTCCTCAAGGCTGGCTTCGGCAGCAACCACATCCTGGCCGAGCTCGACGAGGACACCCGCCGGGCCGCCTACGGCTTCTACTGGTACGCGGAGATGACCGAGTCCGAACGGGCTCTGACCCGCGAGGACTTCCGCCACGAGATCGCCGTCACCCGCACCGCCCAAGGCGCCGAGCACGTCGTGCCGCTGCTGGAGGAAGGCAGCACCGACCGGTTCGACTGGTACACGATGCCCTACTGCCCAGGCGGCAACTTCCGCCCCTTCCTCGCGGTCGGCGCCCGGGACCGCGGCGAAGCGGCGGCCGGGCTGTGCATCCTGGCCGATGTCGCCGAGGGACTGCGCATCCTGCACGAGCGCGGGATCGTGCACCGCGACGTATACCAGGAAAACATCCTCATCTCGGACGGCCGCGGGCTGATCACCGACCTCGGAGCGGCCCGCCGCACCGCCACCCCGCGCGGGCCCGCCGCCAGGGGCCCCGAAGTGCACTGGCCCCCGGAGTACGCGACTTCCTACGACCGCGCCACTCCGGCCGCCGACGCCTTCAGCCTCGCGGTCCTGGCCTACCGCTTCCTGTGCGCGGACATCCCCCGCCACGGCCACTCCCGGCTCGACGCCGCCCCCGAAAGCCTCCTCCCGGTGATCTCCGCGGCCCTCGCCCCCGCGCCGGAGGACCGGCCCGCAATGAGCGAACTCCGCGACGCCCTTCGCCAAGCAGCGAGCCCGGCTGCCGCGCTGGCCCAGCACGGCCTCTGACTCGCCATCCCCCGGAAGGAGACTGCGGTGCCCACCGCCCGTTCGCCGCCGCACCACGGGTTCCAGAAGGTGCACGGCTCCAACACCCCCGTATTGGAAAGGACGAGCACGCTTATGGCCAACGACCGGATCAGCGACTTCCTCGCCGCCGTGGACAACCTGCGCGGCGACGACGAGACCGTCCGCACCACCGCCCACACCTCCAGCGTCTCCGCCGAGGGCTGGCCAACCACCGCGGCCCCCACGGACACCGCGACCCCAACGGCCCCTGCGGGCCCCGGCGCCTGAGCGCCGCGCACCACCCCGGCGGCCAAGCGCCGGTGAGCAACTCCTGGGGCCGTACCACCACCGGTCCGGCCCCAGGCCCAGCCCCGTCGAAAGGACCCGCCCCGTGGACGCGCCCGCCACCGCCTTCTCGTTCGCGCCGATCCAGACCCTGCACCGCGACCGCACCCGCCGGATCCGCACCGTCATCCAGCCCACCGCCCCGCAGCCGGCCGGTGCCCCCGAGTCCCCAGCGACGGCCGCCGCCGACTACTGCCTGGCCCACCACGTCCTCGAAGGAGCCGAGACCGCCGCCCGCGCCCGCGACACCGCCACCTTCGACTGGTACGCCGCCCACCCGGACGCAAACGCCCCGACACTGTCGACACCCACGGCAGTCGGCCCACGCATCGTGGTCGCCCCCGACCTGAACCGCCTGCCCCGCTCGGCGATCTCTGAGACCCCCTATTACGTGCTCGGACCCGACCCCACCCCTACCCCGGCGGACCTGCGGGAGCTGGCAGCCGCCGCGTACGCCACCGGCGCCCAGGCAGGATTCGCTGACCTCCTGGCCGCCCACGCCGTAGTCCTGGTCCTGCTGCGGCACAAGCAGCTCGGCGACACTCTCGACAGCTGGACCATCACCCGCCTGCCCGGCACCGTCTTCTGCGACCACGCAGGCGACCCCGTCGTCCTGGCCCGCGACCTCATCCACGAAGCCGGCCACAACTGGCTCAACGACGCCCTGGCCGCCACCGCCTCCAAGATCAGCGACGAGGCGCTGTTCCACTCCCCGTGGAAGAAGACGAAGCGCCCCGCCTTCGGCTTCCTGCACGCCTGCTGGGCCTTCCCTCTCACCATGATCTACACCGCTCGCGTCCTTCCCCGGACCACCGGCGCCCTGCACTGCTTCCTGACCGCCTACCTCGCCCAGCAGCGCCACCTGCTCGCCACAACCGCCGACGACCACGCCCGCGCGCTCGACCTCATCCCCGATACCGACCTCCGGCAGCGTCTGCACGCCGTCCACCACGAGGCCCTCAGCCTGTGAACCGCACCGACACCCCGACCACCCCGCCGGCCACCAGCCCCGCGGTGCTGCACGAGCCCGGCCTGATCGTACGCATCCACCCCTCCGGGGGACCCCCGGTGCAGGCGCACACGGGCGCGGCCAGCCTCGAACTGGCCGCGCCCATCGAGGAGAGCACCGCCTTCAACGTCGGCTCCGTCGCCAAGCAGATCACCGCGTACCTGTGCGTACGCGCCGCCCGCGACGGCCTCATCGCCCTGGACCGGCCGGTCGGCGACATCCTGCCCCGCTTCCGGATCCCCGGTGTGACCGTCGCCGAGCTCGTCCAGCACCGCGGCGGCGTCCGCGACGCCGAATCCCTGCTCTCGCTGGCTGGCTTCCGCGATCTCGACCACTACACCGCCGACGACCTGCTGGAACTCGCCTACCGTCAAAGCCACCGGGCTATCGAGCCCGGTCGATTCCTCTACAGCAACACCGGCTACCTCCTCCTCACCGAAGTCCTCCGGCACGTCCACGGCGCCTACGTGCAAGACATCGCGGAACAGGAGGTGTTCACCCCGCTCGGCATGGTCTCCGCCCGCTTCAAGAGCGATCCCCGCGAGGTCATCCCCGGCGCCGCCTCCAGCTACAGTCCCACCGCGGCAGGCTGGGCCCACCAGCAGCGCCCCGTCGCCCTGCCCGGACCCGGCTCCCTGTGGTGCACCGCCGCCGACCTCGACCGCTGGCTCGCCCATCTGTCCCGCGAATGGGACCGCACCCCCGACGGTGGTCTTCCGTTCGAGGAGCACGTCAGCTACGTGACCAGCGACCACGAGCCATTCACCTACGGAGCCGGCCTGTACGCCCATCCTGAAGCTGGGCACACAGCAGTCTTCCACTACGGCCATGAGCAGGGATTCTCCGCCGCTGCTCACCTCGATCGCAGCGGTCTACGCGTGATCTGCCTGTCCAACCGCACCACGGTCGCCGCCGACCACATCGCGGCAACCGCCCTCGCCGGACTCACCCGGCGCTCCGTCCTGGACCTTGAGCGCATCCTCACGCAAGCAGTCACCAGACAGCCGCCGACACCAAACGCCACACCCGATGACACATCAGAGGCACCGCACACCCAGCTTGGAACGTACGCGTGCGAGGAAGTGCCAGGCACCATACGACTGTCCACCAGCGGAGAATCACTGCACCTGTGGCGCCGCGGCACGCGCGACCATCTCGCCTACGTCGCGGCAGCGACATATTCAGGGAACGGCTACACGCTTACGCTGTCGGCCGATCCGATGCGCAACGCCGAGGGCCGCCTCGACAGCTTCATCCTCGATCTCGACCGAGCACCCGCCCTGCACTACCGACGATGCTCCAACTGACCAGACGGAGGCGTACACGCCTCACGCGAGCCGATGACCGCAACAACCTTTGCTGGAGGAAGGAACAGCGTGGTGCCGCCCAGGTTCGACCTATTCGGAGAGTTCGGATACCCGACTGCACCATTACGGCCCGACTCAACCGATGATCGTGAACTCAACCGCGGGTTGCGGGCGCTCCGCCCCGAGCGTGTAGAGATCACCATCGACCGCGTGCACCTCGTGAACCAACGGCCCGGGCCCATAGTCAGGCACTCGCTGGAAGCCGTGGGGCCTGGAGGTCTGACGCATCTGGCGGACCGCACGGAGAGGAGGGGCTGTCGGTTCGCCAGTGCCGCTGTCTATGTGGATGCCAACGGGAACCTGCACACCTTCGCGGAGGAGAGACGGGCTGCGGGCACCATTGAGCGGTGTGCATCGTGAAGTTGCAGGTCACGGGTCTGGTGTGCGGGCGTCTTGGCATGCTCGCGCTGGTCGGCGGACCGTGTCCACGGTGAAG
>NZ_JBIUBL010000061.1:0-13236 GCF_044548015.1 Streptomyces sp. NPDC052236 | reverse complement strand
ACCCGGTTCCACGTCGCCAGTCAACTGGCAACGCCACCACGCCGCCGTACGCGAGCTCCTGGCCGACAAAGCGGCCCTGACCGAGCTGCTGCCCGGCGTCACCGTCCACGGCACGGACGTCGGCAGTGGCTGGCGCGCCGGCGCGAACACACCGTGTGGCAGGGCCTGTTGCACAGGGGCAGCGCGAGCGTCTGACCGAACTCGGCATCGAGCCGCTACCCGCACCGAAGGAGGCCCCGGCGAAGGCCGGTACGGGCGGCTCCGGAGCCTTCAAGCGGGGCGTGGCGCCCCTGCGCCAGACAAGCCCTTCGGTACTCCATGCCGGTTCGTGCTGCTGGTGCCGTGTCAGCAGCCCTGCTTCCAGCAGCTGAGGAAAACTCCCGACTCGCACTGCCGTTGCCCACTAGCGGTGAAACGCTGTGCGGGCGGGATGCCGGAGCGGCCTGCCCCCTTGGCAGACTTCACCGTGTCTCAACCGGCCCCGGCTCGGAGTTGAGGAGACGTCTACTCAACTCCGAGCCACAGACAAGAACGGTGAGAACTGGCCCGTCGCCCCACTACCCGGGTCGACGCCGTCGACCCGGGTGAATTGATGGTTTCCTCAAGAACTGGGACAGGGAACCTTCGGCGCGCACGGCACCGGAGTCCCCCTCGCTTGCGCGGCAGCCCGTTCCGGCAAGCGAGTATCTTCCCTAAACACATCCGTTACCGTTAGGGGTGCAATGAATCTCAGCGAGCCGCATCGCTGCGCCCGTGCCTTCGGGGGTGTTCCAGAGGATCCAAACGTCTGCAATCCCACCGGGTTGGGGCAGAGTGAGAGTACTAGAAAAGGGATGGTCGCCTGCGGGACATCGGACAGTAGTCCCGCCCCTGGCCATATCCACATCATTGTATGCCTTGAATATCGCTTGCTTGCAATGTGCTCCGTCGGCTATGTGCTGCACGCCGTCAATTTGAACAGTTTGGTGAGAAAGCGAAAACGAAACCGTTCCCCTGATCGTGCTATTGCCGTACGACGCGTTGAATGCGTACGCAGGAGCGGCCTGCGCGGACCCAACTGGCAGCGCGATGAGCAATGAGGCGGACGCTGCAAAAATGAGCGCCGCCTTGCGTATTCTCTTCATTTCCTCCCCAACCTTGCGACGTGCCGCGCGGCCTCCCCGGCCACGGCACGCTTACAAGAGAAGAAGATCACAAGCACAAGTGGCTGTCCAGCACGGGCCGTTGCACGTCGATGTGAACCTCGGTATCCGACATACGTGAATGCGAGGGGCCCGTGTGGTGCGCTGGCGCCGCCCCCGTTCGGGTGATCGGGCTCTGGGGCCCGTATCCCGGACTGTGCGCGACACCTTGGGCTGTCCATGCGACGACACCTGATCATCGGCGCGGCGCTCGCCGCCGCCCTCGTACCCGCTGTGCCGGCCACCGCGGACTCTCTGTCCGCCATGACGGCCCGACCGGTCTACAGCGGGTGCGGGTACCACCCCAGCACAACCGTGCACCTGAGATCCAGCGCCTCAACCCGCAGCACATCCCTGGAACTCCTGGCCAGCACACTGCTGACCAGCGACAACGCACCCCATGTCATACCGACCGGCAACCAATTGACCTGCACCATCACCAAAAACGTCAGCGCCAGACCGGCATCCCTGTCACCACCCGAAACCCGGCCCACATCACGCTGACCAGCACAAACCCGATACCAACCACACTGACATCACGATGCCGAGCAACCACTGACAAAAAATTACAGATCATCACGAAATGAGACAACACCTCCGGAGTGCCCTGCCAGAGGCTGGCATCAGATCAGTCGAATTCTCCAAGACCTCTCATGTCGCTACTTTCAATATGCGCTTTAGGCGTGCCGAGTTCAGTCTTCCAATGCACCCGCTCTTCGATGAAGTGGAAGTCTGGAATTACCGGAGGGTTGAAGTATAGGGATTGCCGTTGCTCTTCTTCCTGCCGACGGCGGCGTTCAACGCGGTGTTGCAGCCGCGCCTCCGGGAAGTCGAGTGTGAGGTGTTCTCTGCCGTCGATCTGAGGGATTGTCGCGCGCATCTGTTCGTTGTCCACAGTCACGGTGGCACTTACGTCATAGGCGGTGTGGGTTCCGTCGTTGCGCAGGCGGTACACGCCCGGCCGTACCCACTCTCCGTCCCAGTGCACGTCGTGGCTCTCGACTCCGCGGCGTTCTTGTTGGTGGAACAGGTCGTTCGCTTTCTGTGCCAGTTGGTTGGCGTCCGTCGCGATGCGGTTGGCTTCGTGAGCCAGCGCGTTCGACGCGACGCTCTCCTGGTTGGCCTCGCGGGACAGTGCGTTGGCCTGGTCCGACAAGTTCTTCGCCGCGTCTGCGATCTCGTTCGCCTTGCAGGCAAGCACGAGACCCTCCTTGGCGGTCTTGTTGGCCTCCTTGGCCTTCGACAGACTCGCCCACGCGACAAACACCCCGAAGACGCCTGCGGCTCCGCCGATCAGCCCGGCCCCGTCCCCCCACTCCCATGCCATGGCGACAGGCTAACGGCAGACAGCTCCGGGCCGGACGGCACACCGGTGCTGGCCGGGGGACGTCCCCCGGCCAGCACCGGTCCCGGTTCCGCCGACTCCCTGTCACCACCGGGGGGCTCGGAGGGTATTGGTGCTCATCGCCTGCGGTGCAGCAGCACCACCGTGGCAACGAGCAGCCCGGCCAGCGTGGCAATGCTCAGGGCCATCGTGAGCGGCTCCTTGAGTACCGGGTACGCGTGGACGAGGAACGCGCCGAACGCGCACGCCATCAGCACGACCACCGCCCCGATCACGATCACCGGCAACACCCACTCCGCCCGGTCGGGAGCGGTCGGGGGATTGGACACCGGTGCGGGAGCACCATGGGGCTGGGGCGGGTTCGGAGTGGTGGTGGCCATGGGATTCCCCTTGAGGCGGATGACGGGCCGAGCAGTGGTGCTCCGCCCCTTGGGTTCGGGTTGGGTGTGCAGACAGCATGGAGCGATGAGATCGGCCGTCACGGTGTGGAGCGGGTCGGAGCAGAACAGGCTCCGGTCATTGGCGTCCCCAGGGTCATCCGGGGGTGGGCAGCACGGCAGGCTTCTTCTGCGGCTTACGCGGCCGGGTGATGAGGGCGCGCTGGTACTGGTGGGCAATGGTGAAGCCGAGGGGTGCGAGCGGAGCCTTCTTCTTGAAGGCCCGTGTCTGGACGAACTCGAGCTCGACGAGTTGCTTCAGGCCGCGCTCGTGGGTGTCGGGGGACCAGCCGTACCACTGGGGTGCCCATTCCGCGGGGAATGTCGCCCAGTGCTTCTCGCGGGCGACTACGAGGAACAGGGCTAGGCCGGGCAGGCTCAGCTTCTCGTCACGGCCCTGCGTCCAGAACGTGGTCGGGATCTGCAGGAACCTGTTCTCCTCGTTGTCGCCCTTGGGACGGTCGTAGGCCTTCCCGGTGCCGTCCTCGCGCAGCAGCATCACCTTGATCGCGGTCCCCTTGCGGCTGCACTCGATCAGATTGCGCGCCTCCAGTCGGCGCAGGGCCCGCCAGGCGCCCGTTCGCGCAGACTGGTCGCTTGCGGTCTTGTCGATGTCCATCAGCCGCGCCCACACCGCGCTGTCGTGCTTGGTCGTCCAGCCTTTGTCCCCACTGCTGCACGCGGCCACGATCATCAGGTAGGCCCGGAGACCACGCAGGTCCCTGCCGGTCACGAAGTCCCTCAGGGGCCCTGGCCGAGTCTCGGCCCCCTTGTTCGCCTGGACGAAGGTCTTGCGCAGCGGCACGTTGGCCCGGATCGCACGGGTCAGAATCGCCGCCCGGGTATCCCGTCCGGACGCCTCGTCCTTCTGCATGTCCTGTTCGGCTTTCGCTGTCGTCTTCATGCCCTGAACGGTAGCTATGCGAGCGGTCAACACCCAAACGATTCAGCCCCGTTGGATCCGCCGCGCCAGCTAGTGATCATGGATGTGCCAGCGGGTCTTGTAAGCGCCATGTGTAATGACCATGTGCAAGGTCAAGGTGAGAGTCCCAGGTGAAAGTTCAACTGGGATGACTAACTACACATTGGGTGTCGGGACGTGTCAGCGTCGGACTCTGCACGCCCGGACGCGGCCTTCCGGCGCGACAGCAAACTCAGTCGACCACCTCGCCCTTCCGGCCATCGCGCCCGTTATGCCCGCCTTCGTCTGCGACTGCCAGCTTGCCCGGCGCCTAGTCGTCCACCGCCGAACGGCTACCGGCACCTGGCCGAGGTCGTCACGACATCGGGCTGCTCCAACGCTCGGAGCACCGGCCCGGCCGCGGGGGCGTGTGGCGCCGGCTACGGAACGTCGGCCCCGGGCGACCCACCCGCTCGCCGCCCCCGCCGCCAGTGATCGACTGCGCGGGCTGCTGAGCGCCGATCTCCACCCCGGGCGGCGGGGAGGGGCCCGGGGCGGTAGATCGACGGCGAGAGGGCCGCTGGAGCGGCTTCTCGGTGTAGGGTCTCGCCGCTCGTGTCGGATGCTGCCCTCATGGCCTGCGGCTTCGTCCGCAGTCTCACGACTGTCGGACGCTGGAGTCTCACGCTCGTGTGTCTGCTCGACGGTCCGCATCGGGCGGCTCGGGCCACCGATCCTCCGACCTGGGCGGTCTCGCGGCCGGTGTCGCATCCGACAGCGATCCGACATTGGCCGTGAGATTCCGACATGGGATTCGAGATCCCACAATCGGGCTTGTCAGGTCTTGCCCATGTCCACGAAGCGCGAGTAGTGGCCCTGAAAGGCGACGTGATCGTGGCCGTGTGGCCGTTGCGGTGCTTGGCGATGATCAGGTCGGCCTCGCATTCCGGGCCCGGTCCGGGGGCCGGTGACGGGACGTCGGGGCGGATTCGCGAGAACTGGACAACCGGTGGTCGCGGGCTGTGACAGCGCACTGCGACGCGGCAGGGCTAGACGCGCAAGCCCTCCCTGTCACCTTCGTTATGGGGCGAAACCGCTGAAATGTCAGGCGGCTTGGGCAGCGGCAGTGCCGAAGACGTCGTCGAAGTGGTGGGCGCGGTGGGTGCTGACGAGGTGGTAGGCGCCGCTTGAGTGGCGCAGGGCGTGGTCTGTGTAGTGGAGGACTTCGGCGGGGGTGAGGACTTTGAGGTCGCCGAAGACGTAGTAGAGGGGGGTGGGGGCGTGGAGGGCGGTGAGTTGGAGGCCGGCGTTGATGGTGGTGGTGCTGATGGCATAGCGGTTGGTGGTGGTGCTGGGCATGTGGTCTTTGGCGTCGATGGTGACGATGTCGCTGCCGCGGGCGGCGATCAGGTCGGGGAACTGACGTAAGGCGGAGCGCGTGCGGCGCAGGGCGTCGCGGACGGCGTTGGGGTAGGTGCCCTGTCCGCAGGGGTGGACGGTCCAGCCTCTGGCTCGTAGTGCGGTGGCGACTCGGTGTTCGTGCAGGTCTCCGACGTTTTTGCGGTCCTGCCACTGCGTCACGGCGGGTTCCTCTCGGCGCTGGGCCCGGTAGGGGTGGTACGAACTTCACGGTTTTCGTACCCCTTGCTGTTGGCTATGATGCCGCACATGGCGGCATACGTTGACCCACGCTTTCGTCCCACGCTCTGGCCGGGCATCCCTGTTCCCGCCCCGTCGTTGAGCCCACTCGCAGACGCAAGGACCGAGGGAGAGTGGATCGTCTGGACCCCGCGACTCCGCTCCCCCGGTGAACGGACCGTGCCGCTCCCGGAGGACTTCTACCTCCGCGAGTTCGTGGAGCTCGACCCGGCCGATCTGGATACGGTCGCCGCCATGATGCGGACGTACGGGCATCTGGGCGGCAGCGTGGGCTCGTTGAGTCTGGACGTGGACGAACACGAGCACTACACCGAGCTGACGAACAGGCTCCATCCCGAGCGCGGTCCGTTCGCCCTTCACGGCGAGCTGGCGACCCTGTTCGTTTCAGAAGCCCAGGACGCCATCGCCACATGGCTGGCCCTCCGCCGCGAAGGCGGGCTGGACGCACTCGTCGAAGCTGAGGCCACCGAAGAGGAACTAGCCCGGTGGCAGGCCGCGAACAGCCACAAGGAGGAGACCTGGCCACGCGACCTGGACCACATGCGTGAGGAGCTGCTGAGCCTGAAGATCGGCTTCCTGGCCAGCTCTCTCAACTCGGCTCTGGAGCCGTTCAGCATCGGCATCGGCAGCCTGGAAGACCGCTACCCCACGCTCCTGGCCGTAGCGTTCCTGCAGCTGTACAACCACCTCGCCGAGGACGCCACCATCCGCGAATGCGCCAACGAGACCTGCCGGCGGGCCTTCGTCCGCCAACGCGGCCGCGCCGAGTACGGGCAGAACCGCACCACCGGCATCAAGTACTGCACCCGCGAATGCGCCCGAGCCCAAGCCCAGCGCGAACTACGCCGACGCCGCAAGCAGCAGAGCCCCCTGACAGCGCCGGGCCCCGAGCTAGCCAGGCCCCAGCCGACGGCCACCACCCCTCAAGGAGCCTGAGGTGATCAGCCTTCGAGAACACCAGGTGGACCAGCGGTCGGCGTTCCGTAAGTGGGTGGGATTCCCTGCAAGGTCATCTGTGCCTCCGCAGGGGGCGCGGGGCACGATCGTGTCAGCGACGGGATCGGGCAAGACGATCACGGCGGCCGCGTGCGCGCTGGAGTCGTTCGCGGGCGGCCGGATCCTCGTTACCGTGCCGACCCTGGATCTGCTCGCGCAGACCGCCCAGGCGTGGCGGCTGGTGGGGCACCGGGCGCCGATGGTCGCGGTGTGCTCGCTGGAGAGCGACCCGGTGCTGAACGAGCTGGGGGTGCGTACCACTACCAACCCGATCCAGCTCGCCCTGTGGGCCGGGCACGGGCCCATCGTAATGTTCGCGACGTACGCCTCTCTCGTGGACCGCGAGGACATCGACGCACCAATGGGCCAGCGCAAGGTTCGCGGGCCGCTAGAAACCGCACTGGCGGGCGGGGAGCGGCTCTACGGGCAGCAGATGGCAGGCTTCGACCTCGCGATCGTGGATGAGGCCCACGGAACTGCCGGTGATCTTGGGCGGCCGTGGGCGGCAATCCACGACAACGCCCGGATCCCCGCCGACTTCCGGCTCTACCTCACCGCGACCCCGCGCATCCTCGCCGCGCCCCGGCCGCAAAAGGGCGCGGACGGCCAGGAGGCGGAACTCGCGACCATGGCCGACGACCCGGACGGCACGTTCGGCGCCTGGCTGCCTGGGGCGGAACTCGGGCTCTCGGAGGCGATCGAACGGGAAATCCTCGCCCCGTTCGAGATCGACGTCCTGGAAATCCGCGACCCTTCCCCCGTTCTCGGGGAGTCGGAGGAGGCGCGGCGGGGCCGGCGCCTGGCGCTCCTGCAGACCGCGCTCCTGGAGCACGCCGCCGCGTACAACCTCCGTACGGTCATGACGTTCCACCAGAAGGTGGAGGAGGCCGCCGCGTTCGCGGAGAAGCTGCCGGAGACCGCTGCCGAGCTGTACGTCAACGACGCCTCCGACGACGACCTGGCCGCCGCGGACAAGCTGCCGAAGTCATCGATCGACGCGGAGTTCTACGAGCTGGAGGCCGGCCGCCACGTACCGCCGGACCGCGTGTGGTCGGCGTGGCTGTGCGGCGACCACCTCGTGTCCGAGCGGCGCGAGGTCCTGCGCCAGTTCGCCAACGGCATCGACGCCAACAACCGGCGCGTACACAGGGCGTTCCTCGCCTCCGTTCGCGTCCTCGGGGAAGGCGTGGACATCACCGGCGAGCGGGGCGTGGAAGCCGTCTGCTTCGCGGACACCCGCGGCTCCCAGGTGGAGATCGTGCAGAACATCGGCCGCGCGCTCCGGTTGAACCGCGACGGCTCCACCAAGGTGGCCAGGATCATCGTGCCGGTGTTCCTGGAGCCGGGCGAGGACCCGACGGACATGGTCGCCAGCGCCTCGTTCCGCCCCCTTGTAGCGGTCCTCCAGGGCCTGCGCTCGCACGATGAGCGCCTGGTCGAGCAACTCGCCTCCCGCGCCCTCACCAGCGGACAGCGCAAGGTCCACGTCCGGCGGGACGAAGACGGCCGGATCGTCGGGGCCGGCGGCGAGGGCGACGGCGAGGACCAGGAGCAAGACGACACGCAGGCCGCTGCCGAAGCGGCGCTGCTCCACTTCTCCAGCCCACGCGACGCGGCGACGATCGCGGCGTTCCTGCGCACCCGGGTCTACCGCCCGGAGTCGCTGGTGTGGCTGGAGGGCTACCAGGCCCTGCTGCGCTGGCGGGCGGAGAACGAGATCACCGGCCTGTACGCCGTCCCGTACGACACCGAGACCGAGGTCGGCGTCACGAAGGACTTCCCCCTCGGGCGGTGGGTGCACCAGCAGCGCAAGGCCCTGCGGGCCGGTGAACTGGAGGAGCGACGCAAGACCCTGCTGAACGCGCCCGAGGCCGGGATGGTGTGGGAGCCCGGCGAGGAAGCCTGGGAGAACAAGCTCGCCGCGCTCCGGTCCTACCGGCGGGCCACCGGGCACCTCGCGCCGCGCCAGGACGCTGTCTGGGGCGAGGGCGACGCGATGGTGCCGGTCGGGCAGCATATGGCCAATCTCAGGCGGAAGGGCGGTCTCGGGAAGGACGCTGAGCGGGCGGCGGAGCGCGCGCAGCAGCTGGCGGCGGTAGACCCCGACTGGGATTGCCCGTGGCCGCTGGACTGGCAGCGCCACTACCGCGTCCTCGCCGACCTGGTCGACGCCGACGGCCACCTGCCCGACATCGCACCCGGCGTACTCATGGACGGCGACGACATCGGACGATGGCTCCAGCAGCAGCGCAAGCCGGGCACCTGGGCGCAGTTGTCGCCCGAGCAGCAGGAACGACTGTCCACGTTCGGCGTACAGCTCTCTGAGGCGCCCGCTCCGGCCCCGTCGGCCACGCGTGCGACAAAGGGCCCGGGCAAGGCACAGCAGGCGTTCCAGCGCGGACTTGCGGCCCTCACGCAGTGGGTGGAACGGGAAGGCGCCCACCGGCCTGTACCGCGCGGCCACAGCGAACAGATCGCGGTCGACGGCGAGACAGAGCCCGTGCTCGTGAAACTGGGCGTATGGGTCTCCAACACTAAGTGGGCATTTAGGGATGGATTGCGGCATGTATTTTGATATGCTTTGAGGCATTTATTGCTAATGCGTACAGCCTGAAATGCCCGGAAGCTCCGTGCTGGCGGGAATCTTTCGGTCCATTGCTAAACCAGACGGAATCTGGCGCCAAGAAGCAGATAAAACGGGCATGCGGGTCGACGCCCGGAAGGCCGTGAAGGTACACGTAAGGCGCGAATCGACCCAAAGGCTGTTGGTCGCAGAGGCGGCGCAGCATCGCAATCCATCCCTAAACGCCCACTGAGAGGGCGGTTCGTGAGTTGATGTCCATTTCCGAGTGAGGCAGGGGCAGGGCCGCTCAGGTGGATGGGGAGAGATGTGCGCGCACCCATTCAGGATCGGGG
Source organism: Streptomyces sp. NPDC052236 (assembly GCF_044548015.1). Lineage (NCBI taxonomy): Bacteria > Bacillati > Actinomycetota > Actinomycetes > Kitasatosporales > Streptomycetaceae > Streptomyces > Streptomyces sp. NPDC052236. The sequence goes on along the minus strand of NZ_JBIUBL010000061.1, from coordinate 3,801 downwards.
TTGACGTGCGGCTGGCCCGCCACCACGACGGTCGGCACGGTCTCGTCGCCATCGTTGGCTGCCCTCACCGCCGTCGCCCCAGCCGGGTCGCGCCAGATGTCGACCCAATGCAGCTGGCGGGCTCTGCGGCCCAACCGGATCCGCAGGCGCAGGCAGTACTTGCAGCCCGCCCGCCAGTAGACGATCGGTCGGCCATCGACCGCGCTGCGGCGTTGTGCCTCCACCGCACTGATCGACCGTGGGAACGCCAGCGGTGAGTTCAGCCCCGCGAGCAGGACAAACATCAGCAGTAGTGGAACGGCGGTGCCGGGAAGCCCCCTGACGCCCAACGCGGTCGCAACGAGCGAGCCGCAGCCCACGAGCAACATCGGCAAGATCCATGCGCGCGTCATGATGACACAGGCTACCGGTGGCGCCGATTCGGCCGATCGACGGCGCACATGTCTGGGCCACGTCGCGCAGTATCACCTGGTAATGGCAGCAAGATGGCGGCATAAGACCTTAATGCCCGATTCTTCGTTTCGTGCGGGACAAGCGGGCAGGTCGTGGCGACATCGGTCGACTACGGCCGAGGCTGGGTGAACAAGCCTGGCTCGGTCTCGGCCAGGATCCCGCGGTCGGCCAGCCGCTTGAGCTTGAGGCGGACGTTGTTGATGTTGTTGGGCGCGACCGCCACGTCCATCGCCTCGCACACCTGCCGCGCACGCAGCGGATGATCGGCCGCGGTGAACACCGCCATGATCTGCTGATAGGCCGGATGGTCCGGCAGTTTCGGTGCCGGCGGCGCGGGCGGTTGCGGGTCGGGCAGCCCCAGCAGTGTCTTGCGGGTGATCCGGACTTCTTCGGCGGCCCGGCCGAGTTCGTCGAGCTGTGTGGTCAGCTGCGTGATCTGTTCCCGCGTCGTCTCGGCCTGCGCGGTGATCTCGCGTTCCCGCTCCACCAGCCGTGCCAGCACCGCGCCGAGGGTCAGCTCCCCGCCGGTCACGCGGTGCGCCAGGCGGACACGGTCGCCGCGGTCAGCCGACGCAGTATCACCGCGGTCATCGCCCAGTACACCCGCGACTCCGAACTGCGGGGCCGATGCTCGTAGTCGCGCACCAGCCTGCGGTGCAGCATCAAGATCCCATAGGCGCGTTCCACGACCCACCGCTTGGCCTGGGGAACGAACCCGGTCTGCGCGGGATTGCGCTCCACGACCTCCACCCCGATGCCCACCTTCTCCCCGTGCGCGACGACGGCGTTCTTGAAGCCCTGGTCGACCAGGGCCTTCTCCACGGCGTCGGTGTCGGCGGCGACCTTGTCCAGCAGCGCGATCCCGACGGCGTTCTCGTGCGCCGACGCGGCCGCCACGACCACCGCGATCACCAACCCCAGAACGTCAACGGCCAGGCCGCGCTTGCGGCCCGGTACTTTTTTTGCCGCATCACGCCCCGTCGACTCAGCGGGCACTCCCGCCGCCGCGTGCACGCTCTGGGTGTCGAGCACCACCAGGCTCGGGTCCGCCTTCCGCCGCGCCATTTCCCGCACCTGCCAGCGCAGCAGGTCGTGAATGGTCTGATCGATGCCGTCGTCACGCCAGGTGTAGAAGTAGTACTTCACCGCGCCGGGCGGCGGAAAGTCGTGGGGGAGCAGCTCCCACTGGCACCCGGTCCGGCCCTGGTAGAGCAGTGCGTTGACGATCTCCCGCATCGCGTACCGACCCTGATGGCCGCTGACCGAGGGATGCGCGGCCTTCCACGCGGCGATCACAGGCTCGACCAGCGCCCACTGCTCGTCGCTCACGTCGGTCTTGTAGGGCTTGCGCTCGCTCACGGTACCCAGCCCAACACGCCCATGGCCGCCGGCCGGCCGGGATGCCGCACCGCCACACGTTCAGGTGACGACAAAACTCCTATGCACTCTCATTCCGCCCTCTTAGAAGAGAAACTTGACGCGCTTTCGCAGATGATGGCCGAGCACATGGCCATGCCGTTTCCGCCGGGCTTCCGCGGCCTGGACGTCGATGGCCAGGACATGGTGCTGCTTGACGCGGACGTCTACGGCTATGCCTCCGGAGCCCTCAAAGGCCCGCTCGATCAACAGCGCCGCGCGGGCTTGCTGAGGCTCACAGCAGTGTTCGAAAAGGTTCTCCCGGCGATCGGCGACGAGTACGCCACCAAGTACTACACGCACGTGCGCAACATGGCCGTGTTGGCCGCCAAAATCGAGACCTTGCGCAACAAGTAGACCTCTGACCGGGAAGGTTAGCCGGGGTGATGGTCCCGGGCGGTTGGATGCGCGGTGATGTCCGTTCCGACCGGCATCCGGCCCACGATGGGCTCGGGCTGGGTCGCTGTCGGCCACCCCGAGCGGCACCCGGCGACCTACCGCCGCACCCACGTCGTCCGGTACTTCCATGGCTGCTACTCGGTCGGCGACGACACACTCTGGGGCGTCAACCGCCGCAAGAAGGGTGCCGCGAACACCCTGGCCGCGCTGAAGTCGATCCGCGCCGCCCGTCCCGACGGTGCCTGCGCGCTGTCTCAAGGACATGGGCGGTTCCCCAGGTATCTCCTCTCGTTGGCTTGGACAACCTGTCCGCCCACAAGGGCGAGAAGATCCGCAGTTGGGCAAAGAAGCACCGGGTCGAGCTGCGCTTCACCCCCACCTACGCGTCCTGGGCCAACCCGATCGAGGCCCACTTCGGACCCCTATTCTCCTTGTTGGACCGGAGAGGTAATTGGCCAGAGGTTAGCTGGTGACTCCATGCCGTCGGCAAGGCCGAAGCGTTGCCAGTTCAGCGGAGCGTTCGCTCAGCAACCCGGGAGCCGCGCCCTGCCGCTAGCGGCTCTGAGCGTTCAACCCGGGGGGAGCACGGCTGGCTTTGCGAAGACTATGGCTGTGGCCTCTTCGAAGGCCGCCGCCGATTGTCAGTGGCACGTGATGAACTATCGAAGGGTCAGACTCGGGAGTGAGGGGCCCCGAAGTTTCCGGACAGGCACCCAATAGGGTTGTCCTGAACACGGAAACGAGGAAGAAGTGGCGCCACCCAGTAAGTACTCGCCGGAGTTCCGCGAGGAAGCCGTCCAGATCGCGTTGAGGTCAAGCAAGACGATCTCCGAAATAGCCCGGGAGCTTGAGCTGAACCCAGAGACGCTACGCGGCTGGGTGAAGAAGCATCAGAAGCAGCAGGAACCGGCTCCCGATGCGGAATTGACGGTGAACGAGCGGGCGCGCTTGAAGGAGCTCGAGCGGCGGAATCGTGAACTGGAGATGGAAAACTCCTTCCTGAAAAAATGCGCGGCGTACTTCGCGAAGGATCCCCGGTAGCAAGCAAGTACGAGTTCATCGACGAGATGCGACTCGACACCGAGGAGTACGCATACAGCGTCGAGTTCATGTGCCATCGACTCGACGTCTCCAGATCCGGCTACTACGACTGGCGATCCCGCCCGGAATCCGCAACGGCCCAGCGCCGCGAAGAACTGAAGCTGCTCGTCGAGAAGGCCTTCGAGATGTCCGACAGTACCTACGGCCACCGGCGCATCCAGGCCCAGCTGCACCGCTGGTGTGTCACCGCCGGCCTGGAGCTGGTCCGCCGCCTCATGCGCGAGCTGGGCCTTGAGCCCTGCCAGCCCCGGCCGAAGAGGTTCAACCTCACCAAGGCCGCGACCGGCCAGGTGCCGGACCTCGTCGGCCGCAACTTCACCGCGGACGCACCCGGCGGAAAGCTCGTCGGGTCGGGTAGCCGGAGGGAATCTCACCCTCCGGCCCCCACAGAACCGTGCGTAACAGTCTCCCGTTACACGGCTCTTGCCACCC
>NZ_JBIUBL010000060.1:0-13879 GCF_044548015.1 Streptomyces sp. NPDC052236 | reverse complement strand
GCCGCACGATCTCCCACAACCCGTCCGGAACAATCCATCCCCACTGGCCACTCCCCATGACCAAGCTCTACCCCAACTCACCACATAGGACACGGCCTTGGAGGGTCGGGGACTGGCGCGGTGGCCTGCGAAGGCTCCGTTTCCAGCCCCCGACCCTACTTATCCCAGCACCCGCCCGAGGAAGCCGCGCAGGTAACCCGCGACGACGTCCAGGTGGCTCTCCAGCAGGAAGTGACCGCCATTGACCAGGTGCACCTCCGCGTCCTTGGCGTCGCGGGCGAAGGCTCGCGCGCCGGCCGGGCCGAAGATTTCGTCGTTGCGGCCCCACACGGCGAGCACCGGGACCTCGCTGGTGCGTAGGAATTTGTGTAGCAGCGGGTAGAGCGGGCGGTTGTTCGGGTAGTCGCGGAACAGCGCCAGCTGGACCTCGTCGTTGCCCTCGCGGGAGACGAGGGCGAAGTCGTGCTCCCAGGTGTCCGGGTTGACCAGGCTCGGGTCGGGCACGCCGTGCACGTACTGCCAGCGGATGGCGTCGACGCTCAGTGCGGCGCGGACGGCGGGTTCGGTGTCGGGGCCGGGGTTCGCCCCGTAGGCCCAGACGTCGGTCCAGAACGACTCGACGAAACCGTCCTCGTAGCCGTTGCCGTTCTGGGTGACGAGGGCGGAGATCCGTTCGGGGTGCTTGAGCGCGAGGCGCCATCCGATGGGGGCGCCGTAGTCCTGGACGTAGAGGGCGTAGCGGTCCAGGCCCAGTTGGTCGAGCAGTCCGGAGGTGAGTTCGGCGAGGGCGTCGAAGGTGTAGGCGAACTCCCCTACGAGGGGGGCGTCGGAGTGGCCGAAGCCGAGGTGGTCCGGCGCGATGACGTGGTAGTCGTCGGCCAGCAGCGGGATGAGTTCGCGGAACATGAACGAGCTGGTTGGGTAGCCGTGCAGCAGGACGATCGCGGGGGCGTCAGCGGGGCCGGCTTCGCGGTAGAAGATCTCATGGCCGTCGACGGTGGCGGTCCGGTGGTGCACCGAGCTCATTTTTAACCCCTTCAAATGTTTTATCTGGTTAGTTCCTCGTCATGCAAGCACGGAATGAGCTAACCTGTCAAACAACTCGATCTGGTTAGAGGGGGAGTGGCATCCGATGGACACGCTGCTGGACCTGCTCAACAGCAGGCCACTGGTCAACGGCGAGGAACGGGACGCGCTCGGCGACCCGGCCGGAGGCAGACGCTGGGCGCGGGAGCACGGCGGCGAAGGCAGCCTCGCGGAACTGGCGCTGCTGCGCGAGACGCGGGACATCCTGCGGGACATAGTGTGCGGAGAAAGCTCGCCCGCCGCGTTGAGCCCGCTGCTCGAAGGGGTCCACCAGATCCCGGAGATCACTTCGGATGGTCTTCAGTGGATGGTCAGGACTCCCCCGCACGCCCGGCTGGCCGTCGAGGTGGTTCTCGCCTGGGCCGCCACCGAGAAGCAACTGCCCGGCCGGCTACGCCCCTGCGCCAACGACGAGTGCCGGCTGTTCCTGCTCGACCGCAGCCGCGCCAACCGTGCCCGCTGGTGCTCGATGGCCGTCTGCGGCAACCGCGAAAAAGCACGTCGCCACTACGAACGCACCCGCTGACCCGTCCCCCACGCGCCGTACGCGGCTAGCGTTCTCACAAACGTTCCTTTGCCGGAGCAAGCCGGGGTGACTGGTTCGATCGCCACGCCCGCCGCCCGGCCATTCCGGCGCTGATGAGATCTTCGAGGAGAACACCCGGCTGCCAGCCTGTCGGCCAACCCGCTCGCCTCACCGCAGGACATCGAGGACCTGGACGGCTGGACCCTCCACCGGCTCCGCCACAATGCCCTGACACACGACGCCGAAGGCGGCACTTGCACCCCGATGCGGCTGGCCCGCTCGCGCCATGCTTCCGTCTGCTCCCTGGAGCGGTACGCACGCCCCGGCGTCGGCGCGGTCGCCGGGCACGTCGCCGAGCGCGACCCCGCTGTACGTCGCCAGGGCTGAACCAGGGGCGGCGTAGGCCGACGCGGTGTCTGCGTTCGCCGCCCTGGGGCGGGACGAGCTGCGGGAGGCGGCCCGCGCTGTCATGGCGGTTACTTCGGGTCGCGGTTGAACAGCGAGGTCGACCAGCGGTAGCCGAGCGCGGTCAGGCCGACGCACCAGGCGAGCGCGATCCACCCGTGGTTGCCGATCTCGGTGCCGAGCAGCAGGCCGCGCAGGGTTTCGATGGCGGGTGTGAACGGCTGGTACTCGGCGATCGGCTGGAACCAGCCCGGCATCGTGTCGGCCGGGATGAAGGCGCTGGAGATGAGCGGGAGGAGGATCAGCGGCATGGCCATGTTGCTGGCCGCCTCGGGGTTCGGGCTGGCCATGCCCATCCCCACGGCGATCCAGGTGAGCGCCAGGGCGAACAGCGCGAGCAGTCCGAACGCCGCCAGCCATTCCAGGGCCGTGGCGTCGGTGGAGCGGAAGCCGATGGCCACGGCGATGGCGCCGACGAGGACCAGGCTGGCGAGCACCTGCAGCACACTGCCGACGACGTGCCCGACGAGCACGGAGCCGCGGTAGACCGCCATCGTGCGGAAGCGGGCGATGAGGCCCTCGGTCATGTCCATGGAGACGGAGATCGCGGCCCCGATCACGGTGGAGCCGATGGTCATCGTCAACAGGCCCGGGACGAGATAGGCGATGTAGTCGGAGCGATCCGCGCTGCCGCCACCGATGCCCGCGCTCATCACGTCGCCGAAGATGTAGACGAAGAGCAGCAGCATCATGATCGGCGTGAGCAGCAGGTTCAGGGTCATGGACGGGTAGCGCCGGGCGTGCAGGAGGTTGCGGCGCAGCATCGTGTTCGAGTCGCGTACGGCGAGGGAGAGGGCGCTCATCGGACATCCGCCTTGGGCTGGTTGGTCTGGTTGGGGACGTTGGTGGTGCTGGTCAGGGCGAAGAACACGTCGTCGAGGTCGGGGGTGTGCACGGTCAGTTCGTCCGCCTCGATGCCGGCGGAGTCCAGCCAGTCGAGGATGGAGCGCAGCTCACGCTGGCTGCCGTCGCTGGGGATCTGCAGTGACAGAGCCTCGTCGTCGCGGGTGGCCTCGCGCAGGGCGACGGCGGCGGACTGGTAGGCGACGGGGTCGGTGAACCGCAGCCGCACGTGCCCGCCGGGGATGAGCCGCTTCAGCTCCGCGGCGCTCCCCTCGGCGGCGATCTTGCCGTCGTTGAGCACCGCGATGCGGTCGGCGAGTTCGTCGGCCTCTTCCAGGTACTGGGTGGTGAGGAAGACGGTGACGCCGTCGGAGACCAGGTCGCGGATGATCCCCCACATGTTGTGGCGGCTGCGGGGGTCGAGGCCGGTGGTCGGCTCGTCGAGGAAGATGATCCGCGGGCTGCCGACCAGCGTCATGGCGAGGTCGAGGCGGCGCTTCATGCCGCCGGAGTAGGTGGAGACGGGCTTCTTCGCGGCCTCGGTGAGGTCGAAGCGCTCCAGGAGTTCGGCGGCGGTGCGGCGGCCCTCGCTGCGGGAGAGGTGGTGCAGGTCCGCCATGAGGAGCATGTTCTCCTCGCCGGTGATCAGGCCGTCGACGGCGGAGAACTGCCCGGTGACGCCGATCGCGGCCCGCACCGCCTGCGGATCGGCGGCCAAGTCATGGCCACCGACATGCAGATCGCCGGCATCGGCGGTGATGAGGGTGGAGAGGATCTTGACGGCGGTGGTCTTGCCGGCGCCGTTCGGGCCGAGGAGAGCGAAGATGGTGCCTTCGGTGATGTTCAGGTCGATGCCGTCGAGCACGAGCTTGTCGCCGTAGGACTTGCGCAGTGCGGTGGCGGTGATCGCCGGCGCCGTGGTGTTCGGCGCGGATGTCTGGGTGGCAGTCATGCCGCTTTCCTTTCGGGGGGAGTTGGGGGTCGCCGGGGTCAGGCGCGGCGGATGGTGATGTCGCCGACCGAGGTCCGGGCGTGCACCTCGACGGTCTCGTCGGAGTCCGCGGGGCCGGCGGAAGAGCCGAGCGAGTTGCGTACCGTGCCGTACTTGGGGTTCAGGTCGAGCCAGGCGGCGGTGCCCTCGTGGATGCCCACTTCGAGGTCGCCGACGGAGGTACGCAGGTCGATACGGCCGCGGGTGACGTCGCCGACGCGGATGCGGCCGTTGGAGGACATCGCGTCGACCCCGGCGTGGGCGACGCCGACTTCGATCCGGCCGTTGGCGCACTTGGCGTCGACGCTGCTGTGCGCGATGCCGACGGAGATGTCGCCGTTGGCCGCGTTGGTCTTCAGGGCGCCGGTGACCTCGCCGACCTCGGTCGCGCCGTTGCCGTTCTTGACGGTCGCCGTGCCGGCGACGGTCCCGATCTCGATCCGGCCCGAGCCGATGACTTCGATGTCCCCGGTCGACCGGGCCAGGCGGATGTCACCGTGGTCGGTCTTGAGGTTGGCGCCGGCCACCTCGTCGACCTGGAGGTCGCCGAGCGAGGTCTTGAGCGTGACTTCCCCGAAGCGGCCTTCGCAGTAGACGCTGCCCATGGCCGTGATGCCCCGGACATCGGATCCGGCGGGCAGTTCGATGCTCACCTCGATGGAGCCCGGCTTGCCGAACGGGGACCGCTTCTTGGGTGTCTTGACCGTGAGGCGGCCGCCCGAGCAGGTGACCTGGGTCTGCTGCACGGCGCGTACGTCGTTGTCGTCGGATCCGTTGCTCGGCAGCACCTCCACGACCGTGTCGGTGCGCTTGCCCGCGGTGATGCGGGCGGTGCCGGCCTCCAACTCGAGGGTGGCGGAAATCGGTTCGGGGGTCTCGAAAGCAGGCATGGCTGTTCCGTCCTCTTGGCTTGGGTGGTTGATCCCGCCGGTGAGGCGGGTGATGGGTGACGTCGGCGGGATCGGCGATCCGCCGGTGAAGGTGGGGTGGGGTGGGCCGGCGGCCTTAGCGGACCCAGCCGGTGAAGCCCCGGCTGCCCTTGTCCTTGCCGCGGCCCGGCAGGCTTGCGCGCTCCCCGCCGTCAAGAGCGGTGGACACGGCCCGCACCAGCCAGGCGTTGACCGACAGGCCCTCCGCCGCCGCGGCGTCCTCGGCGCGGGCCTTGAGGTGGGCGGGGAGGCGGAGGTTGATCCGCGCCATGGCGCCGTCGTCGGCGTCCGCGGGCGGCGGTGGCGCGGCCGCGGCTGGTTCCGCGACCGGCTCCTGCGCCTCCCGGAACGGCTCGGGGGCGGGCGGCACCGTCACCACGAACTCCGGGTCGAGTCCGCGCAGTCGCACGTCGACCGAGCCCGGCGCCAGCTCCCGCGTGACCTCGACCATGGCGGCGGACAGTGCGTTGAGGAGGGTCAGGCGGGCGGCGGATTCCAGGGGGGCGGTGAGCCGCTCGGCGAGGGCGCGGGCGTCGTCGCCGCCGGCGTTCGCGGCGACGGCCAGCTCGTGCCGGAGGTTGTCGACGTAGGGCGTGAGGTCCATGACGCCATCATGGCACATCAGTAGTGCCACGGCGAGCCAGATTGGCTCCTTTTTGGCACTCGCGCCTCTGACCTGGGTTTCTTCCTTGAATTGGTGTGTCGTGGCACCGCACCGGAGAGGGAGTGGCCTGCGGTGGCGCTGCGGTGACGCCTTGGTGGCACCACTAGATGACGGGCCTGGCATCATCGGACCGCCGGTCTGGCGTCATCGCTGAGGCCGCTCCGCGTCCCGCTGCCGCATCCCGCTCGGCCCTGTGTGTTTTCGACCTTCGCCGCCCACCGACAGGACTTCCAGCCGTGGCTACCTTCCTCTGCAAACTGGGCCGTCTCGCCTTCCGGTGGCGATGGGTGATGGCGCTGCCGTGGGTGGTGATCTTCTGCGGTGCGGGCTTCGCCGCCCTCCGCCCCGGCGCCGCCCGCCGAACCGCGTTGAAGCAGCTGTCGCGGCGAATCGACGGCGAGACCGCTCAGACCGTCTTCAAGGTCGCCGGCCTGCAGTAGCGACGATGGCCCTCGGGCAATAATTACGCTATATGTACGAAATTCGGGCAATCCTAATGAGTTCTTAAAGCCCCTTAACTCACTGCGGTCATGCCTTATGACCAGGTGGGGCGACATACCCTCGCGTCGTGCTCAATGTGACCGGGGTACTCAAGCGGCTGGTGATCGGCCGGGCCAGGCGCAGCGAGGAGCTGGGCGAGACGCTGCTGCCCAAGAGCCTGGCCCTTCCGATCTTTGCTTCCGACCCGCTGTCCTCAGTGGCCTACGCCACCCAGGAGATCCTGTTGGTGCTCACCCTGGGCGGGCTGGCGTACCTGCATTTCACGCCCTGGATCGCGGCCGCGGTCGTCGCGCTGATGACCGTGGTGGTCCTGTCCTACCGCCAGGTCGTCCACGCCTATCCGAGCGGCGGCGGCTCCTACGAGGTGGCCTCGACGAATCTGGGCCCCTCCGCCGGTCTGGTGGTGGCCGCCGCACTGCTGGTGGACTACGTGATGACGGTGGCGGTCTCGGTCGCCTCGGGCGTGGACAACATCATCTCGGCGGTGCCCGAACTGGCCGAGCATCGGGTCTTGATGGCGCTCATCTTCGTCGGCCTGCTGACCGCGATGAATCTGCGGGGTGTGCGCGAGTCCGGCCGGCTGTTCGCCGCGCCGACGTATCTGTTCATCGGCGGCGTACTGATCATGGTGGGCACGGGCCTGTTCCGCTATCTGCTCGGAGACGCGCCGGTGGCCGAAAGCGCCGCGTACGGAGTGACACCGCAGCCCGGTGACGCGAACCTGGCGGGCCTGGCGATGGTGATACTGGTCCTGCGTGCCTTCTCCAGCGGCTGTACGGCACTGACGGGCGTGGAGGCGATCTCCAACGGCGTACCGGCCTTCCGCAAGCCAAGTCCCAGAACGCGGCGACCACCATGGCCGCGATGGGCATCATCGCCATCACCATGTTCGTCGGCGTCACCACCCTCGCGATCGTCACCAAGGTGCATATCGTCGCCGACGCCTGCCACCTGACCGGCCTGGCCGGTGACTGCGGCTCATACACCCAGCGCACGGTCATCGCCCAACTCGCGGCGTCCATCTTCGGCGGCGACAGCAGCTTCGGCTTCTACTTCATCCAGGCCGCCACCGCCCTCGTGCTGATCCTCGCCGCGAACACCGCCTTCAACGGGTTCCCGCTGCTCTCCTCGATCCTCGCCCAACACCGCTACCTGCCGCGCCAGCTGCACAACCGCGGCGACCGGCTCGCCTTCTCCAACGGCATCCTGGCCCTGGCGATCGTCGCCGGCCTGCTGCTCTGGGGATACAAGGCGAACGTCACCGACCTCATCCACCTCTACATCCTCGGCGTCTTCACCTCCTTCACGCTCTCCCAGACCGGCATGGTCCGGCACTGGAACCGCGAACTGCGCACCGAAACCGCCCCGGCCGTCCGCCGCCACCACCAGCTCGCGCGGGTCATCAACGCGACAGGGGCACTCGTCACCGGCCTTGTCCTGGTCATCGTGCCGGCCACCAAGTTCACCCAGGGCGCCTGGCTGGCGGTCCTCGCGGCCATCGTGCTCTGGTTGATGATGCGGGGCATCCGCCGCCACTACGACGCCACCGCGGCCGAACTCGCGGTCACCGACCCGCACAGCGAAATGGTGCCGCCCTCGCGGGTGCTGGCGATCGTGCTGGTCTCCACCACCACAAGCCCACCCTGCGCGCCCTGTCCTACGCCCGCGCCCCCAAGCCGGACCGCCTGGAAGCCCTCACCGTCGCCGTCGACCGCGACGCCTCCACCGCGCTGAAAAGCCAGTGGGAGGACTACGAAATCCCGGTGCCGCTCAAGGTCCTCGACTCCCCCTACCGCGAGATCACCCGATCCGTCGTGGACTACGTCCGCTCCATCAGACGCGAATCCCCGCGGGACGTCATCGCGGTCTTCATCCCCGAGTACGTGGTCGGCCACTGGTGGGAAAACCTGCTGCACAACCAGTCCGCGCTCTGGCTCAAGAGCCGCCTGCTGTTCACGCCCGGCGTCATGGTCACCAGCGTCCCCTGGCAACTCACCTCCTCCGCCCACGCCGACCACCCAGCCGCCCGCGCCCCCGGCTCCGTACGCCGCGGCGAACCCACCACCACCCCCAAGAACCAAGACGTCACCACGCACCGGTAACGGCCAAGCGGGTTGGTCCAGGCTGACAAACGTGGATGTCGGATGAGGGGGGCGTGCCCTCAGATCGCTCCCGCCCGAGCTGGAGAAGGCGCTCGTGCTGGCGCACCTGTTCAAGGAGGCCGCGCCCCAGACGCCGGTCATCTACACCGTCCACGAGCTCAAAAGGCCGGCAAGGAACGCCGCCGAGCTGATGACGCTGTCCACAGAGCTCCAGGCCGACGGCATCCAGCTCAAACTCCTCACCGGCCCGCTCACCCGGACCTACGACCCCAACGGCATGGGCGCGTTGTTCTCCGCCCGCACAGCAAACAGCACGACGCCCCCGACGCCGGGCAGGAATCGGGGGCCGTGACGCACGCATTCCACTGAGGTACCGGAACAAGTGCACGTGTCCATCGGCTCAACGCCGATCGCGGTCTGAGGTCACGCGTCAGGCGAGTGAAGCGCCCGGACGGTACGCTCCGTACCGGCCCGACCAGCACCTCCACGACGACCGCCCGCAGGTCTGCCGTACCGGCCGGCCTTGATCTCCACATAGCTCCAGTTGCCGCCCTCAACGGCCTGGCCACACGCGGGGATACGGGCCAACAGCGCGCAGCATAGGCTGCGGCCAGACGCTCCTCAGCCGGACTCGGGATGTCGCCACTCATATCCCTGGACCGTACGGCGCGGCAGCAGCCCCGACCACTCCCCGCCATCTCGCCCTCGCTGTTAGTGCTGCTCAGCGGCCTGGAGGGGGTACAGCGAGCCGGTCACCCATGACGGCGTCCCGCTGATCGCTTACGGATCCCCGGTTACCCAAACCGGGGATACTCCGCACCATTAACCTCGCCGTTTCGGTTGGGCTGAGGTCGGAAACGGGGCGTAAACGCGAAAGTGCCTTCTGAGCTGGGACGATGAACCTTGTCGAGGGGTTCTGTCGGTCCAAGCGGAACGTGCTTTCTGCGTGCAGGGTATCGGTTCTCGTCCCAAGCTCCATGTCTCCGCTGACGGAACTGGGGTGGTCGGGCACGCCGGGGCACGGTTGCTGGCCGATCTCGCCGAGGGGCCACCGGCCTGACTGCCGCGTACTCAACTGCACTCAGGCCACTCCGACCGCGCGGCACCGGGCATGACCCGGGCCGGACCGCCACCGATCTCGCGGTGATGCTCGCCGACGGCGGCGAGGCCATCGCGGATCTTGCCGTGCTGCGGGACCAGGCAGGGGTGTTCGGCCCAGTCGCCTCCACACCCACGGCCTGGCGGTTGCTCGCCGACACCGACGAGGCCGCACTCGCTTCGCTGCGAGCGGCCCGCGCCACGGCCCGGGAAGTCGCCTGGATACAGGCTGCCGAGACCGGCGAGGGCATACCCACTGTCCGGACCGGCGGACGAGAACTTCCCGGCCTGGTCCTGGACATCGACGCCACGCTGGTCACCTGCCACTCGGAAAAGGAACAAGCCGCGCCCACCTATAAGGGCGGCTTCGGCTTCCATCCGCTGTTGTGTTTCCTTGCGAACACCGGAGAGGCCATGTCCGGCCGGCTGCGGCCCGGCAACTCCGGAGCCAACACTGCCGCCGATCACATCGTCGGTGCTGGACGACGCCCTCGCGCAGATCCCCGACGCTCACCGGCACGGCACCGAGATCCTGGTCCGCGCCGACAGCGCCGGATCCGCGGGGCCAGTCTGATCCAGCCGAACTTTCTCCAGTTCCAGGACATGGGCGAGGGTGAGCATGGCGAGGCGGGCGTTGCCATCGGTGAAGGGGTGGAAGAAGGCCACGTCCAGGTAGGCCCTGGCCGCGCGGGAGGCCAGGGGGACTCGCAGGTCGGCGCTATCGCGCAGACACTGCTCAAAGTCCCACTGGGGGTGTGGCGTAAGCGCGTAGCGTTCCCGGCCGCCCTTGGCGAAGGCATCACCTTGTCGGAACGAAACCTCAGGCATGCCAAGGACAAGCCGCTGCCATTCAGCTAGAAGCGCGCAGGTGAGGGGGCGCTTATGGGAAGCGTCTGCGCGCGACTGAGCCAGCGCCGCGAGCAATCGGTCGGCTCGAGCCGGATTCGAGGAACGGCCCCCCGCATCGCACCAGGTGCCGAGGCCGTCCACGGTCGCCTCGACCGGTGCCGGTGTCTCACCGACCGCGGAAGTCCAGTCAATCTGGTTCCTGACATGGCACCAGGCAGCCAAGGCGTCAGCGGTCACGGTAAGGCTGCTCTCCGGTCACGCCTACGGCAAGATCCTCTCCCACGGTGTCGACCAGGGTCCGCGACGGTTCCGTCCAGCTCTTGAACCGTCCACCAATTGCGGTCTCGACCGCGTCCTTCGCGCTTTCCGGGCCCATGCCCGTAGAAGAGAGGAACCACGTCAGCACCGTGCGGCAGAGCCCGTACCAGCCGCATTCGGCACCCGTGCGGTCCACTACCACCGTCACCAGCCGGGTAGCTGCCCGTTCCAGGTGCCAGCTGCGCTCCTCGGCGTCCGCTCCGGCGGGCGGCGCCAACCGAGCGAACCGCTCGGCCAGCTCCTCCAGCCAGTCGCGCCACTCCAGCAGTGACGCGATCACCTTGGCGGCCGTCGCTGGGGGTTCGCCTATCGAATGGTCGGCGCAGCACCAGCTGATGACGATGCCTCCACCACCGCCCTCGCCGACCGCCCAGTGCCATCCGCAGGTCCACCGGCCGTATCGGGCTGCCAGAAGCACCGTGACTCCACCTTGGGCACGTTCCTGCGCGCGTTCACCCACGGCCATGCTCTCCAACTCCATGCGGTGCACCGTAGATTCCTGGCCGCGCTGGCCACGCATACCCCGCTGCTGCCCGGCTCGGGCGAGATGGCGTTCATCGATGTCGCCTCCACCCACAAGCGGGTCTACGGCCGGACCAAACAGGGCGCCGAGTACGGCCGGTTCAAGGGCATCCGCACCCTCCACCCGCTGCTGGCCACGATCTGCACTCCACAGTCCCGGCCGGTGATCGCCGGAGTCCGGATGCGCCGGGGCAAGGCAGCCGATGCCCGCGGCGCCCCGAAATTCGTCAGTGAGGCCCTGGCCACCGCCGTCGAGGCCGGCTGCACCGGCACCCGCATCCTGCGGGCGGACTCCCAGTTCTGCAACGCCGGTGTCATTGCCGCCTGCCGCCGGGCCGACGCCCACTTTTCGATCACCACCGGCATGAACCCCTCCATCAAGCGGGCCATCCTCGCCATCCCCGACGAGGCGTGGCAGCAGATCACCTATCCGACCGCGGTGCCCGACCCCGAGACAGGGGACCTCATCTCGGACGCCGAAGTCGCCGAGATACCCGCCTACACCGCGTTCGCCACCCGCAAAAAGGCGGAGCGGGTCACGGCCCGGCTGATCGTGCGCCGGGTCCGTGACCTGGCCAAACCCGCCGTCGTTGGCGAGCAGGGTGAGTTGTTCCCGGTCTGGCGCTACCACCCGTTCTTCACCGACAACCCCGCCAAGACCCTCCAGGCCGAGCGGGAACACCGCCACCACGCCGTCGTCGAACAGGTCATCGCCGACAGCAAAGCCCCTGCCCTGGCCCACCTGCCGTCGGCACACTTCCACGCCAACGCCGCCTGGCTCACCCTGTGGGCCATGACCTACAACCTGCTGCGGGCCGCTGGCGCACTGACCTCCGTCTTCCACGCCAAGGCCACCACCGCCACCCTCCGCGCCCACCTGATCCACGTCCCCGCCCGAACCGCCCGCTCCGCCCGCCGCATCACCCTGCACCTACCGCACAACTGGCCCTGGCAACACGCCTGGACACACCTCTTCGACACCGTCCACGCCCCGCCCGAACCCGCCTGACTGCCCCTGCCCACCCCGCCCGCCAGGGCCCAACCGGAACCGGACCCGTGGAAAAGCTGGGAAGACCAGCGGATACCACCCGCCCATGCACAGCCCCCGGCCCGGAACCCGACCGAAGCCCACCAGAAGATCACTTTCAAACCACGCCGGTGGATCAAGGCTAAAGGGCCGGTGTGTGTTTTAGCTGGTCAGGCGTGTTGTGCCTGGTCAAGGGAGCCTGGTTCGTGGGTCTTCTTTCCCGGTAGTTAGATCAGCAACGCTGTCGATGGGACGGGCGGCGGGATGTGATTCCGCAGCAATGGATCAATTTTGAATTTGTAGCGGAGGTCACCATCCGGATCCAGACTCGAACCCAGTCGTCGGCGCTCAAGTCCTATGCCCTTTATCGGGGCTCGCGAGGCTGCCTCGCCTGACTTCCGCCCCATACCGGTCGGTCTGCTTATGGATCACATCTTCCTGCGGCCCTCTTCCTCCGCGTCGCCGACGGCGACGCGGAGGTCATGCAGTCCTTGCAGCATCCGGATGACGGACGCTTCCGCCCGGCCGAGGGCTCACCGAGCGTCCTCAGCATCACCGCGCCGAAAACGATGGTGGGCACCGCGGGCATCCACCGCTGTCACCACGGTCGCGGACGACGCCGCCCTGTCGGGTGCCTCGCTCAGTTGGCGCGACGAGTCCTGACTCCGTCGGCCTCGAAGTCGTAGACCGTGTTGTTGATTCGCAGGCCGTCGACAGCGCCGATCCACATGTTGTCGCGGCCCTTGCTTACCGCGGCAGTGTAGATAGTCGGCTGCGCGCCGCCGTCGTTGAGCGCCGTTTTGAGCTGCTGGAATGTGCACATGGTGGTCTGGTTGCAGCCGGTCACGGTCCCCGCGTTGCCCGTGAGGTACCAGTCGCCGGTCGTGGTGGCGTCCAGGTAGGGACTCCAGCGGTTCGTCACCGGGGACGGGCCCGGCACCCACACCAGCGTGGAGTAGGTCGAGGCCGACGCGGTGAGGTTCGGATTGATCTCGAACTTGATGCCGGGCAGGTTCCTTGGGCCACCGTAGGAGATGTTCTCGCCGGTCTGGAAGACGTGGAAACCGACCTCGTTCAGTCCCAGTACCGGGTCACCGTAGAAGTCGACCTCGTTGCCGAAGTCGACCTTCTCACTGGGCGGAGCGAGGGAGGTGGAATCGTCTGCCACCTCGATTCCGAGGCTGCCTCGCCCGTAGGGCGGACTCGCGGAGGGGCCCTGTACACCGAACGAGCCGAACGGGCCGTTCCTCAAGGCAGCAACGGGAGAGCCGATCGTGTTGCGGGTGATCACACCCCAGTGGTCCGAGCTTCCCAAGCCTCCGCCGATGTCGCCGGAGACCGATCCCGGGACAGCCGCAGCGATCGCAGCGATTGTGTCGCGGGTGATCTCACCCCAGTGGTCCGAGCTTCCTCGCTCTCCGCCGGTGGCGGCAGATGCCGATCCCGGGACAGCCGAGACAGCGATCGCGGCCAGCGCCGTGACCCCGAGCGCCACTTTTCGTTTCACGCCAAAGCGAGCGTTCACGCTTCGCTCCTTATCATGGTCGGTTGAAGGGCAGGACGGGTACCGGATCCGGGACCTGCGTAGTGCACGCCACAGTAAGCACTCTCAGTAGCGGAACCGGCCACGACGCACTTGCCGTATGCGGCGATTAATCCCCCCGGAGGAGCGAACAATTGATCTGTTCGTGTCCGCGGAGCCGCTTGCTGTCCAACCGGTCAGGCCGGCCGCCAGCTGGGCTGATCGCCGGCGTCTCGACTTCCAGGCTGCCGCTGCAGGCCGACTGTTCCTCCTCACGACGCCGATCCAACTCGCCGACGGCATCTGACTCGGCCCTGTTCGATTCCTGACCTGGGCTAAGGCCAATGCTGGTGACTTAGATGTCCTGGGCTCGTTGGTTGTGGTGTGGCGAGGGTGGGGCAGGTCAAGTCGCCTGCGGGTGAGCGTTTGTCGGACC
>NZ_JBIUBL010000059.1:0-15175 GCF_044548015.1 Streptomyces sp. NPDC052236 | reverse complement strand
GTGATGCGAGGTCAGGGCCCGGCGGTGAGGTGCCGCCGGGCCGGTCCGGCCTGCCCTGAAGCGTCTTTGTCCTGCGCGGGTGAAAAGTTGACTTCCCTGCTGCACAAGGGCTTTCCGTCCTGGATGAACCCGGCTAACGTCCCACCAGGCGTACATGACAAACAGGTAACAGGTGGTCCCGGTGTGACGGCGCACTCCGGTCTCCCGCCATTCCGACTGGGGGTCCCCCGGCGAAGTCCAGGGGGAGTTCCTTTCCATGGCTGTCGCCCGGCGCGCGGTGCAGTACGAGCACCGCCCCCGAGAGCGCACCCGCCCGTTCGACCGGCCACTTCCGGAGGACATTCGTGCACAGGAAACGGCTCAGAGCCCGCAAAGCACTCGCACTCCTCACCGGCGGCCTTCTCGCCGCCACCTCGCTCGCTTTCACCGCGCCGCAGTTCGCGGCCGCTGCCGAGAAGCCGGCGTCGGCGCAACCCGCGGCGGCAGCTGAGGACTTCCAGCAAGTCACCCTCGCCAAGGGCGGTGCGGAGACCGGCGAGCCCATGTCGCTGGCCGTGCTGCCGAACCGCAGCGTTCTGCACACCTCCCGCAACGGCGAGCTGCGGATGACCGACCACGCGGGCAACACCCGCGTGGTGGGCACCATCCCCGTCTACTCGCACGACGAGGAAGGTCTCCAGGGCGTCGCCCTCGACCCCGGCTTCAGCCAGAACCGCTTCATCTACCTCTACTACGCGCCGCCGCTGAACACCCCTGCGGGCGACGCCCCGGCCGACGGCACCGCCGCGGACTTCGCGAAGTACGACGGCGTCAACCGCCTCTCGCGCTTTGTCCTCAAGGCGGACGGCACTCTCGACAACGCCAGCGAGAAGAAGGTCCTCGACGTCGCGGCGACCCGCGGCATCTGCTGCCACGTCGGCGGCGACATCGACTTCGACGCCCAGGGCAATCTGTACCTGTCGACCGGTGACGACTCCAACCCCTTCGTCTCCGATGGGTACACGCCCATCGACGAACGGCCGGGCCGCAACCCCGCGTTCGACGCCCGCCGCACCTCCGGCAACACCAACGACCTGCGCGGCAAGATCCTGCGGATCAAGGTCAACGCCGACGCGACGTACTCCATCCCCGACGGGAACCTCTTCGCGCCCGGCACCGACAAGACCAGGCCCGAGATCTACGCCATGGGCTTCCGCAACCCCTTCCGGTTCAGCGTCGACAAGAAGACCGGCGTCCTCTACGTCGGTGAATACGGTCCCGACGCGGGCGCCGCGGACCCGCAGCGCGGCCCGGCCGGACAGGTTGAGTTCGCCCGCGTGACCAGGCCGGGCAACTTCGGCTGGCCGTTCTGCACGGGAGACAACGACCCGTACGTCGACTACGACTTCGCGACCAAGACGTCCGGCGCCACCTTTGACTGTGCCAACCTGAAGAACGAGTCCCCGCACAACACCGGCCTGGTGGACCTGCCGCCCGCGCAGCCCGCCTGGATCCCGTACGACGACGGTTCCCTGCCCGAGTTCGGCAGCGGCTCCGAGTCCCCGATGGGCGGACCCGTCTACCGCTACGACGCGGCCTCGACCTCCCCGGTGAAGTTCCCGGAGGCGTACGACGGCGACTTCTTCGCCGGTGAGTTCGGCCGGCGCTGGATCAAGCGGATCGAGCAGGGCGAGGACGGGACAGTCCAGTCCATCAACTCCATCCCGTGGACCGGCACCCAGATCATGGACATGACCTTCGGCCCGGACGGCGCGCTGTACGTACTCGACTACGGCACCGCCTGGTTCGGCGGCGACGAGAACACCGGGCTCTACCGGATCGAGAACGCCACCGGCGGACGTTCCCCGGTCGCCGAGGCCACGTCCAACAAGACCTCCGGCAAGGCACCGCTGCGGGTCGCCTTCTCCTCCGCGGGCACCACGGACGGCGACGGCGACGCCCTCACCTACGCCTGGGACTTCGGCGACGGCGGTACGTCCACCGCGGCCAACCCCACGTACACGTACAAGAAGAACGGCACTTACACGGCGACCGTCACCGCCAAGGACCCCAGCGGACGTACCGGTTCCGCCAGCGTCCATGTGGTCGTCGGCAACACCGCGCCCAAGGTGACCCTTGAACTCCCGGGGGAGGGCGCGCTGTTCAGCTTCGGCGACGAGATCCCCTTCAAGGTGAAGGTCACCGATCCCGAGGACGGCGCCGCCGGGCCGATCGACTGCGCCAAGGTGAAGGTGACGTTCATCCTCGGCCATGACAGCCATGGCCACCCCGTCACCTCCGCCAAGGGCTGCTCCGGCACCATCAAGACCTCCGCCGACGGCGGCCACGACCCCAACGCCAATATCTTCGGGGTCTTCGACGCCGAGTACACGGACGGCGGGGGCGGCGGCCAGGCGGCGCTGACCACGCACGACCAGGCGCAGCTGCAGCCCCGTCACCGGCAGGCCGAGCACTACAGCGACTCCTCCGGCGTGAAGATCTACGACAAGGCCACCGCCAACGGCGGCAAGACCGTCGGCGACATCCACAACAACGACTGGATCTCCTTCACCCCCTACAACCTCACCGGCTCGACCAAGCTGACCACCCGGATCTCCTCCGGCGGAGCCGGCGGCTTCCTGGAGGTGCGCACCGGATCGGCCACCGGCAAGATCCTCGGCTCCGCGCCGGTGCCCGTCACCGGCGGCTGGGAGACCTTCCAGGACATCGACGTACCCCTGCGGTCCGTACCGAAGAAGACCACCGAACTGTTCCTGGTCTTCAAGGGCGGCGACGGATTCCTCTACGACGTCGACGACTTCGAGCTCTCCAACAGCGCGCCCGACCGGACCGCCAAGCGGGTCCTGGTCTTCTCCAAGACCGCGGGCTTCCGCCACGACTCCATCCCGGAGGGCATCGCCGCGCTCAAGGAGCTCGGCAAGGGCGGCAACATCACGGTCGACTCCACCGAGACAGCCGCCCAGTTCACCACCAGCAACCTCGCCCGGTACGACGCGGTGGTGTTCCTGTCCACCACAGGTGACGTACTGAACGCCGAGCAGCAGCAGGCGTTCGAGAACTACGTCTCCACGGGCGGCGGCTACATGGGCGTGCACGCCGCCGCCGACACCGAGTACGACTGGAAGTTCTACGGCGGGCTCGTCGGCGCGTACTTCTCCGGCCACCCGCAGATCCAGCCCGCCACGGTGCGGGTCGAGGACCACACCCACCCGGCCACCGCGCATCTGGGCGAGTCCTTGGAGCGCACGGACGAGTGGTACAACTACCGCACCAACCCGCGTAGCCAGGCAAGGGTGCTGGCCACCCTGGACGAGACCAGCTACGAGGGCGGCACCATGAAGGGCGACCACCCGATCGCCTGGTGCCAGACGTACGAGGGAGGCCGGGCCTTCTACACCGGCGGTGGCCACACCAAGGAGTCGTACGCCGAGCCGGCCTTCCGCACCCACCTCCTGGGCGGATTGAGGTACGCCTCAGGCCAGGTCAAGGCCGACTGCAAACCGAAGACAGGCTACCGGCCGGTCTTCAACGGCAAGACGCTCGATGGCTGGAAGCAGGCCGGCCCCGGAAAGTTCAACGTGGTTGACGGCGAACTGCGCTCCGAGGGCGGCATGGGCATGCTGTGGTACCAGGCCAAGCAGCTGTCGGCGTACTCGCTGAAGCTCGACTGGAAGACGGCGGGCGACGACAACTCCGGTGTCTTCGTGGGCTTCCCCTCCTCCGATGACCCCTGGTCGGCGGTGAACAACGGCTACGAGATCCAGATCGACGCCTCCGATGCCGTTGATCGAACAACCGGCGCGGTCTACGGTTTCAAATCGGCCGACGTCAGGGCCCGTGACCGCGTCCTGCGGCCGCCGGGCCAGTGGAACAACTATGAGATACGGGTCCAGGGTGAACGTCTCCAGGTCTTCCTCAATGGCGTGAAGATCAACGACTTCACCAATACGGACCCGGCGCGCAGCCTGAAGGACGGCTACTGCGGCCTCCAGAACCACGGAGCCGACGACAAGGTCTCCTTCCGGGACATTCAGCTCAAGGAGCTGCCCTCTTAGGCGCGCCCGTCATACGGCGGCGGGCGGGGAGACGCCGTACTCCCCGCCCGCCGTCCCTCATCAGATCAAGTGGCAGGGAGCAACCTGTGTACGTCGAGTGCGTTGAGAAAAACACCGGAGTCTGGTTCGTCGGAGCGCGTGGCTCCGTCGCCACCACCGCGGTCGCAGGGTGCGCGGCGGTCGCCGCCGGGCTGCATCCCCCGAACGGCATGGTCACCGAGACCCCGCCGTTCGCCGACTCCGGGCTGCCCGCCCTGGCGTCACTCGTCTTCGGCGGACACGACACAGTGAGCGCTCCGCTGCCCAAGCGGGCCGAGGAGCTGATGGCGGCGGGCGTACTGCCGCACGGGCTCGCGGCGGCCGTACGCGGTGAACTGACCGCCGCGGACGCCGAGATACGTCCGGGTGGCCCGCAGCCCGGCGACACGCGCACCGACGAAGAACTGATCGCGTCGTTCGCCGCGGACCTGTCGGACTTCCGGGAACGGCACGGCCTTGCCCGGGTGGTCGTGATCAACGTCTCCTCCACCGAACCGCAGCCCGCGCCGGACGCGGTACGGCTGCCGCCGAGCTCCCTGTACGCCGCGGCCGCGGTGCGGGCGGGCTGCCCCTACGTCAACTTCACTCCCTCCACCGGGCTGCGCACCGCGGCCCTCACCGCCGCCGCCGAGGCCAGTGGACTTCCTCACGCGGGCCGCGACGGCAAGACAGGTCAGACGCTGCTCCGTTCCGTGCTCGCGCCGATGTTCGTGCAGCGCGCCCTGTCCGTACGGGCGTGGTCGGGCACGAACCTGCTCGGCGGCGGGGACGGGGCGGCGCTGGCCGACCCGGCGGCGGCAGCCGCGAAGAACGCGGGGAAGGAGCGGGTGCTCGCCGACACGCTGGGCACGGTCCCGGAAGGAACCGTCCACATCGACGACGTACCGGCGCTCGGGGACTGGAAGACCGCCTGGGACCACATCGCCTTCGAGGGCTTCCTCGGCTCGCGGATGATCCTCCAGACCATCTGGCAGGGCTGCGACTCGGCGCTCGCGGCCCCTCTGGTCCTGGACCTGGCACGGCTGGCGGCCCGCGCCCACGAGGTGGGCATATCGGGGCCGCTGCCGGAACTCGGCTTCTACTTCAAGGACCCGGACGGGGGCCCGGCGGGGCTCTCGGAACAGTTCACGGCTCTGCTTTCCTTCGCCGACCGGCTGCGGGAGACCAAGTGAGGGCCGGGGCGCGGCCCGGGGTGCGGGCCCGGGTGCGGGCCTGGGCGGAACTGCTGCGTGTTTCGGCGCTCTTCACGGTCCCGGGCGACGCGCTCGCGGGCGCGGCGGCGGCCGGCCGCGCGCCCAACCGCGGCACGGCGTACGCGGTCGGCGCGTCGCTCTGCCTGTACGAGGCGGGCATGGCGCTCAACGACTGGGCGGACCGCGAGGAGGACGCGGTGGACCGCCCGCACCGCCCGATCCCCTCGGGCCGCATCTCCCCGACGTCGGCCCTGCTGGCGGCCGGCGCCCTGACGGCGGCGGGCCTCGCTCTGTCGGCCCGCGCGGGCCGCCCGTCCCTGGCGGTGGCGATGGCCCTGTCGGCGACGGTCTGGTCGTACGACCTCCACTTCAAACACACCCCGGCGGGCCCAACGGCCATGGCCACGGCCCGCGCCCTGGACCTGCTCCTGGGCGCGGTGGCCACGGCGGGCCGACTTCAGGCCGGCCCCCCTGGGGAACCTTCCTGGGGTGGAGTCGTGGCAGCCGCGGACACGCCCCTGCGGGAAGCGGCCGGCGCGGTTTCCGGCGGTGTGCCGAAGGTACGCCGTGACGGCTCGGGCGCGGGTGCGGCTGCCCGAGGGGCGGTACCTGCGCACACCGCAGTCGGCCTGCCCGGGCCCCGAGCTGCGGGCGCGGGAGCACGTGGGGCGCGTGCGGCGCTGGCCGCGCGCACCGCTCGTGCGGCTGGGCAGCGCGCCTGGGGCGCGGTCTCCGGTGATGTGCCGAAGCCACGCAGCGCGAGTGTGCTGTCGGCTCACTCGTCGGGCGCGTCGGCCGGCGCGGGAGCGCCCTGGGGGCCGGTCTTCGGTCGTGTGCCGAAGGCTCCCGGCGGGGGTGTGCGACCGGCACGCTCGTCGGGTGCGCCAGCCGCGCGGGGGCCGGTAACCGGTACCGCTGCGGGCGCGGGAGCGGCCCGAGAGGCGGTACCTGCGCGCGCCGCACGGTCGTCCGGGCTGTTCGCCGCAGGCGGGGACGTGGTCCGCTCGGGGGCCGGAGGTGCTCTGCTCGCCGCCGTGCCCGCTGCCATCGTGCTGGGCGCTCATACCTACGCCGTCACCGCCGTGTCGCGCCACGAGGCGCAGGGCGGCTCCACGGCCGTGCCGCTCGTCGCGCTCGCCGCGACCCTGGGCCTCGGCGTTCTCGTGGCCGGCGAGATGCGGGGGGCCGAGGGATCGCCCGCAGGAGGCAGCTTCCGGCGGTCACCCGGCGCGCCCGCGACGGCGGGCGCCCTGCTGCTTGCCGTCGCCTATGTCCGCACCGTCGCCAAGCCCCTTCTGCACGCCGCCCTCAACCCTTCCCCGCCCCTCACTCAGCGTGCCGTCGGCGGCGGCATCCGGGCCATGATCCCGCTGCAGGCCGCGCTCGCCGCCCGCGCCGGAGCAGGTGTCACCGCCCTCGCGGTCATGGGACTCGTCCCGCTCGCCCGCAAGCTCGCACGGAAGGTGAGCCCGACATGAGCTCCGACATGAGCCCCGACACCGGCCCGGACACCGGACCCGGACGCGGCGCCCGCCTTCGCCTCGGCTACGGGACCAACGGCCTCACCGACCTCCGTCTCGACGACGCACTCGCCCTCCTCGCCGACCTCGGCTATGACGGCGTCGGGCTGACCCTCGACCATATGCACCTCGACCCCCTCGCCCCCGGCCTCTTCGCCCGCACCCGCCAAGTCGCCGCGAGACTCCGCGGGCTCGGCCTCGGCGTCACCGTCGAGACCGGCGCCCGCTATGTCCTGGACTACCGCCGCAAGCACGGCCCGTCCCTCCTCGACCCCGAGCCGGACGCCCGCGCCGCCCGCACCGCGCTGCTCGTGAAATCGGTGCGGGTCGCCGCCGACCTCGGCGCGCACGCCGTGCACTGCTTCAGCGGCATCACCCCCGCGAACACCGCCACCGACATCGCCTGGAAGCGGCTCGAAGAGTCCCTCACCCCCGTCCTCGAAGCCGCGCAGAGCGTCTCCCTGCCTCTCGCCATCGAGCCCGAGCCGGGCCATCTCCTCGCGACCCTCGCCGACTTCCACCACCTCCGCTCCCTCCTCGGCGACCCCGAACCGCTCGGCCTCACCCTCGACATCGGCCACTGCCAGTGCCTGGAACCGGCGTCACCCGCCGACTGCGTCCGCGACGCCGCGCCCTGGCTGCGGCACGTCCAGATCGAGGACATGCGCCGGGGCGTCCATGAACACCTCCCCTTCGGCGACGGCGAGATCGACTTCCCGCCCGTACTCGACGCCCTCGCCGCCACCGGCTACCAGGGCCTCACCGTCGTAGAACTGCCCCGCCACTCCCACGCGGGCCCCGAACTGGCCCGCGCCTCCATCGAGTTCCTCCGCTCACAGGTCCCGCCGAAGGGAGCGCCGGCATGGTGACGCCGACCCGCGACGAACTCGACGCGCGGCTCCCCGACGCGGCCCGCGCCTGGCTGGACGAGGCCCTCGCCGAAGCCGCGCACGCCGCCGCCGACACCGCCGCCGACACCGCCGCCGACACCACCAGGGCCCCGGCCCCCTGGGAGCTCCGGTTCGCCTCCGCAGGCCGCCACTGCGGCCAGGACCACGCCGACTCCGTACGCACCCTCCTCCTCATCGAGTCCCGCGCCGACACCGCCACCCTCAGCCGCCTCTACCACCAGGGCACCGCCGCCGAACGCCGCGCCGTGCTCCCCGCCCTGCACGCCCTCGTTGAGGGCCCGGCCGCGCTTCCCCTTGTCGAGGACGCCCTGCGCACCAACGACACCCGCCTCGTCGCCGCGGCCGTCGGCCCGTACGCCGCCGCGCACCTGGACCCGCATTCCTGGCGGCACGCCGTCCTCAAGTGCCTGTTCACCGGTGTGCCCGTCGACGCGGTCGCCGGCCTGCGCAGCCGCGCCGCGGGCGACAGCGAGCTCGCGCGGATGCTCGCCGACTACGCCGCCGAGCGCACCGCCGCCGGCCGCGATGTGCCCCCCGATCTCCAACGCGTGCTGACCCTGACCGGCGAGCAGCAGTCCGAGAAGGAGGCTGAGGAGTCCTGATGCGTATCTTCGACCCCCACATCCATATGACCTCCCGCACCACCGACGACTACCAGGCGATGTATGCCGCCGGTGTCCGCGCCCTGGTGGAACCGTCCTTCTGGCTCGGCCAGCCCCGCACCTCGCCCGCCTCCTTCTTCGACTACTTCGACGCGCTGCTCGGCTGGGAGCCCTTCCGCGCCGCCCAGTACGGAATCGCCCACCACTGCACGATCGCCCTCAACCCCAAAGAGGCCAACGACCCCCGCTGCACCCCGGTCCTCGACGCCCTGCCCCGCTATCTCGTCAAGGACAACGTCGTCGCCGTCGGCGAGATCGGCTACGACTCCATGACCCCCGCCGAGGACCTCGCACTGGCCGCTCAGCTCCAGCTCGCCGCCGACCACGGCCTGCCCGCGCTCGTCCACACCCCGCACCGCGACAAGCTCGCCGGACTGCACCGCACCGTCGACGCCATCCGCGAATCTGACCTTCCCACGGACCGCGTCCTGCTCGACCACCTCAATGAGACAACCGTAAAGCACGCCACTGACAGCGGCTGCTGGCTCGGTTTCTCCATCTACCCGGACACCAAGATGGACGAGGACCGCATGGTCGCGATCCTGCGGACGTACGGAACCGAGAAGGTCCTCGTCAACTCGGCCGCGGACTGGGGCAGAAGCGACCCGCTCAAGACCCGCAAGGTCGGCGACGCCATGCTCGCCGCGGGCTTCAGCGAGGACGACGTCGACCAGGTGCTGTGGCGAAACCCGGTCGCCTTCTACGGACTGAGCGGGCGTCTCCAGCTCGACATCCCGGAACCGGAGTCCCTGCACGAGGGCAACTCCATCCTCCGCGGCGGGGAATGAGGAGGCCCGCACATGCGCTTCCGCCACCCCGATGGCACCACTGTCCACCTCTCCTACTGCACCAACGTCCACCCCGCGGAGACCCTCGACGGCGTACTCTCCCAACTCCGCGACCACTGCGAACCGGTACGCAGACGCCTCGGCCGTGACCGCCTCGGCATCGGCCTCTGGCTCGCCAAGGACGCCGCCCACGCCCTGATCACCGACCCGGCGGCACTGCGCGGCCTGCGCGCCGAACTCGACCGCCGCGGCCTGGAAGTCGTCACCCTCAACGGCTTCCCCTACGAGGGCTTCGGCGCCGAACACGTCAAGTACCGCGTCTACAAGCCGGACTGGACCGACCCCGAACGCCTCGCCCACACCACCGACCTGGCCCGCCTCCTCGCCGTCCTCCTCCCCGACGACACCACCGAGGGCTCCATCTCCACGCTCCCGCTCGCCTGGCGCACTCCTTTCGACGACACGGCGGCCGAGGCCGGGCGCACCGCCCTGACCACCCTCGCCGCACGTCTCGACGCCCTCGAAGAGCTGACCGGCAAGTCGATACGCATCGGTCTGGAGCCGGAGCCAGGCTGCGCCGTCGAGACGACCGCCGACGCGATCGGACCGCTCACCGCCGTCGGCAACAGCCGCATCGGCGTCTGCATCGACACCTGTCACCTCGCCACCTCCTTCGAAGATCCTCAGACCGCCCTCGCCGCGCTCGCCGCGGCAGGCGTCACCATTCCCAAGGCGCAGCTGTCCGCCGCCCTGCACGCCGAAGAACCCCACCTCCCCGAGGTACGCACCGCACTCGCCGCCTTCGCCGAACCCCGTTTCCTCCACCAGACCCGCACCAGCACGGCCGCGGGCCTGCGCGGCACCGACGACCTCCACGAAGCCCTCGCCGACGAAGCATTGCCCGACGGAACTCCATGGCGCGCCCACTTCCACGTACCCCTGCACGCTCCGCCCGCCCCGCCGCTCACCTCCACCCTTCCCGTGCTGAAGGACACCCTGACCCGGCTCGTCGGCGGACCGGTCCCGCTCACCCGCCACCTCGAGGTCGAGACGTACACCTGGCAGGCCCTGCCGCACGAACTGCGCCCCCGTAACCGCACACAGCTGGCCGACGGCATCGCCGCCGAACTCACGCTCGCCCGCGACCTGCTGGTCGACCTCGGCCTCAAGGAGCTGCCATGACCGACGCCGCGCACCCCACGCCCACCCCCCTGCTCGTCCTCGACGTCGTCGGCCTCACTCCCCAGCTCCTCGACCACATGCCGCACCTCAAGGCCCTCGCCCGCTCGGGCTCCCAGGCGCCCCTGACCACCGTGCTGCCCGCCGTCACCTGCGCGGCCCAGTCCACCTTCCTCACCGGCGCGCCGCCCGCCGAGCACGGCATCGTCGCCAACGGCTGGTACTTCCGCGAGCTCGGCGAGGTCCTGCTGTGGCGCCAGCACAACGGCCTGGTCTCCGGCGACAAGATCTGGGACGCCGCCCGCCGCGTCCACCCCGGCTACACCGTCGCCAATATCTGCTGGTGGTACGCCATGGGCGCCGACACCGACTTCACCGTCACCCCCCGTCCCGTCTACTACGCGGACGGCCGCAAGGAACCCGACTGCTACACCCGGCCCCCGGCCCTGCACGACGAACTCACCGAGAAACTCGGCACCTTCCCCCTCTTCCACTTCTGGGGCCCGGGCGCAGACCTCGTCTCCAGCCAGTGGATCGCCGACGCGACCCGCCACATCATGCGCACCCGCCACCCCGACCTGACCCTGTGCTACCTCCCGCACCTCGACTACGACCTCCAGCGCTACGGCCCCGACGACCCCCGTGCCTACCAGGCAGCCGCCGACCTCGACACCGTCATCGCCCCGCTGCTCGACGACGCGAAAGAGGAAGGCCGCACGGTCGTCGCCCTGTCCGAGTACGCCATCACCCGCGTCAGCCGCCCCGTCGACATCAACCGCGCCCTGCGCCGCGCCGGTCTCCTCGAAGTCCACACCCAGGACGGCATGGAGTACCTCGACCCGATGACGTCACGCGCCTTCGCCGTCGCCGACCACCAGATCGCCCATGTGTACGTACGCCGACCGGAAGACCTGGCGGCGGCACGCGAGGCGCTCAAGGACCTCCCGGGCGTCGAACAGCTCCTGGACGACGAGGGCAAGAAGGCCCACGGCCTTGACCATCCGCGCTCCGGCGAACTGGTCGCCATCGCCGAGTCCGACGCCTGGTTCACGTACTACTACTGGCTCGACGACGCCCGGGCGCCCGACTTCGCCCAGCTGGTCGAGATCCACCGCAAACCCGGCTACGACCCGGTCGAGCTCTTCATGGACCCGCTCGACCCGTACGTACGCCTCAAGGCGGCCAAGGCGATCGCCCGCAAGAAACTGGGCATGCGCTACCGCCTGGCGGTCGTACCCCTGGACCCGTCACCTATTCGCGGCAGCCATGGCCGCCTCCCCACGAGTGACGACGAGTGTGAAAACGGACCGCTCATTCTGTGCTCCACCCCCCGCGCTGTGTCCGGCCGCGTCGCGGCCACCGATGTGAAGTCACTGCTGCTTCAACTCGCTGGTCTCCACTGAAGCAGACGCCACTGACAACGAAGGGTTCCCCCGCATGAGCCGCATGAGCCGCACAAGCAAGACCAACGACCCCGAACTCGCCCACAAGCTCAGCAGACGAGGCATGCTCGGCGTCGCCGCAGGCGCGAGTGCCGCCGCGCTCCTCGGCGCCGCAGCGGCCCCTGCTGCCGCCGCCGACAAGGGCCGTGGCCGCCCCACCCTGCCCCCCGGCCGCCTCGGCATTCAGCTGTACTCCCTGCGCGACAAGGTCTCCACCCTCGGCTTCGCGGCCGTCTTCGCCGAGCTGGAGCGCTACGGCTACGACGAGGTCGAGTACGCCGGCTACACCCAGGGTTCCGCGGGCGCCATCACCCTCGCCCAGCTCAAGCAGGTCACCCGCGACCACGGACTGCGCGCCATAGGCAGCCACGTCGGCTACTACTCCAGCGACCCGAACGCCTACACCTTCGCGCAGAACCTCGACAAGGTCCTGGACGACGCCCAGGCGCTCGGACTCAAGCACATCGGCACCGCCTCCGGGCCCTTCCGCTACGGCACCACGGTCGACGCCTGGAAGCGGGCGGCCGAGGAGTTCAACATCTACGGGGCAGCCGCCAGGAAGCGCGGCATGAAGTTCTACCAGCACAACCACGCCGAAGAGTTCTCCTTCGCCACCGACCGGCCGAACGTCCGGCTCTACGACGTCCTGCTCGCCGAGACCGACCCCGACCTGGTCTTCCTGGAGATGGACATCTACTGGGCGTACGCGGGCCAGTTCCGCTTCTCCAAGCGCGTCGACGGCACCGCGGCCCCCTTCGACCCGCTGCGGTACGTCCTCAAGCAGCCGCACCGCTACCCGCTCTTCCACGTCAAGGACGGCGAGCAGGACGTGGCCGCCCGCGACGGCTACCGCATGGTGGACGTCGGGGACGGCGACATCGACTACCAGCGCTTCATCTCGGCGGTGAACAAGACCCACGGCGGCTACCGCGACCACCACTGGCAGGCCGAACACGACAACCCCGTCGAGTCGTTCGCCTTCGCCCGCAAGTCCAGCGCCCATCTCCACTCGCTGCGGGAGAAGAACTGCTGAACCGTAACCACTCAGCTACCTACCGACCGGTAGTGGGAATGTTGCCTTCCGGTCATCATGGGGTGTGAACATGCCAAGGCCCTCCGTCCTCCGGGACGGAGGGCCTTCCCCGAGCTGTTCCAAGTCGAAGGAGCCCCCCATGCACCGCACACGGAGCACATGGAGAACCCGGACGGCGGCCACCCTTACCGCGCTGGTCTTCACCCTGGCCGTCCCCGTGGCATCCGCCACGGAAGCGACCGACTCGCAGGTGGCAGTCACCGCCCAGGCTGAGGACGTCGACTACGCGACCTGGCAGCGCGATGTGGCGGCCGTCGTCTCCGTCGCCCGCCCGTACATCGAGCAGCGCATCGCAGGCGGTTCCGGCCAGAAGCAGGCCATCGTCCTGGACATCGACAACACCTCTCTGGAGACGGACTTCCACGGCTTCTGGGTCTACCCGACCCCGGCGATCAAGCCCGTCCTCGATCTGGCCCGGTACGCGGACTCCCGCGGCGTGGACATCTTCTTCGTCACCGCCCGTCCGGGCATCATCTACTCGCTCACCGAGTACAACCTCAAAAAGGCCGGGTATCCGATCTCGGGTCTGTACGTGCGCGATCTGCCCGACCTCTTCGCCGAGGTGAGCGCCTACAAGACCGCCAAGCGCGCCGAGATCGAGGCGAAGGGCTACACCGTCATCGCCAACATCGGCAACAACACCACCGACCTGGTGGGCGGTCACGCCGAGCGGACCTTCAAGCTCCCCGACTACGACGGCCAGTTGTCCTGACCGCACATACGGCGGGTGGCCGTGGCGGCCGATTCCCCCGGCAGCCACGGCCACTCACTCACTCACCCACCCACCCGTCACACGTCCGACCCGTCACCCCATGTCGCGGCTGATCGGCCGCGGATTGGGTTCGATACGCCCTGCCCGCGGTCGCCCCGGCGGATGCAGGAAGAGCGCGATAAAGCCCGCGAGCAGCGAGATCGACCCCGCGAGCACGAACGCGCCGCCATACCCCCACGCGCCCACCACCACAGCGCCCATACCGGAACCCAGCAACCCCGACACCAGCTTCGAGCTATACACCAGGCCGTAGTTGGAGGCGTTGTTGTTCTCGCCGAAGTAGTCCGCCGTCATCGCCGCGAACATCGGGAAGATCGCGCCGCCGCCGAACCCGGAGATGCTGGAGAACAGCAGGAACAGCGGCAGATTGCCGATATTGCCCGCCAGCAGGATCCCGTACTGCGAAAGCCCCAGCACGATGCAGACGAAGATCAGGCACCGCTTACGGCCGTACCGGTCGGACAGCCAGCCGATCACACCACGCCCCGTGCCGTTCACGATCGCCTTCAGTGACATCGCCGTCGCGACGATCCCGCCCGCGAAACCCGACTCGTCACCGAACGGCACCTGGAAGGCGATACCGAAGATGTTCACGCCGGACGTGCACAGCAGACAGAACCACATCAGACTCACGCGACCTGTCTGCCACGCCTCCCTGGGCGTGTACTGCTTCACCGCCGGCGGGTTCTTCTCCAGCGCCCGCCGCGCCCTCGGGTCGTCCGGCTTACGCAGCGGGTCGACCGCCGCGGGCCACCAGTTCTTCGGCGGATCCTGGAAGAAGTAACCGGCCGTGGCCACCACAGCGGCCAGGAAGACACCGACAGCCACCAGCACGACCCGGAAGTTCGTCCCGTCCATGTAGCCGGTGAATATGAAGACGAACGGCACCGAACCGTAGGCGAAACCGCCGTTGACGAAGCCGGTCTTGCCGCCCTTGCGCTCCGGGTACCACTTGCCGACCATGTTCACGCAGGTCGCGTAGACCATGCCCGCGCCCATGCCGCTGAACATGCCGAACCCGACGTACGCCACGATCACATGCGGCGCGAACGCCAGCGACACATAGCCGAGCAGTGTGCCCACCGCGCCCAGCATCATCGCCCAGCGGGCCGGGAGCCGGCCGCTCTCCCGCAGTTTGCCTGCCGGGAAGGCCACCGCGGCCTGGAAGAACACCCACACACCCAGCATCCAGAAGATGTGCTGATCGCCCCACCCGTGTGCCGTGTGCAGGGTGTCCTCGGCGGACGCGAACGCGTACTCCGCCGAGCTGATGCCCATCATGCCCACCCACGGCAGGATGACCATCCACTTGCGCTTACGGCCCATGATGTCGATATCGGTCTCGCCGATCCGGTACATGCGCCCGTTGGCGTCCGTCACCTCCCTGAAGGGGACGGAAGTGGAGATGTCTGTAGTCGCCATGTCGATCGAACCCCTTGCGTCGAAGAAGTCAGGCCAGCGCCCCCTGTCCGTTCTCTCCGTGCGGGGGCCCGAGACGAGCGGTGTCCCGGGCCCCGTGGG
>NZ_JBIUBL010000058.1:0-15482 GCF_044548015.1 Streptomyces sp. NPDC052236 | reverse complement strand
ACCGCGATGCTCGCCGCATCGTGCCGGGACATCTCACGTCGTGGGGTGGTCAGGGGTTTCTGCCAGTGCTGGGCACCCCAGCGGCTGGTGTAGGCGGGGTCGACCGCGACGATGGCGATGTCCTGCTCGGCGGCCATCGACACCAGCCGGGCCCTGAGTTTCGCGGTGGGGAAGCGGGAGAGCAGGCGGCGGAAGCGTTTGTTGCGGCCGTGCTTCTCCCGGCTGGTGCCGTCGGTGAAGTCGAGGTCCTCGATGGCGATCGCGCCGGCCCCGCAACGTTGGGTGTGGTGCAGCAGCCTGCTCAGTGCGTGGCGCAACTGCGCGTCGCGGTGCTCGGTGCTGCCGGTCAGGTCGTAGAAGAAGCGCTGCGGCTCTCCGACCGGGTTGCCGTGCACGTCCAGGCGCCACGCGGCGAGGTGATCGTCGTTCATGTCCACCCCCACCACACCCCGCACCAGCGCCGCCTGAAGCGGGAGGACGGGGGCAGCGGCGCGCTGCCAGGACGCGGTCACATACCAACGGCCGGGTGCCGTGTCGTGGTGGAGGCGGTAGGCCACCGCCCGGTTGGTGGTGATCCGGTCACGCCACTCCGCACCCCGGTGCCGGAAGGCCACGGTCGCGTCCAGGACGTACCGGCCGTGCGGGGCGTTGGCCAGGTGGGCCAGCGGGGCCGGAAGCTTGATCGAAACCTGTCCGGTGTCGGTGACGCGGATGGTCTCGTTGCCGAACCGTTTGCCGGACTCCCCATCGGCCGCCAGGAACATCCGCTCTGCTTGCCACTGCTTGCGCCATTCCTGCTCGCTCAGCCCGGCCGCCTGAAGGTGGTGACGAGCATGAGCAAGGCGTTTGCCGCCGCGCACCACCCGCACCCGGCCCGTGGTCCAGTCCGCCTCCACCACCGCCAACCGGTCCTT
Source organism: Streptomyces sp. NPDC052236 (assembly GCF_044548015.1). Classification (NCBI taxonomy): domain Bacteria; kingdom Bacillati; phylum Actinomycetota; class Actinomycetes; order Kitasatosporales; family Streptomycetaceae; genus Streptomyces; species Streptomyces sp. NPDC052236. The sequence continues at coordinate 14,568 of NZ_JBIUBL010000058.1, read as the reverse complement.
CAAAGCGTGCAGGCGGCGGGACTTGGCATGCCACTCCGCCCGGCTGCCGTACCCGCGCACGAGTCCTTCGCGCTTGTTGGCCCTGGCGCCCAGCGGCCGGGCCAGCCTGGCCTCGATCGAGGCGATCTGCCCCCGCAGCCACATCCTGTGGGCGCCCTGCCCGCGCCTCGCCAGCGCCCACTGACCATGAGTGGCCTTGGTGATACTCCCCGCCCACCGCGCCGAGGACTTGCCCGTCAGCTCCCGCTTACGCACCGCCCACCCGGTGGCATCATGCGCCAGTCCCTGCCGGGACCGTTCCGCGAGATCACCACAGGCCAGCGAGCCAAGGAACACGCCGACATCTGCCAGCACCGCCGCATCCACCTGCGACACCCGCAGCCGGCCCCGGATGGCCACCCCGGCGGGACCGGGCACCAGGAACGACACCGCCAACTCCCGCACCCCGCCCACCCCCAACCCGAAGAATCCACCCCAAGATCCCGTCACCGCAGTCAACGAGCACCACCCGCAAAGGTCACCCATTCGACCCGAGAACCCGCGTTCCCCTCTCCCGACGGGCCCGGAGCACGCCGCACACAGAAGAAGACCGGCTCGAACGGCCAGACCCAAACCCAAGCACTCACTCACGCCCACCAGAAGTCACCACCGCTCATTACTTCGGCAGCAGTCCACAACCCCACGTTCTGCGCGGTGCCGCTCGACCCGCACGCGGCGAGCGCGAGGGCCAGGGCGGTCGTGACAATCGGGACGCTCAAGTGTCTTCTGATTCGCATGGGTTTGCTCCTTACAAAAGGGGAAAGCGCGCTGGGAGCCGCTCAGATCCCGGATGGGTGGCTGTTTGGAACTGGCTGGGGCGATCCGGAACTCGTCAGACTGGGCGTTGGGCCTCGTGGGGTGCCGAATGGCATTCGCTCATCGCGTCGACCGGACCTGCGGTTCGCGACCTTCACGTACGACAAAGGCAGGGGTGTTCAGAAGGCGGTGTATCCGCCGTCGACGGGGAGGACTGCTCCGGTGATGTACGACGACTCTGATGATGCGAAGAAGAGGACCGCGTCGGCGACTTCTTCGGGGGTGGCGAGGCGTTGCAGCGGGATCTGGGTCTCGCGCTCGCGGCGGTAGGCCTCAGGATCGGGGCTGCGCTGGATCGCTGCTTCGATGATCGGGGTGGCGGTCAGACCTGGAGCGACGACGTTGACGCGGATGTTGCGCGGGGCCCATTCGATCGCCGCGCCCTTGGCGAGCATGATGAGGCCTCCCTTGGCGGCGGAGTACAGGACTTCCCCGGGCTTGCCGACCATGCCGAGCCGTGAACTGACGCAGACGACTGAGCCTCCTTCGGGGGGCATCAGCGGCGCGAAGTGCTTCATCACCAGGAACGCGCTGAGCAGGTTGCTGTCGAGCACGTTCTTCGCGTCGTCGTAGGGCATCTCGGTGAGCGGGCTGCTGGCCTGCAGGCCGTGGTTGAGGACGACGACGTCGACGGTGCTGAGGGACTGGGCGGCCTGGTGGGCCAGGCCCTCGACGAACGCCTCGTCATTGAGGTCTCCCGGGACGTACAGGTCGTCGGGCTGGGCGGTGTCGAGTTGCTCCTTGCGGCCGGTGAGCAGCAGTCGCGCGCCCTCGCGGCGGAAGTGAGAACTCACCGCCTGCCCGATGCCACTGCTGGCACCGGTCACCAGGGCCGCGACGTTCTTGAGTCTCATGTCAGACATTCCTTCACGGGGGGAGAGGTCGGTCGGGTGTCGCTCGGCCAGGGGGTCTCGTCCCGGGGCCCGTCAGCTGAGGAATCCGCGGGCGTCGACCGGCCACCGCTGCAGCGACGTGCCGGCGCTGTCGGTGACAATCAACTCCTCGAAATTGACGACAACCGGACAGACGTGGTTCGGCACCACCGGCACCACGGTGCCGACCCTGGGGCGGAACCCGCCCGCGGGCAGCGCGAGGAATCCGTGGTACTCGTTGAGCCTGGACAGAACGGCCGTCGTGCCGGCGACCCGGCCGTAGCCGCGCTCGATGCTGCCTTCGCGGCTGAGGGCCTTGGTGCCCGCGTCGAGGATGACCTGCTCGGGCACCCAGTCGCTGACCACGGTGGCGGCGACGAACAGCGCGATCTGATCGTCCGTGCAGGCGCCGAGCCGGGCATTGTTCAGGTCCCCGAAGACGTACTCGCCGGGACGGATCTCGGTGATTACGCTGCTGGTGGAGAACTCGACGGTGGGTGTGGAGCCGGCGCTGACCACTTCGGCGGTGATCCCGACGCCGTCGAGGCTGCGTACCGCGGTGGTGAGCGCGGCATCCTGGTCCCGCGCGGCGCGCTCGCGAGCGTCCGGGCCGGAGCTGCCGTGACCTGGATAGGTGAAGACGCCCACCGGCACCAGGCCGCGCTTGCGGGCGGCGAGCGCGAGGTCGCCCGCGGCCTCGGGCGGCGCTCCGGAACGACGGGCACCACAGTCGACCTCGACCACGACCTGCAGCCGGTCCGGTTCGTCGCCCATCGCGTCGGCGAGGGCCTCGATCGCCGCGACGTTGTCCACGCCGACCCGCAGCCGGACGGACTCGGCGAGTCGGCGGATCCGGGCCCCCTTCGTTCCCGAGGGCCAGACCGGGTAGGCGAGGAAGATGTCGTCGAATCCGGCCCCGGCGAAGACCTCGGCCTCACCAACGTTGCCCGCGGTGATTCCGACCGCCCCGGCTTCGATCTGCCGCCGGCCGATTTCCACGCACTTGTGCGTCTTGACGTGAGGCCTGACATCGAGGTTGTGCCGGGCGGCGAAGCCCTGCATGCGGTCGATGTTGTCCTGCATGACATCGACCAGCACGATCGACGCGGGGGTGTCGACCCGCTCGACCAGAGCGTCGAGTGCTCGCTGGAGCCGGTTCACGCTGCACTCCTCTTGCTTGTGTCTGGGAATGAACGAGGGAGCGGATGCCGACTCCCTCGAATGCCGAATGTGCGTGGCGCGCACCATCACCCGCGCTCGCGCTGCACCGCCGTCGTTCCCGCCCCTACACCGCGGTGCAGACCATCTGGATCTCGACCGGACTGTTGAGCGGTAGCCCGGCGACGCCGATCGCGGTGCGGGCGGGCTGGCCGTTCTCGCCCAGTACCTCGATGAGCAGTTCACTGGCCGCGTTGGCGACCTGTGACTGCAGACCGAAGTCCGGCGTGCTGGCCACGAAGACCAGCATCTGCACGATCCGGACCCGGTCCAGATCCCCCACCGCCTGCACAGCGGCGGCAAGGCAGTTGAGCGCGGCATGGCGCGCGAGCTCCCGCGCCGTCTCCAGCTCCACGTCCCGGCCTACAGTGCCATGCCCCAGCAACCAACCTTCCTTGTAAGGAAGTTGGCCCGAAATGTAGATGCTCGAATCCACACTGCGGTGGTGCACGTAGTACGGATTCTCACGGAGCTCGGGAAGGGCCAGACCCAAGGCCTGGAGCCGATCGGAAGCCGAGCCGGTGTGTGCTACCGAGGCCACGCGCCCGCTCACCGTGCCACCGCCTTGGACGGCACAGGCCACAGACCCTCGCAGTTCGCTGCGAAGACCCGCATCTTGTGAATTGTGATCATCTGCACTCGGCCGTCCTCTCGAGCACCTGTGGCGACAAAGCGCCGCATGATGGCTTAAATCAGCCACCCTCATTGTCGTTTGTCGACCATATGGCTGCCTGTTGAACACTGTCAACACAAACTTCAGCGCCGAGTACAAGCTGGGAGCGCCGCGTGCGGGCCCATCCGCTGCTGCCGGAAACGACGGCCGAGACCGCAACCGCGCTCGCCGGTCCATCCGGTTCGGCGTGGGCGACAGCGTGCAGCGCACTTGTCCACATGACGGTCGCTGACGGCGGCGGATTCCAGGGCGATTGACACGGAGCGCCGACCGGAACGCCGAACAACGCGCCGACGGTCGACCTCACGCCCACGAGATCCTTAATGCCACGACTCGCCCCGCTGTACAGGCCGGGCAGTTGCCTCCGGGCTCAACCGACCTCGCCGACCGCATATCCGTGCTTTCGCCCGGGGGACCGAAGCCAGGGCCCGGCCCGGCCGCACTGGGGCATGCTCGACGAACTCGGCGGCATCGGCGCACCGGCCGGGTCACGGTGCCGCGATCGAGTCCGTCAGAGCGCGCGGGGGCACCGACCCGGACGGAGTCCGACCGATCCCGGCAAACATGGGACGCACCCAGGACTCCGCGCAGCTAGCCCGCAGCCGTGAACGCCCCGTCGCCCCGACCCGTCCCACCGCGCCGGCCGCCGGCGCCCTTCATACAAGATCCGCTACAAGATCGCGTCGACGGGGCGAGCTTGATCCTGACCTTTCGGCATGGGTCTACAGCGTCACGGTGAGGAGCGGGCCCGGACACTGCACACACGCGGCATGGCCTCATACGTGCCGGTGCGTCGGTTCTCCCCCGTCTCCCGTCCGGGCTCGCAGCCCCATGGGGAAGTGGGCAGCCAGTTCCTGGCGAAACGCGTCGGTGTCGCCTTCCAAGGCAACCGCGGCCAACCGCTCGTGCTCGACGACCAATTGTTGCGGGTCGTCGCTGTATGTGCGGTGATCGACGCTGAGGTGGAGGCGCAGCTTGGTCTCCCAGCCGTTCCAAAGACTCTGCAGGACGCCGTGCCCCGAGAGCTCGTAGAAGAGCCTGTGGAATCGAAGGTGCGCGTCGATGCTGGCCGGGATGTCGTCCTTCTCCATTGCCCGGCGGAGATCCTCGACGGTTTGCAGCAGCTGAGGCCGCTCAGGACCGCGCAGCGCTTCGGCCGAGAGCTCGGCGGCGTAGGGTTCGACATGCAGCCGGACCGAGTCGATCTCGGCCACCTCACGAGCGCTCACCTCTACGACGAACGCCCCACGGTAGGGGATCTTTACGACGAGCCCCTCCTCCTCCAGCTTGGTCAGCGCCTCGCGCAGCGGGGACCGGCTGATCCCGAGATCCGAGGCAATGTGCGCCTCTCGTAGCTGGCCACCAGGAGGTACGGTCCCGTCGAGGATGGCCGCCCGCAGTGTGCGGTAGACGCCGTCCGGCGTCGTCGTCCGCTGCTCCTGCCACTCGAACTTGTGGTCCACCCCGTCACCCTCACTAAGTGCTTGTCGACCACTTGGTCGTTTGTCGACTATACCTCTGTCGGGTTTTGCCCCCAACACTCAAGTCGCTTCCCCGGCACGGAAACTCCCCGGACCGTCACACGGTCGACGCCGGGTCCACGCAAGGCACTCCTCAGACGCTGTTGACAGTCGATTCCACTTGGTCGACAATCGACCGACCGATGGTCGACAATCGACAGATTGCTCGGACTGCTCCACTGAAACACTAGGAGGACCAGTGGGATTCGACGTCAAGCCCAAGTTCGTGACGTTCGACATGAACGGAACGCTGATCAAGTTCAGCGTCAACGACACGATGCGTGAGGTTCTGGGCGACCGGCTGCCGCCCGAGGTCGCCGATGAGTTCCTGCGGATCTGCAAGGCGTACCGGATCGACGAGTGCACGGGCGCGTACCAGCCGTTCCACCAGGTCGTCGCCCGCTCCATGGAACGCGCCTCGCGCAAGGTCGGTCTCGAGTACCGCGAGGAAGACGCGCGGGCGGTATACGAGACCATCCCCACCTGGGGCCCGTACCCAGGCGTCACCAAGGCGCTGAACCGCCTGGCCGAGGCGGTCCCGCTGGTCATCATCACGAACAGCGACACCGCGCACGCCGTGCGCCTCGCGGAGAACCTCAAGGCCCCGTTCGAGGTCGTCATCAGCGCCGAGGAAATGGGCGCCTACAAGCCGCGACTCCGCGCGTTCGAGTACACGTTCGACAAGCTCGGCGTGACACCCGACGAGATCGTGCACGTCTCCGCGAGCCCGATGTACGACCTGCGCTCCGCAGCGATCATGGGCATCAAGAACAAGGTGTATGTCGATCGCGGCTTCGAGCACGACGAGCACTGGCTCGGCTACGAGCGGATCACCGACATCGCCGACCTCCCGGTCCTCTTCGGCCTGCCGCGCCCCTGACGCCCGAGAGGAGAACCGAAGAAATGGTGCGCAGCAAGGCGGTGGCGGCATGAGCCGGCCCCTGCCGCAAACCGTCAAGGGCGACTCGGCTGCGGAAAGGCTCCGAGCCCTAGGACTGACGCTACCCGCCCTCGCCGACAGCACGTACCTCGTGCCCCACCGGACGGTGGGGTCCGGCATCCACCTCTCCGGTCAACTTCCCTTCAAGGGCGGCGAACTGCTGGGCCAGGGCGTCGTTGGCCGGGACGTGGAGCTGGAGACCGCGCAGGAGCTCGCGCGCCATGCCGCGCTCAACGCGCTCGCCGCCGCAGTGCAGGCGGTCGGCGACCTGGACCGGGTCCGGATCGTGCAGATGCTGGTCTTCGTGGCCAGCACGCCGGACTTCGGTCTGCAGTCACAGGTCGCCAACGCGGCCAGTGAACTGCTCATCGAGGTACTGGGCGAGAACGGCCGGCACGCCCGCACCGCGATCGGCGTCGCCGGGCTCCCCCTCAACGCCCCTGTCGAGATCCAGATGATCTGCACTGCGGTCTAGCGACGAGCCGATCGTGAGCGGCGGCGGTGAACCGGCTTCCACAGGCACGGCGTGAGGGGCGGATCCCAGTCCGACGCGCCGCCACTGCCGAGGAGATCGCCGACGCCGTCCTCCGCCTCGCGTCGTCGGAGTCCTCCTACCTCAACAGGGCACCCCTCCCCGTCGACGGCAGCTGCACCGCCTTCCAGCCCCGCCCTCCGGTCCCAGACACAGAAGAAGGACGCACCATGAACGCCCATGCGGCACCACCGCGAAACGGAGAGCTCGGCTTCTGGGTGGCCGGGCTGGCCGACAAGAGGCCGTCGTTCCCCCGCTTCACCGGCCAGGACTCCGTGGACGTGGCCATTGTCGGCGGCGGCTACACCGGCCTCTGGGCGGCGTACTTCGCCAAGAAGCTCGAACCGTCGCTCTCGGTCGCCGTCTTCGAGGCCGAACAGGTGGGCTACGGCGCGTCAGGACGCAACGGTGGCTGGCTCTCGGCGATGCCCCCAGGGAACCGTGCCACCTTCGCCCGCGCCGGGGGCGGGCTGGAAGCGAGCCGGGCACTGCAGCAGGAATTCGTCGCTGGCGTCGACGCGGTCCTGGACATCCTCCAGGCCGAGGGCATCGATGCCGATCAGCACAAGGGTGGCGCGCTCGTCGCCGCCCACACTCGGGCAGGGCTGGGCCGGCTTGTCACCAGGCGTGATGCCGACCTGAAGTACGGGCTGACCGACGACGAAGTCCACATGCTCGACCGGGACGAGTTCCGGAGCCGGATCGACATCTCCACCGTCCATGGCGGGCTCTTCTACAAGCACTGCGCGCGATTCCACCCCGCGAAACTCGTCTACGGCCTCGCCGACACCCTGGCCTCCATGGGGGTCAGGATCTACGAAGGCAGCCGAGTGGACAGTGTCGCGGACAGGACCCTCACCTTGGCCGACGGACGCGTCAGCGCGGCCAGGACGTTCATCTGCACCGAAGGCTATTCGGGACAGCTGCTCGGCAGCCGGACCCTGATCCCGGTCAACTCCTCGTTGATCGTGACCAAGCCCCTGCCGGAGGAGGCATGGCAGGAGATCGGCTGGGACGGGCTCCAGTGCCTCAGCGACTCCGCGCACACCTTCATCTACGCCCAACGGACATCGGACGGCCGTATCGCCATGGGGGGCCGCGGTGTCCCCTACCGCTTCGGGTCCGGCACAGGGGGAGCCGGTGCGACCGCCCAGTCCACCATCGACCTGATCTCGCAGAAGCTCAGTACCTTCTTCCCGAGCATCCCCTTCGAGGTGGACCACGCCTGGTCAGGAGTCCTGGGCGTCACGCGGGACTGGAACGGCGGCGTGCACTGGGACCCGGCATCGGGGATCGGATCGTCCACCGGCTACGCCGGACACGGCGTCACGTCGGCCTACGTCGGCGGCAGGACTCTCGTGGAGCTCGCCTTCGAGAAGGAAACCGAACGGACCACCCTTCCCTGGGTCGGCTACCGGGCACGCAAGTGGGAACCGGAACCCATCCGCTGGCTGGGCGTTCACGCCATGTACCGACTCTTCGGTGTTGCCGACCAGTGGGAAGAGCGCAGGGGTTCCAGCAAGACCTCACTCCTGGCCAGATTCGGCAGCAGACTCGCCGGACTTCACGAGTAAAGAAAAGGCAACTGCCCTCATGGACGCAAAACTCGCAGTCATCGGCTTGGGCAGCATCGGAAGCATGGCCCTGTGGCAGGCCTCCCGACTGTCCGACTCGGTAGTGGGCTTCGAGGCCGCCACCCCCGCCCACGGCCGCAGTGCCGTGGGCGGGGACACCCGCCTGTTCCGCATGATCTACTTCGGGAAGCCCGACTACTACCCCATCATGGAACGCTCCCGCAGCCTCTGGGCCGAGCTCGAAGCGGAAACCGGGCAGGAGATTTTCACACCTACCGGGGGCCTGACCATCGGGACGACGAACAGCAGCTTCATCAACAGCCTCCTCGAGACAGCGCGCATCACCGGAGCCGAGCACTACGTCCTCAACCGGGAGGAGATAGCGGAACGCTACCCCCAGCACAACCTCCGCCCCGACGACTGCGCCATCTATGACCCCCGCGCCGGCGTCCTGCGCACCGACCGCGCCGTCAGCGCCGCCGTCGCGGCAGCCCAGGCAAACGGCGCCACCGTCCATCAGAACACACCCGTGGACAGCATCACCGAAACCGCACACGGCGTGGTCGTCACCTCGGGCGACAGGACCTGGACGTTCGACAAGGTCATCGTCGCCTCCGGCGGCTGGTCCCGAAAGCTCATGCCCGACCACCTCAAGGCCGTCACGGAAACCCATCGGATCGTCCTGACCTGGTTCATCGCCCAGGACGGCACACAGTTCTCGCCAGAGAACTTCCCCATCTTCAGCCGGCAGTACGACGACCGCTCCATGTACGGCGCACCCGCCGTCGATGGCGTGACGGTCAAGGCATCAGTGGACGCACCGCTGAGGGGGCGCGCAAGGGCAACCTCCGACCCGGACTCCGTGCCCAGGGAACTCACCCGGGAAGAAGTCGAGAAGGTCACCGCGACGGTCAGCGAATTCTTTCCCGGCCTGATCCCCACCATCGTGCGCTCCGACGCTTTTCCCGAGCTTTTCACCGAGGACAGGCATCCCCTCCTCGGCTGGCTGGATGAGAACAGCAGGGTCTACTGTGCCACCGGATTCTCCGGAAAGGGCTTCAAGATGGCGACTGGCTATGGCCACATCTCCGCACACGAGGCGCTAGGCAAGCAGACCATCGAAGGCTTGGACTTCGTGCGTCCGGACCGGTTCAAGACCAGGTAGCCCGCCCAGTTCCGCCGCCTCGGTGCAGTAGGCCGTATCGCCATTCGGCTGACGGTCGTTGCAGGACTCATCTCTTGGTGTCCCGCAACGACCGTCTGTCATCTGCTGAACGGTCAACCCGTGAAGAGACTCAGCTTCAGACGGTGTCCTATGTGGTGAGGCGGAGGAGTCGCTCGTAGCAGCACCGGGTTGCGGTGAGGCCGAGAAAGGGCCAGGTAGTTGATCGCCCTGGACCTGGCCGCGCTCAGCTTCCTCGGCCTCGGTGTCCAGCCCCCCTCCCCCGAATGGGGCCTGCTACTCGCCGAGAACCAGCCGTATGCCGTACGCGCCCCCTGGGCCGTCCTTGCCCCGGCTGCCGTCCTGGCCCTGCTCGGGGCGCTCGCGGTTACAGCAGCCGGCGGGGTTCGCATCCCCAGGCTGAGGCGGCGGGCGTAGGCCCACCCGGGAGCGCCCAAGGACCATCCCCGCGGGACGGTGCAGACGGTGGCGGAGCCACCGCGTACGCCCGTACTCACACCACCCAGAAACTGACAGACACCCTCATGACCGATCTCACCTCCCGCCTTCTGACGCGCCGAACCGTCCGGTCCGCGAAGCCTGGGCGCGAGCGGACCTGGAAGCACCTGTCACCGCTCCTGCGGCTGCTGATCCTGACGCAACTCACCTTCGACATCGGCTTCTTCGCCGTCCTGCCGTTCCTGGCCGAGCATCTCGGCACCGCGCTCGGCATGGCGGGGTGGATGGTCGGCTTCGTCCTGGGCCTGCGGACCTTCAGCCAGCAGGGCCTCTTCGTCGTCGGCGGCGCACTCGTCGACCGCTATGGCGTGCGCCCGATCGTGCTGACCGGCTGCGTGGCAGCTGACGGCCGCGGCCCGCCAGGCCCGGCCTGCCACGACGCCCACGGCCACGTCTGCGGTGTACCCGCCGGCCACCCCCGAACCAGCCCGAACAACACCCGTGGCCAGGCCCGACGCCGGATTCTGATCATTCACCGCAGCCTCCGCCGTCTGGCACAACGTCACCAACTCCCGCGGTGAGCGACCGGTTCAGCTGGGCAAGCGAAGTAGGTTGGGGTTATCCCGTCCGCCAGGTACACGGATGGTCACCACGTAGCAGGGCTCATGCTCTCCCTCGCGTTGGACCTTTTCGATCCGGATGCTGTTGAAGAGGTTGATGGCGCCTGCGGCACCGACCGTCTTGTCCAGGACGAGCAGGATCGCGAAGGAGACGTTGGCGTTCTGGTACTCGGCCGCTTGGGCGACGTAGCGTCGCAGGCTGGCCTCGCTGGCGTCTTCCTCTTCGATCTTGCACTCGACGTTGAACTGGACGGTGCCGAAGGACACCAGGATGTCGACCCGTCCTCCGCCCCGGTCGATCACCTCCGAGTTGACGACGCGAAACAGTGCGGACACTGCCATGAACTCGCGGTAGTGCTGGTGGAACAGGGCCTCGTCGACCTTCTGCTTCTTGCCGTACTTATCCCGCCGGCGCAGGTGTTCGGTGTAGGAGCCGCCCATCTGGCGGCCGATGTCTAGCAGAGGAAGGCATAGCGGACTGTCACATCGACCAGGCAGCTGAACGGGTCGGCGACGTCGGGGAGCCGGTCCCGAGATCCCTTCAGCTGGCTGGTCAGCTTCCTCATGAGGCGGCCGTACTTGGCGTCGGTGACGGTCGCGATGACGTCCTCGTGGCTGCGGAGGGCCAGTTCAAGCCGGTCCAGGATGTGTTCGGGTGCCTTGTCAACGAACGCGGCGAAGTCCACGGGGGGATGTTGTGGGCCAGCAGGTGCCAGCGTCGGGCTTTTCCCCGATCGCCTGCCTCGACAGCTGTAGCTGGCGCTTCTGGGTCGGGGGAGCGCCAGCTCAGTGCGGCGTGCAGCTGTCGGGCTGCGGGGTCGTCGCGTAGGTCTTCGTCGTGCGTCAGTGCGTGTTGGAGGAACCGCAGCCGGTTCTCCTGGCGGAGAAAGGCGTCCTCGATGACGGGGGCCACCATGGTCTCCACTACCGCGGCGGTGGGGGTTTCGGTGACGACGGTGACGGTGTGGTGGGCGGTGTAGGCGCGCAGCAGCACGGTGAGGATGCCGTGGCAGTCGCCGAACCAGGGGTCGTCGTCGTCCAGGTGGGTTGCGGCAGCCTCCAGCAGGAGAGTGAGTTCTGCCCAGGCTGTGATGTCGTCGTCGCGTGCAGTGGCCCATGACGGGGTGTGGGTGCGGTGGTTCCATGAGCGGTAGCGCTGGAGGGTGCTTCTTAGGGCGGTTGCGGCGGCCGGGACGCGGGTGGAGGCGTCGGGGGCGGAGAGGCTGAGCACGGCGTCTACAGCGGCGTGGTAGAGCTGGGCGTCGAGGCGGTCGGGGTCCAGGGCGACCAGTTCGGCCAGGCGGCGCCGGACCTCTATCAGGTCTGCGGCCATGGTGGAGTAGTGGTCGTGTTCAAGGGCTTGGCGCAGGTCGCCGAGGGCGAGTTCGAAGGCGGCGTCGCGGCAGGTGTGGTCGAGGATGAGGCAGCGTTCGAGGGCGGCGCGGAGGCCTGCTGTGGGGTGGTGGGCGTCGAGGACGCCCAGCAGGCGCGGTAGACGGGTGGCGAAGGGTTCAGGCAGGGCGGCCGCGTCTTCTGTCGCTTCGTCCAGAGCGCCCAGAAGCTGGGCGGGCCGGGTGATGCCCGCGAGGGTGAGTTGTACGAGGCATTCGGCGGCTTCCGCGCCGATGAGGGCGGCTGCCAGGTCGTCTCCGGCGTCCTGGCCCGCATTGAGGCGGGCGAGCATAGCGCGGGCGAGGGGCGTGCCCAGGGTGCGGGCCAGGGCGGGTCGGGCGGCCAGTGCGTCGGCGGCGGTGGCGAAGGCGGTGTGGTTGTCCTGGGTGCGCATGCCGGTGATGACGGCATTGCACAGCGGTGCGGCGGCCTCGCTGTCGGCCTGCTGGAGACAGTGCGCGGTTGCCTGGATGAGGTGGGGCAGGAAGGGGCCGGTCGCCAGGTGGTCGGCGGCGGCGGTGACCGCGTCCATGCCTCCGAGGTCGTGCACGGTGGGGCCGGCGCGGCGTTGCGCGGGGGTGGCGTGTGCTGCCCAGGCGGCCAGGCGCTCATCGATGGCGTGCACGGTGCCTTCCCCCTCTCAGCACTTGTTGCTGCTTGCTGCCTTGGTTCAACGGTTGCGTCGGTGCCCGTAGATGGCCGTTAGAACATTTGAAGGTCTTCGGGACCCGTCACGATACGGTCGTCGGGGAAGACGTCCCACAGGGCCTCCTCGATCGATGTGACGACGATCTGCATGCCGGGAACGGTGTTCGCCGTCTCGTAGAGGGTTTCCAGAACCAGGCGGGCATCCCCGGGAACGAGTTCCTCCGCGGTGGGTGCGTCGATGAGCAGCAGTCCTGGGTGGGACATGATGCCGTGCTTGCGCCCGACCGTGATCATTCCGACTACGGTGGCGATCCGCATACGGAGGCGCTCGGTGGGGCTGAAGTCCTCGAACCTGCGCGGGGCTCCGGACTTTTTGGCGTTGACGCGGCCGCCGAGGTCGAGGTTGACGCTGGTGAGGTTGGTGACACCGAGCTTTTGTGCGATGCGAACGATCTCTTCGTTGAGTTCTTTGAACAGGGCGCGGCTGTGCTCGGCGACGACCTGTTGCAGCACCTTGGTAGCGGCGACGAGGACGAGGGTGTCCGGGTCTTCGACGGGGCCAGTGGCTGCTGGGGTCCCTGCGGTGACGAAGTCACCGACTGCGGCTGGAAGCTCAGCGTGGGCACCGGTGGCCACGGCAAGAGCACCCTCGATCTGGTAGACGTCTCGCCGGGCGGCTTCCAGGTTGGCGTACCAGTTGCCCGAACGCACGGCGGTGAGATGGTGCTGCGCCTGATGGTGGGCGGCACGGCTCGCTTCAAGGACTGATGCGGCAGCGTGCACGACTTCCTGGGCCTGGTCCTCGGCGGTGCGGGAGGCGTGTTCGCGGTCAGCGAGGCGTTGCAGGGCGGCTGCCTGGGCATCGGGGTCTTCCTTGAGGTCTGGCAGCCGGTGCGCGCAGACGGGGCAGCGGTGCTCGGAGTCCTCCTGTGCCCGTTGCTTGTCGTCGATCTCGCGGTCGCAGCGTGGGCAGGCTTCCGGGTCCAGGGCGCCCAGCAGCAGGCGCGCGGCATCGCTCTGCCGAAGGCGGCGTGAGTTTCTTGCGTCCTTCAGCCGGGCTTTGTGGGCAGCGGCGAGCTGCTCTTCGGCTTGGTGGTGGGTGGCTTGGTGCTGTGCGACCTGGTGGGCGGTGGCGTCGGCGGCAGTGAGCAGGCCAGTGAGGTCGGGCTGTCCGGCTCCAGGGAAGCCAGCCGTTCCTTGGCCTGGTTCAGCGCTTGGCGGAGCGGTTCAGTCTGTTCGGTGCGCGCCAGGGCTGAGGGGCCCCGAAGTTTCCGGACAGGCACCCAATAGGGTTGTCCTGAACAAGGAAACGAGGAAGAAGTGGCGCCACCCAGTAAGTACTCGCCGGAGTTCCGCGAGGAAGCCGTCCAGATCGCGTTGAGGTCAAGCAAGACGATCTCCGAAGTCGCCCGGGAACTTGAGCTGAACTCGGAGACGCTACGCGGCTGGGTGAAGAAGCACTAGAAGCAGCAAGAACCGGCTGCCGCTGCGGAACTGACGATGCACGAGCGGGCACGCCTGAAGGAACTCGAACGACGCAACCGAGAGCTGGAGATGGAAAACTCCTTCCTGAAAAAAGCCGCAGCGTACTTCGCGAAGGATCCCCGGTAGCAAGCAAGTACGAGTTCATCGACGAGATGCGACTCGACACCGAGGAGTACGCATACAGCGTCGAGTTCATGTGCCATCGACTCGACGTCTCCAGATCCGGCTACTACGACTGGCGATCCCGCCCGGAATCCGCAACGGCCCAGCGCCGCGAAGAACTGAAACTGCTCATCAAGAAAGCCTTTGACATGTCCGACAGCACCTACGGACACCGGCGCATCCAGGCCCAGCTCGACCGCTGGGGCGTCACCGCGGGCATGGAGCTGGTCCGCCGCCTCATGCGCGAGCTGGGCCTTGAGCCCTGCCAGCCCCGGCCGAAGAGGTTCGGCCTCACCCAGGCCGCGGCCGGCCAGATGGCGGACCTGGTCGGCCGTGACTTCACAGCAGATGCGCCCGGCGAAAAGCTCGTCGGGTCGGGTAGCCGGAGGGAATCTCACCCTCCGGCCCCCACAGAACCGTGCGTAACAGTCTCCCGTTACACGGCTCTTGCCACCC
>NZ_JBIUBL010000057.1:0-18206 GCF_044548015.1 Streptomyces sp. NPDC052236 | reverse complement strand
GGGACCGACCATCGGTCACGGGTCGGGGAGTTGGCGTCTCACTGCCCAACTCCTCTCATCTTCAGCGACCTCATGTCGCACATGCGCTCCCACTCTGCGAGCTCCGCCCGGCCGCGTTCGTCGTCGGCGAGGTGCTCGTGGCGGGAGTCCTGGCGTGCGTCGAATCGGGCGACCTCGAGGGCCGCCGCGACGGCGGCCGCGGTCATTCCCTTCGCGCGGCGCCGCACCACGCGCCGGCCGATGCGGGCGGGGTCGACCGGCTCTCGGGGCGCGGCCGCGCGGGGAACGGGTCGGCGGGCAGTGTGCCGGGGCGGCCAGGGGCTGCTCATCAGGGCCTCGCATTCGGGGTGCGGAATAAGGTGCGGGTCGCCGATACTGTGCCGAGGCTCGGTAGTTGTCAGCGACGGCACCGCATAGGCTGCGCAGAAACCAGGTCGAAGCAGC
Organism: Streptomyces sp. NPDC052236; assembly: GCF_044548015.1. Classification (NCBI taxonomy): domain Bacteria; kingdom Bacillati; phylum Actinomycetota; class Actinomycetes; order Kitasatosporales; family Streptomycetaceae; genus Streptomyces; species Streptomyces sp. NPDC052236. Next base: position 17,762 of record NZ_JBIUBL010000057.1, on the reverse strand, counting down.
CGGACTGTCACCACAGAGGCGCTGGAGTTGTCACACACAGCCGATCAGTGGTCTTTCTGTCACCGGGGCGCGGTGTGACTCGCGACGACCTCATCGCCATGCTCCGCGAACAGACTCCGGCATGCGGGCCTGCACGTAACGCCTTGATCGCCGGGGCTGACTTCGTCGTCTGGGACGGCCTGGTCCCGGCCAACCGGCACGCGGGCGTCTTCCGGCGTCGAATGCACCACTCCTGGAGGCGTGGCCACACGATCGATGGCGCGGCCGACAGCGTCGACATCCCTTCTGCGAGCCGGGGAAGAGCCGCTTCGTACCGGATCCATCGACGCGGTGGACAGGTCGTCCTGGTTCATAATCTTCCTGAACTCCACGGCGACAGTAGTGGTGGCCTGCTGCGGCGGACGCCGACCCACCACCATGGAGTCGGCCGACACCCCCGAATCCGGCGCGCAACCTCGCAGGTGACAACAAGACTGCCTATGAGCTCGTAACACGATCTTGTTGAGGTGTACTGGTCAATGAGCTTCTTCGAGATGCCCCCCGATCAGGTGATGGTCCGCGGGCCGCAATGAGCGAGGCCCCTGGGCTGTTGATCGAGATGTCTGACGTCTCAACCACGCTGCTCGCGGGCCTCGTTGGTCATCTATCCTGCCGCACTCGACCTGCCGCATGCGCTCGTGGAATGGGTGACCATGCTCGTCGTCACCCCGCGAGGGTGACCGGCGCTGCAAGCTCCCCCCGTCTCAGCGAGCGATGGTGGCACTGGTGTACCTGCGTGAACACACCACCTTGGCGAAGATCGCTGCCGGGTTCGGGATCAGCGAGTCCACCGCCCACGCCTACACCAGCGCGGTCATCCACCTGCTTGCCGCGCGTGCGCCGGGCCTGCTGAAGGTCCTGCGCGAGGCCGACCCCGACTTCGCCTTGCTGGACGGCACCTTGGCCGAGTTCGACCGGGTCGGCGACTCACGCGCGGACTACTCCCACAAGCACCGTCGGCACGGAGTGAACGTGCAGGTGGTCACCGATCCGGATGGCCGGCTGCTGTGGCTCTCACCCGCGCTGCCGGGCCGCACTCACGATCTGACCGCCGCCCGCACCCACAGGATCATCCTCATCTGTGAGCGCCAGGGCGTGCCCGTCCTGGCCGATCTCGCCTACCAGGGCGGCGGCCCCTGGCTGACCACGGGCATCAAACGCAGGCCCCTGCAGGAACTCACCCTCACCGAGAAAACCGTCAACCGGGCCCTGGCTGCGGCAAGAGCACCCGTCGAACGCGGCGTCGCCCGCCTGAAGTCCTGGCGGATCTTCCGTAGATCCCGATGCAGTCCGAACCGCATGACGTCAATCGCCAAGGCTGTCCTCACCCTGGAGCGGCAACGCTGAAGAAGCTCACTGACTCACTCGATAAGTTGACAACGCCTGCAGGACCGTCGCAGAAGGGGGCGACCTCCGCGGGGTCGAGAAGCACCTCGTCGCCCGGGCCATGGGAACGCTTCCCGTACCGTCTCCCCCCAGGAACGGCCGCCCGGCCCCGTGGGCCAGGCCGCTGCGGAAAAATCTGCGTGGCATGGCGTTCCTGGCCAGGGCGCGCCTCCCGGGCGGCGTCGCACAGGCACAACAGGACAGCTCCGAGGACCTCTATTAAGCTTTTGGTGATCGCTGATTCCGTTCGGGTCACCTCGAACGATGAGGCGGTTACGAATAGTTGGCTTCCTGCAGGGACGACATGGCGCAAAGCTGGACGGAGCCTTCAGAAGCCAAACCCGTAAGCTCCTTCCCCTGCCTGGGAGTGGGTATGACCCACAAACAAGATCAAGGTGGCTCACAGGTGATGGGACGCGGCCCATTTCGTGTCGGGTCGGAAGCCTATTCCGGAGTCGTTGAGACGCAGACTCGCGGTCCGAAAGCCGTCCAGTACACGATTGTCGACGGTGAGCCCATCTTCGAAGGCGATATCGTCCTATCCCTCGTTGAACCCAGGACTATTGGGCAGGCCGCCGTGAGCGATGTGTCCCCGGAGGGAATCATCATTCCGGGCTCACAGTTTCGGTGGCCCAACGGGCGAGTTCCCTACGAAATCGATCCGAACCTGCCCAACCAGGCCCGGGTGACGAATGCGATAGCGCACTGGGAGCGCAACACCCGCCTGCGCTTCGTGCCGCGAACCAGTGCAGACACCAATTTCATCCGATTCCAGCCAGGCGGGGGCTGCAGCTCCCCCGTTGGCATGCGAGGGAACCAGCAAAACATCACGCTGGCCGATGGATGTGACACCGGATCGACCATCCACGAGATCGGGCACAGCGTCGGTCTCTGGCATGAGCAGAGCCGTGAGGACCGGGACACGTTTGTCACGATCAACTGGGCTAACATCCGCCAGCAGCACGCCCACAACTTCAATCAGCACATCGTCGACGGCGACGATGTCGGCCCGTACGACTATAACTCGATCATGCACTATCCGCGTCGGGCGTTCGCGATCAATGATCAGGTGGACACCATCACGCCGCGTCAGAATGCGCAGATCGGTCAGCGTGGGGGGCTCAGCCCGGGTGACTGCGCGGCGGTCCGGGCCATGTACCAGGACCTGGAGCCCAAGGCCGAGATCGGCGGTGTGCAGTTCCACGGCTCGCTTGCGGCCCTGTCCGCACGCCGGTGGTTCACCCATAGTTGGCCCGCAGCCTGGTACGTGCTGTGGAGCGTGGTGCCCACGGCGCCCGCTGTTGACGGTCCTGCTCAGATCGAGTGGTCGGTACAGGTCGCCCGGCAATCGGGAGGGCTGCTGAAGTACTTCATAACGGTACGCAATCTGACGTCCGGTCCGGTCGACATCGAGGCACGTTACGACGTACTCGGCTGGTCGCCAGACGCCCTGTGAGAGGAGGAGGACATGAGCCTCCAGCCGGTGAACGAAGCTTCTGACGGCGGTCCGGCCCCCACTCCGGCGGCGGGTCCGACCACCATGGGCGCACCCGCCACAGAGACCAATGACGGCGGCTCGGCACCCCAAGTTGAGAACGGCCGACCCCGGGTTGAGGCGCCACAGGTTACCGAAACTCGTGATGAGCACGGTGACGCGGAGGATGCCGGCCCCGCCCCAGACTTCATGAGCTGAGAAGGGATGAGCGCGATGCGCCTTGGAGTGCAGTTCCGCGGGCAAGTCCCGGCCGGGTCCACCCAGCGCTGGTTCACACACAGTTGGCCGGAGGCCTGGAGAGTCCATTGGACAGTGGTGCCCACCTGGCCCATGGTCGACGGTGACGCTCAGATGGAATGGAAAGTCCAAGTGGACCGGCAGTCGAACAACCTGCTCAAGTACTTCATCGAAGTCCGGAACCTGACCAACGCCCCACTGGACGTCGAGGCCCGCTACGCAGTGCTGAACTAGGCAGATGCGCGTAGCGGGAACGGTGCGGATTCCGCCCACGGCTCGCAACGTGGGTGCAGCCACACTGCGAGTACGGTTGCAGGACGTGAGTACGGCTGACGCTCCTGCCACCGTACTTGGAGAATTCCAGACCGAAGTCCGCGGGACCGTCGAGGAAATGGCGTCCATCCCTTTCTCCATCGATGCGGATATACCCGAAGACTGGCAAGGATGTCTAGACGTGTCCGCCCATGTCGATCGCGTGGGCGACGGCGCGATCCACGCCGGAGACCTGTTGTCGACCGCCAGTCACCCCGTCTCGTCCCGAGGCCAAATCGGCGTCGTGGTCGAAGTCCAGGTGGTCCGATGAGTTGACGGGTGCTCGAGGGTGCAAGGACCGCCGAGCGTTGACTGCTCGTCAAGTGCCACAGGCCTGTCTGTGTCGGCCTGCCGGGCTTGCTGCGCCGCTGTGGTCATCTCCTGGCGCAGGTCGACGAAGAGCTTGCGGTAGAAGGTGGGGTAGGCCAGGCCCTTGGCGAGCTGGTGGTGATTGGCAGTCCGCCGTGGTTCCCCGATAACCGCCGTCAGCCACCACGAATGCCTGGCCGCAGGCCGCCTCTATAAGGCGATTTGCAGTTGCCCGGCTCGGGTGGCCGACAGTAAAGATCAGACGGGTGTCCGCCTTGATCACCACCTGGAGATTCATCGAGTAACGGTAGTTCTTCGAGGGGGCTGCCACCGTCCGGTCATGGGTCGGGACGAGCGTTCCGTCCGCGATCAGAAGCTGTTTCACATCCGGTGATCACCCGCCACTTGGCCGGCCGTGAACCGAGTGCTGGCCGACCGCGCTCCGATCCGTCACGCGAACCAGGCGTTCGGATCATCCGGGACGCGGCGGCCTCTGTCCGGAGCGGCAGCCATGATCCTCGACGATGACGACCGCGATCTGATCGCGCTGCGGCGTACAGACACGCACCGGCTCGGGATGGTTATTGGGAGTCGCTGAGGCACCGTCCAGGACGTGCAGCACGTACGGGTGAAGCCTCCTTTGTGCTTCCGTCATCCACCACGGATGAGCGGGAGGTTTCATGCGGGTGCAGCGCGTCGACTGGTTCGTCTACCTGGGCGGTCGGGGGCTGGACTGGCGGTCGTCGGCGACGCTGGAGGACGTCGCCGGGTTCTTCTGTACCTCAATAGAGAACGTGCCGCGAAGGATCCCGACCGCAGCGAAGGCCGCTTCGACTGCGGCGACCTTGAAGGTCAGCTGGTTTGCGGGCAGTGCTCGGAAGAGAGTCCGCGCGCTGGCCACGACCGCGCGTCGGCTGTCTGTGAACTGCGAGGTTCGCGATAGCCGCTGCGTGAGGGCCAGATAGAACATGGCCGCCACCTCAGCTGGGCTCAGTTTGAGTGAGCCATCGTCGGCCTGTGCGGTGAACAAGTGGAAGGCCGCCTTGTTGTGGATCCCGCTGTTGACGTGCACCCCGCCCCAATCACCAGCCTGGGTATTGGGCAGCACGCGGAACTGATCCATGTGTGCCGGCTGCCTGAATCGAGGCGGGTCCGACAGGTCACGGAACGGCTTGTCCCCGGGCAGGAGGTTCTCACCCAGCAGCCAGTCCCAGGTGCGGGGATCCTCCTTCCCCGAGTTGGCGACGATCGTTCCGAAGATGTCGGAGTAGGACTCGTTGAGGGCACCCGACTGGAATGCGTACTCCAGACGTGAGGTGTGGTCCGTGACACCGTGGAACATTTCGTGCGCCACCACATCAATATTGGCGGACAGAGAGCGTAGTTCGTCTCCACGCAGCACTTGGCCGTAGACCATCTGCCGGCCATCCCAGAAGGCATTGTTCCATTGCTTGGGGCCGGGACTGCTGTCGGCGACGACGCAGTTGATGGTCGACCGCATGGGACCACCTCGTCCGTCAATGTTGTCCCGTCGCAGCACATTGCGCAGAAACTCGGATACCGCGACGGCGTTGGCGTGGGCGCTGACGGCGCTTGGTGTCCAGGTCGGCGGATTCGTGATGAGGGCACCCGGCAGCCGATCACGGTGGACGGAGGGGTCACCGAAGCTGAAGCCGAAGGTTTGCACGTTGTGGATGGGGTCGTTCATCACCAGGCTTTCGCCTTGCCGTGAGACGAGGAAGGTGCGCTTGACGTCGAAGCTGTCGGTCGCCGTCTGCTCTTCACCAGTGGTCATGCTGGGTGTGCGCGGCAAGATGGATACGACTTGCCCGTCGTGAGCGTCCACCACGTAGTCGACGAACCGGGGCGGCTCGAATTTGCTTTCCTGGCCCAACTGAAGCTCAACCGTGTGGTCCAGGGTCACCGGCACGTCTTCGAGGATGTACACGAGCCGCCAGCGAGACGCGGTAGCGTCGAAGTAGTGGTTCAGGCGAGGAACCACACCGGCCAGGACGGGTACATAACCATGCGGCGCGGTGGCGGCCGCTGCCAGGGCGTCGCCCGCCGAGACGGTGGCGACCGGGTCAACCTCCTGGGGCTCGCCGAGAGCTGAGTCGATGCCGATCAGATCGTTGGCCTTGTCGAGTTCTACGGTCACCAGTGAGCCGTAGACCGGGATGTCGTTCAGTGTCTGACGGAACTTCACCGTGCGGGTGTCGGTGAGCGGGATTGTCTCCGTGCCGATCGTCTTGAATCGGCTGGTGACTCCGTTCGCCACCGGAGCATTGAAGGACGGCACCATCGCGCTTGCCAGGGCCTGGTCGAGGTAGCGACGCGCCGCCATCTCGGGATCGAGGTCGCGCTCACTTTCGAGCCCCTCCGGCCTGACGCTGGGACGTGCAGCTTGCTCCTCCTGCAGTTGCGCGATGGTGCGGGACGACAACTCGTCGAATGTGTGCAACGAGAAGCTGCTCAGACCATTGTCTGCGGCTTGTTGGTTGGGCATGACGCTATTCCTTCCCGAGCGAGGTGCAGCGTATGCAGTGGGTGGGGCGATACCCGGAAACCGGCCGAGGTTGCCACCGCCCTCTCTGCCGCGCTCTCACCCACGAACAGGCAGTGGGCGACGGGGACAGCGGCGCGCTCCCGTGCGAGCTTGAAGAAGGCAGGCTGGGACTTTGTCCAGCCCCTCGACCGAACTGAACAGGCAGAGGCGGGGTTCGACCAGGCCCGACAATCCGGCATCGGTAAGCACCTTCGCTGCCCACCAAAGGCCGGGGGCCCGAAGCCGATAGCCTCGGGCCCCCGGCCTTTGGGTCAGGTGAGGTTGATCGTATGGTCGATCGAGGTCACCGGCGCGATTATCTTTTTCATGCCGAGCAGTCGGGAATCGCTGCTGCCCGTGGTCCAGCACCAGTCGAATGCCCGGTCTGGAAGTTGGGTGGTGAATCCGCCACTCCAGCTCCGACTTCTGTCCTGATTCTCCGCGAAAAAGAAGTACTTCGCCCCGTTGACCGGGCCGGAACGCACCTTCACCTCTGTGTTCGGAGCGATCCTGAACCATCCTTTCTTCGACCACGGGTCACCCTCCGACGCGCAGTCGCTGTTTGAATAAGCGTAAGCAACCCAAACAGCCGTCGACGTGCTGTTCTGGAAGTAGAGTCCCACGGTCATCCCTCCTGCGGCGTGGGGTCGTCACCGCGACCGTCGTCGCCGGCGTAGTCGCTCTCCATGCCGGGACGGTGGTCCTCACCGCTGGAGACCTCCGCCGTCCGATCCATCGGGACCGCCTCGCCCGTCTGGTCCGGACCGCGTGATCGCCGATATTCGGCAGCCTCATCCGCCGTCCAGGCCCGTGACAATTTCTCTGCCATAACGCGACACCTTCCTCGGTTGAGGCTGCCTCGAAACGGGCGTGTTGCCAGTTGGTCCCGTTTCACCAGGACCGAAGCGCCCGCCGGGGTCGCCGCTCTACCAGCGTTGTGAGTGAAGCTCCCACATATCCAAACTAGCTTCAGCGCATCCGCGTCGCATCTGGGCGAGTGATTAGGGAGATCCGACCACGAATGCAGGACACCAAGTCGCCAATCCCAAGAAATGCGAGCGGGGCCTTGGAAGGAGCCACGCGGTGCTCGTGTGCGATCTGGAGGGGCGGCGTTACAGTGAGGTTGATCCCCGGGAGTGGACACCGGGTTTCACGCGACGAGTGAGAGCGTACGTGACGTGATCAGTTGCTGTTCGAACTCGGCTGGTGTGAGATAGCCGAGCGCGGAATGCCGATGGCGCCGGTTGTAGTACGACAGCAGCGGAACAGCTCGAGCCGCGTCTGTGCCGAGGTCCAGCGCCTCCCATGGAGCAACTCGCGCTTGAGGCCCTGGAAGAACGACTCGGCGAGGGCATTGTCATAGCTTGAACCGACCCGGCCCATGCTGCGCCGAATGCCGTGCCGGCGGCACACTTCGGCGAAGGCGGCCGCACTGTACTGGGCGCCCCTGTCGGTGTGGAAAACGACGCCGCGAACCCGGCCGCCGCGGGTGGCCACGGCCATCTCGATCGCGTCGGTGACCAGCGAGGTGCGCATGTGGTCGGCGATCGACCAGCCCACCACCCTCCTCGAACAGATGTCGATCACCGTGGCGAGGTAGAGCCACTTCGCGCCGGCGGCTATGTAAGTGAAGTCGCCGCACCACCTGGTGTTCAGCGTGTCCGCGGTGAAGTCGCGCGTCACCAGGTCCGGCGCGGGCGGCGCGGTCCTGTCCGCGATCGTCGTCCGCTTCCTCTTCCGCAGGTGCCGCCCGACGATGTGGTTGATCCGCATCAGCCGGGTTACGCGCTTGCGGTTGATCCTCCATCCCCTCGCACGCAGCTCGGCTTGGACGCGCGGGGCGCCGTAGGCGCCCTGGTGCTCGGCGTGGATGGCGCGGATCTCGCTCACGGTCCGCTTCTCCTCTGCCTGGCGCTCGGCGCGGGCCTGCTCGGTGGCCAGATGCCGGTAGTAGCCGGCGCGGGATGCCCCGAGCACCCGGCAGATCCGCTGCACGCCGAAGCCGGCGCGGTTCTCGGAGATGAAGTCCCAGCGGCGGGGGCTCACTTCACCTCCCGAGCGAAATAGGCGGCTGCCCGGCGCAGGATCTCGCGCTCCAGGTGCCACTCCTTCTCCGCCTTCAGTAGCCGGGCGTTCTCCGCCCGCAGTCGGGCCAGCTCCTCCGCCTCGCTCCCGCCCTCGTCACGGGGTCCGGGCACGGCCTGTGAGTCGTCCTTGCGGACCCACGTCCGAAGCGACTCCGCGGTGATGCCGAGATCCGCGGCCACCGCCGCGTACGTCCGCTTGCCGGCCGCGGTAGAGCGCGACGGCATCCTTCCTGAACTCCTCCGGATACGGAGACTTGCGTCCCACCTGGACATCCCTCCCTGGACCGTCAAGATCCATTGTCAGGGCGTCCACTCCAAAGGATCATACTCACGGAAGGGGTGCCCCACAGCGCGGGACAGCGACTATTGGGACTTGCGGGCAGCCTTGCGGCGGGAGAGCTCAGCGGCATAGTCAGCTCGTGTGGAGCCAGCCTCCTTGGTCCACTTCTCGGCCCGGTTGATGTGCAGTCCGAGGAGGCGGCTGAGGACAACGGCGGGGAGTTCGGCGGAGAGCTCCATCAGCGTGGTGTTCCGAGCAGGCCGTGCCTTGATGCCCAGCCTCGTGTTCGAAGGCTCCGACGTACGTCGTCATCTGCTCCTCGAGCACCGCGAAGGTGCGCGGCGGACCGGCGTGGGTGATATCGGGACTGCTCGCGGCAGCATCGAGACGGGGGCAGCCCGGGCGGACTGTTGCGGGGGCCGGGGAGGTACTCGCCGCCTTTGTTGGCCTCGACAACCACGCAGTCGACCTGGTGCTCGTCGTAGAGGGCGGCAGCACGGCGCATCGCGACATTGCTGCTCATGCCGACTTTAGAGGTGAGGCGCCGAGCAGTTACGGAAGTGACGCGATTGTGCAGCATTCGGCGTGTTGGAGTATTGCTCACCGCCAGCACTCTGATGGACTCTTTTGATAATCTGCCTCGTGGAGAATGGTGCAGCGGCAGATCCTCGTTGTCCAACAAGAAGCCATCGAATAAGCGGCTGCCTCATCCCTGATGCCTCGTGCTGCGGAGCTGGAAGGCGCTGGATTGACGGGGAAGCTGTCGATCAGGTCTCCTGCTCGTTGGATGTAGCCGCAGGAGTGCTAAGGTCACGGTCCGCTTTTCTCACATCCTGTGGAGTGCTAGATGGCATGCGGGAGGTGCCGATTGCCTTGGCTACTCCTACCGCCGCCTCGCTGCCAAAGTAAAACCCGACGATGATCGTTACAATGTTGCGGAAATCATCAACCAGCATATTGCCTTTAATTGATTCCGCGAAATCATCGACCGTGAGAACATAAGAGAAGGTGATGAGGAAAGTGAGCAGGAAGCTCGAAGCCACCGCGATTCTCGCCCTCCGTGACGCCACATAGAGGCCTGCGAATGCCGCCAAGGCGACAATCGAGATGACTGCACCGATCACCGGTTCCCATGGCAGCCAATTGATTGCGATGTGCCCGCCGACCGCCGCAAAGGTGGAGCAACCGGCAGCCCATGAGAGGGCCGTCTTGCTATGAAGGAGGTCGTCATCACCATTTGACATGCCTGACATTATTGGAGCAGGCTGCGCCAATAACAATTAGGACGCGCGCTGGGACCGATTGAATGAGTGATGAAGTCCACCGAACAGACCAATAACCACGGAGTCATCCGAGTCGACCACCGGTAGAGGTCGAGATCACTTTCCTTACACTGAATCTGCGGCTTCACCCCTGGCCCAGGTGTGGGTGTCGGGCTGTCACTGCCACGCGGTCACGGAGAGTGACGCAATGCAAAGCATTCGGCGCGACGGAGTATTGCTCGCCGCTAGCACTCCTGGAAATGCAATATTTCCATCCTGTGGCCTGCAGCGGCACATGCCCCCTTGAAAGTAGCGAGAGAGAGCTCAACGAGACACGCTCACAACGACTCCCAGCCCATCCAAGAATCTAAGCACCGAATCAGCGGAGATCAGGAGGTTGTACCCACCCGAGCTATACAGTCGAACAACGCCGATGACATGACCCTTGGCGTTTACTGCCGGGCTACTGCTGAAACCATATGCAGTATCAAGCTTCGTCGTGATCATTGCGTCACCAGAAAAACCGCGGACTCTCACCTTAATGTCCGTGATGAGGCCCACGCGAACCTGTGGTTCAGGAGATGATCCAACATAGCCGATCGCGGTGATTTCCTCGCCGATTATCGCGGCGACCTCTTCTTCGGAGCGGCCTGGCGCTTGAAGCGTGAGCGCAGGCAAGTCTTGACGGCCAGTTTCGAGCAAAGCCAGATCGGTATCGTTATCCCACGCCACGACCATCGCATTCAATTTTTCCCCGGTGTTGAGCTGCACCTCCGCCCGTGCATCTGCCGTTCGGAGTGCGTGCGCCGTAGTGAGGACACGTCCCGGAGCGACGAAAAATCCGGAAGCGGCAGGTTGATCATCGACAATAAGACGCACAATGGAAGACTTCAGGGAATGGAATAGGGTGTCTAGTGATTTCTCCGCGACGACTGCTACCTCGCGTGGCGATCGTGCGGCAATGTGAGAAAGTGCAGATTTACTTCCTTCGCCACCGAAGATTTCTGCGAGCTTAGCTGCCAAGTTTGGATCACCTAGGGCATCAATTGCTAGGAGAGCCGCTCTCTTTTCTTGCTCCTTATCGGAGCCAAGATAGGGGATGAGTGGGGGGATTGTTGAGCTACGCTGCACAGTGAGTTCCCGCTCAGCGCGCGTAGCCTCACTTGCCCTTTGGTGCTTCGATACCGTAAATGTGGCCCATCCACCAATTGTTGCAATCATGAGTCCGGAGATCAATGGAGCCACGGAGGAAAGGCGGTCCCAGTTGTCCTTCTTGTTCCCCTTCGCTTCTCCTTTTAGTACTCCAGCCGTAGATCGTGATCTCGATGGTGAGGGGCGCCGAGGAGACAGGTGGCCAGCGTCGATCGTCTGGACGAGATCGACCACGCCATCGGGGGCGTCCGTTCCTTCTCGGCCTACGCGAGTCCGCCGAGACGGAGGGCGTCCCTCATCTCGCTGAGCTTCGCGGTCGTCGCCGGGGTCCACTCCTTCTCCTGTTCACCGAGTCGGAGGGCATCCTCGATCTCGCTGAGCTTCGCTGAGGACAGGGCGCCCGCCCGCTCGATCAGGTCGCCTCGGGACACGGTGGTCAGCCACGTGCAAGGGGTAAAGCCTGGACGCGGGAACGCGAACCGCAGCACGCCTTCAAAGGGCAGTCCTTCCACGGCTCCCACTGCCACTTCGACGCCCAGACCGCTGATGTCGACGCCCGCCGGAGCGACGACCTGCATCACCCGGATCCCGGACGCGTCGTCTCCCGACAGCAGTACGACCAGCCGCCGCTCGTCGAACTCGACCCACCAGACTTCGCCACGTTGCACATGTCCTCCTGACACGGGACGGCAGGCGGACGCTGCGCGACCCTGACGCGCTGTGGGACGGGTGCGGCCACCGTTGATCATCGGTGTGTGAAGACTGAAGATCATGCGGTGGCCGCAGGTCACAGCGTAGACCCTGCCCGCTGGCAGGAGGCGTTCGAGGGCCTGATGAGCCGGATAGCGGGGCGGTTTGCGCGGGTCGAACCCCGGCGTCGAGCGAGGCAGTTGGTGCTCGGGCTGCTGTCGGACCTGCCGCGCAAGAACTGCTGGACCATCGCCGAGTGGGCCGGGGAGGCCACCCCGGACGGCATGCAGCACCTGCTGGGGCGGGCCAAGTGGGAAGCCGACCAGGTACGCGACGACCTGCGCGAGTACGTGGTGGAGCACCTGCACGACGACCAGGCGGTGCTGGTGGTCGACGAGACCGGGGACGTGAAGAAGGGCACCGGCACGGTCGGCGTCCAGCGCCAGTACACCGGCACCGCGGGCAGGATCGAGAACGCCCAGGTCGCCGTCTACCTGGTCTACGCCGGCCGGCGCGGGCACGCGGCAGTGGACCGGGAACTGTACGTCCCGCGCTCCTGGACCTCCGACCCCGACCGCTGCCGCGCCGCCGGGCTTGGCGGGGAGACTCCCTTCGCCACCAAACCGGAGCTGGCCGCCCGCATGGTCGCCCGGTTCCTGGACGCCGGCCATTAGGCCGCATGGGTCGCGGGCGACGAGGTCTACGGCGGCAACCCCAAGCTGCGAGACGCACTGGAGAAACGCGGCACCGGCTACATCCTCGCGGTGGCCTGCTCGCACGAAGTCACCACCGGCGCGGGGAAGTTCCGTGCGGACACGCTGGCCAAGAAGGTGCCCAAACGGGCCTGGCAGAAGCTCTCCGCCGGGGCCGGAGCCAAGGGCCATCGCTTCTACGACTGGGCCGTCATCGACCTCGCCGACCCAAGGCCCGGCAGTCGCCAACTGCTGATCCGCCGCAACCGCAGCACCGGCGAACTCGCCTACTACCGCTGCTACTCGCCCACACCGGTGCCGCTGACCACGCTGGTGCGAGTCGCTGGATCAAGATGGCGAGTAGAGGAGTTCTTCCAATCCGGAAAGGGCCTGGCCGCCCTGGACGAGCATCAGGTCCGCCGCTACGCGTCCTGGTCCCGCTGGGTCACCCTGGGCATGCTCGCGCACGCCTTCCTCGCCATCGTCCGAGCAGACGAGCACACCCGCCGTCCTGCATGAGACGCCCTCATACCGCTCACCTGCAACGAGATCCAGCGCCTTTTCATCGCCCTGGTCATCCAACCCGTCCACGACGTTGCCCACCGGCTGGGCTGGTCCGCCTGGCGACGCCGCCACCAAGCCCGATCCCAGGCCAGCCACTACCAGCGACAAGCCGCCCAAACATGAAGATCACGATCTACGGCTGGAGTACTAGTCTGCGACCTTCACGTACGTCAGGTACGAACGCGGTCCGTGGAAGGTCGACTTTTGGAGTGTGGCCCCGTTGGCGAGGCCGTCACCAGGGCCGCCACCGCTCAGGATCGCTTGCACCCGGACCGTCTTCGACCCTTGCCCCGGGGACACGGTGACAAGTCCGGACAAGGAGGTCGGGCCGTGCTCGCAGTGCTGGAGTCGAGCGTCGGACGTGAACTGGTGCTGGGTCGATCCGCGGGGTTGGAGTTCGACGGTTCCGGAGTTCACGTCGATCAGGCGGACCTCGGTCCACAAGTTCGTGGCACTCCCGGAGTCGAGGGTTGCGCAGATGGTCGTGTCGACATCACCGATCACCAGGTACACGCCGGGTGCGGGAAGCGTGACCTGCAGTGCTGTGTTCGCCCACGTGTTGCTTGTGCGGGTCGGCCCGAGGTCCACGGAACCGACCGGGCCGGCCTCGCCGCGCTGGGGTGTCAGGTACGCCCTGACGGTGTAATTGCGCGGGCAGTCAACCGCGGCCGGGGGTGCCACGACGACATCGATCGACTGCCAGGCGTCGGCGATGCGGCCCGGCGCCGGGCCGGAGGTTCCGGTGACATGGGTCTCCGTGACACGCAGGCCCTGCTCGGTGGAGGTCAGTGCGTTGCACTCGTCCGGGTCGAGAATCGCGTGCGCGCTGACCGTGTAGGTCTGCGGGCAGTCGTCGGCGGCCGGGGGTGTCACGACAACGCCGATCGTCTCGTTGGCGTTGGGGCTCGGGCCGGAGGTTCCGGTGACGTGGGTCTTCGGGACACGCAGGCCCTGCTGGGTGCACGTCGCCGCGTTGCACTCGTCCGGGTCGATGATCAGGTCGGCCTGCAGTGGCTCCGGCGGGGTCGCCTCTCCGACCAGCGCGATACAGTCGCTGTTTTTGAATCGTGTCGGGCGTGGTGGCATGACACATCACTCCTTTGGCGTGGTTGTAGGCGGACTTCAGTTCCGCTACGGCTGCCCGAGTTCTGCCTATGCCAGGACCCTGCTGCGGCGGCCGTGGTGGACCAGCGTTCTAGCCCGGCCGAGGTGACCTTCTGCCCTGCCTCGTGAGGGCTTGATCGCTGGGGCGCAATTCGCCACGCCGGGTAGTTACCCAAATGGGTGAGGCAATAGTGGAAATCGAACCCGATAGGGTGGTAAGTCGGATCTACATACAAACCCTGATGTGCCAAGTGGCCGTTTCGGCCTGGCCGTTCGGAGCTTCGTGTGCTTGTTACCCACGCGGTCTCGGTCCGTCCAGTTCAGTCCCACAGGTCGTCAGGAACAAGATCAGCACGCATCCGGACACACTGCCGACCAGGATCGTCGAGCACAAGACCCGCAGCTCAACTCATTCTGAAACGATCAGTTATCCTGCTTCGCGCCGTATCAACCGCGCAACCCAAGCCCCCACGCCTCTGGCCTGCGAACACACGGAATGAACGAGGGCCGGCGGGATGGCGCGCCGATGCATCGCGGCTTATGTGAAAATCCCGCTTATCACCCTAACGGGGTCAATTTTCACTATTGATTATGCCAATTGGGTAATCCCCCGGCGGGGCGGTTTGCGCCCCAGTGGTCGAGCCCCCGGTGAGGAAAAGCAAACGCGTCCTACCGGGCGAGCCGGGGTGCCAGACCGTCACGGTTGCTGCGGCAGGGTCCCGGCACAAGCACGGCTCGGGCAGTCGCAGCGGAACTGAAGTCCGCCCACAGCCACACCGAAAGACGGCCGGGTCATCCCCGCCGCCACACAAGCCCGGAGGCCTACATGTGTAACACCCCTGTTCCCTGCGCACCGTACGGCGGCCGGACGCCGTGCGCCTCTTCGTGCCCGCCGCCGTGCCGCAGCACCTCGACGCTGCTGCTGTGCGACACCAGCACCACCCCAACCCCGGTCAGGCTCACGGTCGTCGACGACTCTGTCACCACGATTGGCCTCGGGCGGGGCAACCCGGACCTGGCGGGTTCGCATGCCGCCCTGTGGTCCGGCGGTGCCCTCACCTACCCGGCCGACCCGAACGCCTCCGCCGGCGACAACGGCCAGGTCTACCGCACTGCCGTCGGCCGCATCACCGCCACCCCGTCCAACTGCGAAGGAGCCACCGGAACCCTCTCCGTCTCCACACGCGTCACCCTGAACGGACCAGGTGCGGGCGTACTCCAAGACGGTTGGCTGTCGCTGTGGCGCAACACCACAACCATCGCCGAGGACAACGTGCTGCGGAACGCCCCCGTCGGCCACGTCGAGACACTGACCGTCTCCGCCCCCGTCACAGCGGCAGACCTCGCCAGCGGCGACCTCTACGTGGCCCTGGCCCTGGAAACCTTCCACGTCACCAGCAAGTCGTGGACCGCCGACCAGTTCTCCATCACCGCACAACTCAACGGATGCGCCGTGCAGTTCCTGCGCACCTTCGTCATCGACTGCAACACCGGCACCATCCTCTGCCATTCGGACACCACCCTGGACGGACGCCCGTACACGCCCACCGGCCAAGTCGGCCAGTGCAGCACACCCAACAGCACGTCGAGCTAGGGCGCGTATCGGGTCGTGATCAATTTGTGGGATTCGCCCTCGCGGCGGGGTCTGGACCGGTAGGTCTTCTTGCGTGACGCGAGCGCAACTGACCGATGACGAGTGGGAGTTCATCGGGCCGTACCTGCCGATCGGCGAGTACGGCCCGTACCCCGAGCGGCTGCGGCAGCAGTTCGAGGGTGTGATCTGGCGGTTCAGGACCGGCGGACAGTGGCGGGAGATGCCGGAGGAGTTCGGCGCCTGGTCGACCGTCCACAACCGCTTCCGGCAGTGGCGTGACGCCGGTGTCTTCGAGGCCCTGCTGGAGGGGCTGATCGCGGAAGCCGCGAAGCGGGGTGAGGTGGACCTGTCCTTGGTCAGCGTCGACTCCACCACCGCGCGCGCTCACCACGATGCTGCCGGGATGCACCTGGGCGAGGACGTCCTCACCGCCCTGGAGAAGGCTGCCGCCGATGCGGAGAAAGCCAGGTCAAAGGGGGCAGCCTCGAAGAACAGAACGGGCAGGACGCCGGGACCGATCCCGGGCGGGAGGAGCGCCGACGCATCCGGCGTCGGCGAAAACTCCGGCTGAAGGCTGCTCTTCTGGGACGCTCCAGGGGCGGGCAGACAAGCAAGGTCCACCTCGCCGCCGACCGCAAATGCCGCCCGCCGGCGTTCGTGCTGACCGCGGGCCAGGCCGCGGACAGCCCGCAGTTCATCCCCGTGCTGGGGAAGATACGGGTCCGCGGTCCCGCCGGCCGTCCCCGCACCCGGCCAGACGCGGTCGCCGGGGACAAGGCCTACTCGTCCCGCAGCAACCGGGCCCACCTGCGCAGACGCGGCATCAAGGCAGTGATCCCGGAGAAGAAGGACCAGGCCGCCAACCGGAGGAAGAAGGGCTCCGGGGGCGGTCGGCCCGTCAGCCACGACGCCGACCTCTACAAGGAGCGGAACACCGTCGAGCGCCTGATCAACAAGCTCAAGGCCTGGCGAGGCGTCGCCACCCGATACGACAAGATCCCAGATAGCTACCTCGCCGGCCTCCACCTGCGCGCCTCGATGATCTGGATCAAAGACCTCACCCGGACCGTCCATTGATCACGACTCGATACGCGCCCTAGTGCCGAATCAGGAGTGCGGCCGGGTCACCCCGCTGCCAGCGACGCCAGGAGGCGTACATGTGTAACACCCCTGTTCCCTGCGCACCGTACGGCGGCCGGACGCCGTGCGCCTCTTCGTGCCCGCCGCCGTGCCGCAGCACCTCGACGCTGCTGCTGTGCGACACCAGCACCGCGACCCCGGTCACGCTCACGATCGTGGACGACACTGTCGCCACTCTCGGACTGGAGGCGAGGTTCCCGGACGTGCCGGGTTCGCACGCCGCCCTGTGGTCCGGAGGCGCCCTCACCTACCCCGCCGACCCGAACGGCTCCGCCGGCGACGGCACCCAGGTCTACCGCACAGCCGTCGGCCGCATCACCGCCACCCCGCCCAACTGCGCAGGAGCCACCGGAACACTCACCGCCTCCGCACGCGTCACCCAGAACGGACCAGGCGCGGGCCAGGCCCAAGTCGGCTCACTGCGGCTGTATCGCAACACCACACTGACAGGCTTCGACAACGTGACGCCGAACGCCCCCGTCGGCCACGTCGAGACACTGACCGTCTCCGCCCCCGTCACAGCCGCAGACCTCGCCAGCGGCAACCTCTACGTGGCCCTGTACCTGGAAACCTTCCACATCACCAGCAAGTCGTGGACCGCCGACCAGTTCTCCATCACCGCACAACTCAACGGATGCACGGTGCAGTTCCTGCGCACCTTCGTCATCGACTGCAACACCGGCACCATCCTCTGCCATTCGGACACCACCCTGGACGGACGCCCGTACACGCCCACCGGCCAAGTCGGCCAGTGCAGCACACCCAACGACAGCTCGGTCTAGGGCCTGTTCCAGGTTCAGATCACTGTTCGGTCAAATGCGGCCCGTCGGGTGGCCGCGAAGCGGTAGATGTATCGGGTGACGCGTGGTGATCT
>NZ_JBIUBL010000056.1:0-22660 GCF_044548015.1 Streptomyces sp. NPDC052236 | reverse complement strand
GCCGCACGATCTCCCACAACCCGTCCGGAACAATCCATCCCCACTGGCCACTCCCCATGACCAAGCTCTACCCCAACTCACCACATAGGACACGGTCTAAACCCGGCGTCACCTTCAAAGGTTGCCTCCCCAAACCAGACGTCGCCCCCGAAGGCCGCCTCGTCGAAGGCTGTGTAACCGAGGCGGGCTGCGCCCGTAGAGGGATCAAGCAGCGCATCCAGCAGCTCCTCGAGCACTGGGACCTCCAGCTCGGTGCCGCGGTGGTCTACGGCGTCACCGGGGCCAAGTCTTCTGAAGTGGACGGCTCGTTCGTCAGCAGTGAGATGCCTCAGACACCGGTCATGAGGATCAGTCCGGCGGCCACGGCAACCGACCGGATCATTAGGGTCGGCACCCTCCACGCAGTGTGGCCAGTGTGGCGGAGTAGTGGGAGAGGACGAGGACGTCATACCCGGAGGGGACGGTTGAGCGAGCCGACCGGTTGCATGTACATGCTTCGCACGATGCTGGTGACAGGTAGCGCGCCGCCCTGGTGACAACCACCGTGCTTTGCCCGATCGAGGCCGCAGGCCAGCGGACGCCGATGGTGACAACTATGGTGCTTCAGCCCACTTCTGACGGCCCCGCCACAGAAGTGCTCTGGGTGGCGGGCCGTCCTCTTTCCCGACGTTGAATGTGAGGCCCTGATGAGCACTCCCGCGCCCCGGCGACCGCGCCGCCCATTCACCGGCTCGGCCGCGCCCGTACCGGTCGACCTGGCACGGGTGGGCCGCAGCTCGGTCCGGCGCCGCGCCCGGGGCATGACGCACGCGGACGCCGCGGCCGCGACCAAGGCCGCCGACACCGCACGGGAGCGCACCCCCAGTACCTGCTCATCATGCGGCTGGAGCAGCTGCGCGAGCAGGCTGTCGCCCGCACCGAGACGGCCGTGGCCGCGCGGTGGACGGACCGGCTGCCCGAGATCGCCTCCCGGCCCTCGATGGCGACGTCGCCGGGGCAGTGATCGCGTGAGTTTCCTGAGTCAACCTCTATGCCGCCAGAAGCGCCTCGGCGGGCTTGCTGGCCTTGCCGTTGGCTTGGTGGATGACGGGGTCGTAACAGGCTCGTCGCGCCAGCAGGCCCGCATCACCTGGAGCCAGGCGCGTGCCAGGATGCGGACGGCGTGAGCATGGCGTTTCTTACGGGCCCAGGCATCGTTGTAGATCTTGGCGGCCCAGTCGCATCCGGCAAGTCTCGATCGGTCACCTTCCGCTTCGCGACCAACCGCCGAGCCCGTCTCGCGATGACGACGTTCGCCGACAACAGCCGCCACAGCAGGCCCTGGAAGTGGCGGACCGGGCGGTGGTCCTGGTGCACGGCGAAACGGTGCTGAGCGGGCCCGCCGCGAGGCTCGCGGCGGATTCCGGGCTGCTGGAACGGGCCTACCTCGGCGAGCAGGCGCCGGCACCCGTTCCATGACCGGTGGCCGGGTGGCGCCGACGAGGCCGCGGGCCGGGCCGGCCGGCCCTTCGCGGAACTCGACCGGGAGTTCCACGAGTTGCTCTACGCCTCACTCGGCAACGCGCTCGCGCCGCAGCTGCTCGGTGCCTTCTGGACGGTGGTCCGCCGCGTCTCGGGCGCCCCGCGGCTGGACCGACGACCTGTCACCGGAACTGACGATCCGCCGCCACCGCGACATCGTGACCGCGCTGCGTGCCCGCGACGTGGCCGGGGCGCAGGAGGCGATGGCGGTGCACTTCCGGGGGACAGAGGCGCGGGCGGCTGAGGAGTCCCGGGGAGTGGGCTGAACGGTGTGGGTGAGGTGTGCGGGACCCGTCCCGTCACATGACTGACACAGTATCCCCGCACTTGGAGCACCACCTCAGGTGCGCCACCTCACGGTTTTGACCACAACCGTCCGGCCCCGGACCAGCCGTCTCGGTCGCCCGGGGCTGTCAATCGAAGCGAGGTCCTATGAGACGCATGTTTCATGCGCTGTTAGTGGGTGCGGTCGCCGTCGGAGTCTCGGGTGTGTTCCACCCGGTCGCGTCGGCCGACACCTCTCCGCTAGAGGTCACGGGCGTCACGGCGAGTGCCGATGACGGCAACGTTCCCGCCAACACCCTGGACAACAACCTGAGCACCCGCTGGTCGTCGCAGGGCGACGGGGCGTGGATCCGCTACGACCTCGGCTCGGCGAAGACCGTCGGGTCGGTGTCGCTCGCCTGGCACCAGGGGAACAGCAGAAAGAACACCTTCGACGTCCAGCTCTCCGACGACGGATCGTCATGGAAGACCGTGCTGGCCCGGAAGACCAGCAGCGGCAGCACACTTGAGCAGCAGAAGTACGACTTCGCCGATACCTCGGCCCGCTACGTGCGGATCGTCGGTCACGGCAACACGGTCAACGCCTGGACCAGCATCACCGAGACCGACATCTACGGAGCCGACGGCAGCGGCGGCGGTGGCGGCGGCTCCTGCGCGTACCCGGCCGACGTGCTGGACCTGACGAACTGGTACATCGGGCTGCCGGTGGGCGAGGAGGAGTCCCCCACCAACGTCTACCAGCCGGAACTCGCCACGTACGCGAAAGACCCGTGGTTCACCACGGCCGACGAGTGCGCGGCCGTCCGGTTCCGGGCCCCGGTCAACGGCGTCACCACCAGCGGCTCCAAGTACCCCCGCTCGGAGCTGCGGGAGATGACGGACTCGGGGGAGACCAAGGCGAGTTGGTCGTCCACGTCCGGCACCCACACGATGGTGATCGACCAGGCCATCACGGACGTTCCCAAGAAGACCCCGAATGTCGTCGCCGGGCAGATCCACGGCGGCTCCGACGACCTCAGCGTCTTCCGTCTGGAAGGCAAGAAGCTCTACGTCACCGACGGCGACGAAAAGCATCACAAGCTGGTGACGGAGGGCTACGAGCTGGGCACGCGGTTCCAGGCGAAGTTCGTGGTCAGCGACGGCAAGATCAAGGCCTACTACAACGGCGTGCTGCAGACCACGCTGTCGAAGAACTTCTCCGGCGCCTACTTCAAGGCTGGCGCGTACACACAGGCCAACTGCGACAACTCGGACCCGTGCAGCGCCGACAACTACGGCCAGGTGAAGATCTACGGGCTGAACGTCACGCACGGCAACGGCGGGGGCGACGGGGGCGGCGGGGACTCGACCGAGGCCGCCAAGCGGCACGGCTGGGGCACCCCGCTGCCGATATCCGACGAGTTCGACTACACCGGCCCGGTCAACCCCGCGAAGTGGGACGTACCGTCGGGCAGCGTCGGCGGCACGGCCCAATGCTGGGAGGGCCACGGCAAGAACGGCCGCCGGTGCGGGAAGAACAGCACCGTCGCGGACGGCATGATGACCATGCGGGGTGAGGCGAACGGCGACACGGGGTGGATCAGGCAGCACGAGGCCACCCAGTACGGCCGGTGGGAAATCCGGTCCCGCTCACGGAACACCGGCTCGGAGGGCGGGCTTTACCACCCACTGCACCTGATCTGGCCCACCGACGGCAACCGGCTCGAAAACGGGGAGTACGACTGGGTCGAGAATTCCGACCCCGAATCGCAGTGCCTCGCCGCATTCCTGCACTACCCGAAGAGCCCGTCGGACCAGAAGGAAAACCCCAAGCTCTGCCCCATGGACATGACGCAGTGGCACAACTTCGCCTTCGAGTGGACGCCCAAGGCGCTGGTCGGCTACGTCGACGGTGTCGAATGGTTCCGGCGGGCGGACGGCGCGAACGCCGACCGGGGGAACATCCAGGACATGCCCCTGGGGAACCTCGTCATCCAGCTGGACAACTTCACCGGCGACAGTGGCCTGCGCCCGGCCGTGTTCGAGGTCGACTGGGTCCGGACCTACGACATCGAGCCGGCGGGCGAGGACCCCACCGACCCCACCGATCCCGGCGGGGAATCCCCGGTCCAGGTCACGGGCGTCACGGCGAGTGCCGATGACGGCAACGTTCCCGCCAACACCCTGGACAACAACCTGAGCACCCGCTGGTCGTCGCAGGGCGACGGGGCGTGGATCCGCTACGACCTCGGCTCGGCGAAGACCGTCGGGTCGGTGTCGCTCGCCTGGCACCAGGGGAACAGCAGAAAGAACACCTTCGACGTCCAGCTCTCCGACGACGGATCGTCATGGAAGACCGTGCTGGCTCGGAAGACCAGCAGCGGCAGCACACTTGAGCAGCAGAAGTACGACTTCGCCGATACCTCGGCCCGCTACGTGCGGATCGTCGGTCACGGCAACACGGTCAACGACTGGACCAGCATCACCGAGACCGACATCTACGGAGCCGACGGCAGCGGCGGCGGCGGCGGGGATCCGACAGATCCAACGGATCCAACGGATCCGGCCCCCGTCCGCACGGTCCGTGTCGCGGACTCGACCGCGCTGAAGAGCGCGTTCGGCGACGCGCGGCCCGGGGACCGCATCGTGCTCGCGGACGGCACGTACTCGATCGGCAAGATGACCGGCAAGAACGGAACGGCCGCCCAGCCCATCACCGTCGTCGCGGAGAACCGCGGCAAGGCGGTGATCGGCAACGGGCAACTGGAGGTGGCGAACTCCTCCTACGTCACCTTCCAGGGGCTGAAGTTCACGAACAGCAACACCCTGAAGATCACCAGCTCGAACAACGTACGGCTGACCCGCAACCACTTCCGGCTGACCGAGGAGTCCACGCTGAAGTGGGTGATCATCCAGGGTGAGAACAGCCACCACAATCGGATCGATCACAACCTGTTCGAGGAGAAGCACCAACTCGGGAACTTCATCACCATCGACGGATCCGAGAGCCAGCAGTCCCAGTACGACCGCATCGACCACAACCACTTCCGTGACATCGGCCCCCGCGCGGAGAACGAGATGGAGGCCATCCGGGTCGGCCAGAGCAGCATCTCCCAGTCGAGCGGATTCACCGTCGTCGAGTCGAACCTCTTCGAGAGATGCGACGGTGACCCGGAGATCGTCTCCGTCAAGAGCAACGACAACATCGTCCGCCACAACACCTTCCGCGACTCACAGGGCGTCCTGTCCCAACGGCACGGGAACCGCGGCGAGTTCTACGGCAACTTCTTCTTCGGGGAGGGCAAGGCGGGAACCGGCGGGATCCGCATCTACGGCCAGGACCACAAGGTCTACAACAACTACTTCGAGGGCCTGACCGGCACCGGCCACGACGCCGCGCTGCAGATCGACGGCGGCGACGTGGACACCTCGGGCGCGCTGAACGCACACTGGCGCGTCTACCGGGCGACCGTCGTGAACAACACCTTCGTGAACAACGTGTCGAACATCGAGATCGGCGCCAACTACAACCTCGCCCCGGTCGACTCGGTCATCGCCGACAACGTCGTCACGGGCAGCCGGGGCAAGCTGCTCAACGAGGTCAAGAAGCCCGTGGACATGACCTACGCCGGGAACATCGCGTGGCCGACCGGATCGGCGACCGTCGGCGTGTCCGTGCCCTCCGACTCCGTCAGGCCAGTCGACCCGCTGCTCGCCTCCGACGGATCGCTGTACCGGATCGGTGCGGGAAGCCCGGCGATCGACGCCGGCACCGGCGGCCACGCCTTCGTGACCGACGACATGGACGGCCAGGCCCGAGTCGGCGGCATCGACGCCGGCGCCGACGAGCGCTCGTCGGCCACGGTCAAGCGGGCCCCGCTCAGCGCGACGGACGTCGGCCCCGGCGCCGTGTAGGACGCCCCGCGCGCAAGGACCGGTGGCGGGCCAGCCCCGCCACCGGTCGCACGTACGCGCTCGCTTGGCGAGGTGGACCTCTATGCCGTTATCGGTGTAGACCAGCGCGGCATAGGCGTTGACGCGATCAGGCACGATTCCCACGTCTGCGCTGACCGTTCGTCCGGTACGCCCGTCGACGACGAATGTTCCGTCCTTGCCCTTGGCGTAGAACAGATCCTTGAACTCGGCTTCCACGGTGGCGTTCCACTCGCCCGGGCCGTCACCCGCCGCCCGGCGCCACAAGATCTTGCCGGTTTTGTCCACCGCGAGCGCCCCGTCCTGCTTCGAGGCGCACAGCAGGACGGTGCCCCTCGCCGTGTTCGCAGCTCATGCGGCTGGTCAGGCCGGCCCGCCTGGACAGGACGAAGTCGCCGGTCGCGATCTCGATCAGCCGTGCCGGCTCGTCGGCGTCGACGAATTTGGCCAATGGTGTGCCGTTCCCTTTGACCGCCCAGGTGGTTCCGGCGGGCACCTCCTTGGCCCACAGGTCACGGCCGTTGGACGCGGCGACACCGGCCAGCGAGAATTCCTCGTCCGGCTCATAGCGGAACCCCAGAAGGGCGTCGCCGGATCGGCCGACCATCCCGAAGCCCGCACGCTGCCACAGGATGCGGGGCTCGTCGTCATAGGAGACCGCGAAGGTGCCTCCCATGAAGTCATCCTCCGTCCAGGTGACGGTCACCACACCGTCCCCGGGCTCAACCAGTTGCGCGCCGAGCTTGCCCTCCGGGTCTCCGTAGATGTCCACGGGAAGCCGCCAGATCAGCTTGCCGTTGTCCGCCCGGGCCGCGATCACCTCGACCCGGCCTGGGCCGAACCTTTGCCGTTCTTGGCGAGCTGGACCGGCACGACGGCGACCACGGCCGGTACACCGCCGATCTGCACCGACACAGGGAAAGACACGCGGCTTCGTACCATCTCGGCCTGGTTTTCGCTCAGATCGCGTGGCGCCGGCACATCGTACGTGGGCGTGTTCTGGGTCGTGATGTCGGTGACGGCCTTGCCCGTGGCCAGGTTGTACATCGTCAGGCCTGACGCGTGCGTGAGCCAGGCCGCACGCCCGTGCAAATTGATAGGAGGGAAGCCCTTCGGGCCGGTCGGCAGGACATGCGCCGCCTTGCTGTCGAACGCCAAGGGCGCCGCAGCCCGTGGATCGCCGCTGAGGCCGAGGGCCTTCCGGGTTGGCGAGCCGGAGGCCGCAGGACTGTCGCCTTCCCCGGACGAGCCTCCGGTGCACGCGGCCAACAGAGCCACTGCAGCCAGAGCGATGACACCTTCACGTACCGGACTTCTCATCCGACTCTCCGCGTTCCGTGACCTGTGAAGCTGACCTCGATCGGTGACCAGGTGGGCGCTCCTGATGTCAGCGCATTCGACCACTGGTGGACCGGGACCGGTCCCGACCGCGAATCGGGTGGAGCCCTCTGTCGCGAGGGGATGATGACAGCTGGGATCGATCTCGCCGCGGAGGCAGTCGGGATGGTCGAACAGGATGTGATCGCACAGCCGATGGGCCAGCCTCAGGCCGTACCCGCATTCACGGCCTCAGTCCAACGCAATCGAACAGCGCGGTACCCTCCGCGACCGCTCCCCAACATCTGTGCCAGAACCGAGAACTGGCAGCACCAGATCGACGGTGGGCCCGCGACCGTCGTGCGCATGCTGCGCGAGCACGACGAACAGACCGCCACGGCCGCGGCCTGAGCGTCACGTACGGCCACCTTGCGGCTGGTGTCCGCGGCAACGGACTATCAGGATCGAGGGGCGCGGTCCGACCTACAACGGGGCGGTGGTCAAATCCAGCCGCGCGGTATGGATGATCGATGCTGTGCTGCTTGGGTCCCTGTCCGTCGCCGCGCTGGTCGTGGTGCTGGTGTGCGCCGTCCTCCGCCCCTTCCGCTGGCCGGAGGCGGCCTTCGCGGTGCCCGCTGCCGCCATTGTTGGCGCGGCTGGCGCGATTCCGCTGGAGGAGGTGCGGGAGGAGGCCGCCCGGCTCGGGCCGATGATCGGCTTTCTGGCCGCTGTGCTGGTGCTCGCCAAGCTCTGTGACACGAGGGCGTTCTCCATGCCTGCGGGACATGGATGGCCCGCTGGGCCCGCCGCCGACCGCGCAGGCTGCTGGGCGCGGTCATCGCTCTCGCCTCGCTGATCACTGCCGTGCTCAGCCTGGACGCCACCGTGGTCCTGCTGACGCCGGTGGTGTTCGCCACCGCCGCGCGTATGGGGGCCCGGCCGGGCCCCCACGTCTACGCCAGCGCACACCTGTCGAACACGGCGTCCCTGCTGCTGCCGGTGTCGAACCTGACGAACCTGCTCGCATTCACCGCCACGGGGCTGACCTTCACACGCTTCGCGTTGCTGATGACCTAGCCGTGGCTGGCGGCCATCGCCGTCGAGTACGCCGTCTTCCGTCGCTTCTTCGCCGCCGAACTCAACGCACCCACCGATCCGACGGAGGCGGAAGGGCCTGCGGAGCTGCCGCTGTTCGCGCTGGTGACGGTGGCCGCCACCAGCGCCGTGGCTTCCGCGCTTGGCATCGACCCGGCGTGGGCCGCGGCGGCCGCGCGGCCGTGATGGCTGTACGCGCCGTGGCCCGACAGCACACGACTCCGGCCGCGATCGTGCGCTCCGCCGACCTGCCGTTCCTCGCCTTGGTCCTCGCCCTCGGCGTGGTCGTACAGGCCGTGGTCGCCAACGGCCTCGGCCACGCCCTCGGCGATGTCCTGCCTGACGGCACCACGCTGCCCGCCCTGCTGGGCATCGCCGCGCTCGCCGCGCTGCTCGCGAACCTGATAAACAACCTGCCGGCCGTCCTCGCCTCATACCCCTGGCCGAAACCTCCGGACCCGGCCCAGTCCTGGCCGTCCTGCTGGGAGTCAGTATCGGCCCGAACCTCACCTACGCCGGGTCCCTGGCCACCCTGCTGTGGCGGCGGATCGCCCACCACCACGACCACGACGTCGAGCTGAAGGAGTTCACCCTCCTCGGCCTGCTCACCGTCCCCGCCGCCCTGCTGGCCTCGACCCTCACCCTGTGGGCCTCACTGAAGATCATTAGCGCGTGACACAGCGCAGTCTCATCCCGCAGAGCACTTCGGTGCCCCGGCGGCGCCAAGCGCAGCCCGGCTACGGCCTGATGCCCGCGCGAGCGGTCCGGAAGCGCCGCTGGCTTACGGCCGTTCACCCTCGATCAGCCGCCGCAGCTTGTCGGCCAAGTCCTCGCTTTCGACGAGCTGGTAGAACGCCGTCGGGTAGTACGACTCTTCAGGGCAGGTGTCCGCCAGACTCGTGGTGCCGGTCATGGCGAACGTGGTGACCAGCTTGCCGGTCCTGGCCTCGAACACCCGGTAGGTGTAGCGGGCCGAGCGCACCTCGGCCTTCCCGTCTCCCGAGTTGGGGGAGCCACCGATATAGGTGCAGGTGCCGATGTCCCGGCTGTCGTGGCTGTTGTCGTTGTACTGGCAGACCACCAGTTGAGTGTCGTCACCGAAGTAGGCCGGCAGCCACTTGTCGGGCAGCTGAGGCTCCCTGTCGTCGTCACCGTAGTCGTCCGACTTGAACAGCACGGCCGGATGCGGGCCTTTGCCCGAGTAGGCCGGGCCGCTGGGGAGATAAGCCTTCACTTCGTCGGCCTCGAACGACTCCGTGAAGTCGCACGCCTCGTCGCTGGTGCGGATGACCTTCTGCGGAGGCGGCGAGAAGGAAGGGACAGCCGGGGACGAGCGGGTGGCCGAGGCCGACTTCGATGTCTTCCCGTCCGCCCTGGCCGGATCCTGGTCACCGGTGCAGGCCGTCAGCCCTGTCAGGCCGCCGGTGACAGCAACCAGGACGAGACCGGCCGTGAAGGGCCGCAGCGTCACGCCGACGCCGACCCGGCCCCTGCTCGTGTTCATCGGTCAACCCCTCAACTCGTCTGTCCGTGGGCGCCGTTGAACCCCGGCA
Organism: Streptomyces sp. NPDC052236; assembly: GCF_044548015.1. NCBI lineage: Bacteria > Bacillati > Actinomycetota > Actinomycetes > Kitasatosporales > Streptomycetaceae > Streptomyces > Streptomyces sp. NPDC052236. The sequence continues at coordinate 12,977 of NZ_JBIUBL010000056.1, read as the reverse complement.
TCGGGACACGCATCTTTATACGGGGCCGTTTTGGGGAGGGGTCCCGCAGCGGACGCGGACACTGGTCAGTACGCCGTGCGCGCACCGAGCAGCACACGCAGCGAGAAGCCCATGAACCGAGGAGACCAGCGATGCCTTTCTCCGCCAGCCTCGCGCGAGGTGTCGCGCCCACCGCGCCCGGCACCCTGCATGCCCGTACGGTCACCGGCGGCCTCAGCGTCCCGCCCCGGCCGGGCCTGACCCTCTGCTTCGGGCGCGGCGAGAAGCCGGACGTGGACCTGGGCGTCGGCGTGGACGACCAGTGGGTGAGCAGGCGGCACGGCGAGCTGACGTACCGCCAGGGGCTGTGGTGGCTGCGCAACACCGGGCAGCAGCTCGTCCGGCTGCCCCGCGGCCAGATGATGCACGTGACCACGGAGCCGATCCCGCTCGCCACCGGGTACACCCCGCTGTTCGTGAAGGGCTCCGGCTACCGTGAGCACCTGGTCGAGCTGTATGTGGCGGGCCACGACGACCAGGGGCCGCTGTCTCGACGGGCCGCCGAGACCGTACGACCCGAGACCTGGGCGCTCGACGACGACGAACGACTCCTGCTGGTCGTCCTCGGCCAGCGGTACCTGCTGTACGAGGAGGACCCGCGGCCCCTGACGTACGCCGTGGCCGCCAAGCAGCTCGCCTACATCTGCCCGGACGGCAAATGGAACGAGCGCAGGATCGAGCACCGCGTCGAGGCCGTACGCCGCCGCCTGGACCGCACCGGCTTCCGGTACCCCCTGATGCACGACAAGTCGCAGGGCCGCCCCGGCGACAACAGGCTGCTGCACAACCTGATCAGGGGACTGGTGGAGTCGACGACGCTCGTACCGCCGGACCTGGACCTGATGGAGGACGACACGACCTGGCCGGACACCGCGCCCTGAGGGACAGTCACGCTCCCTGCGCTATCGCGCGCGGAGTTCGGCGGCGGCGGAGGTCGCGAGGCCCTCGGCCGTCTCGCAGAGCTTGTTCGTGGGCAGTTGCCCGCCGACGTCCAGGCGCACCATCTCGGCGGCCTCCTCGGCGTCCACGCCGCTGTACCTGCGGTACTCGACGAAGACCGCACAGGTGTCGTCGTCGGGTTCGACGACGGCGCGGTGTCCGCTGAGCGTGAGGGTCGCGCCGCCGTCCGCCGCGGACCTGGGCTGATCGCGGAAGAAGGCCACCTCCACATCCACATCGTCGACGTCGCTCGACCACTCGCAGCTCCAGTTCGCGACGCCGCGGACCGGCACGTCGACCTTGAGGCCGGGAACGGCGGACAGCGCCTCGGTGTCGAGCAGCTCGCAGGCGTTCGCCCAGGCCAGCGACGCGCGCGGGTAGGCAGGGGAACGACGGGGGATCGGGCCCCGGTCGAGGACCTCGGCCGCGCTCTCGGCGGCCTTGTAGGCGACCGCGCAGAGCGTCGCCTCGCCGCCGGTCATGGAGCCCTTGCCCATGTTGACGCGGACCCCGACCAGGGTGTTGTCGGTATCGCGGTCGGACGTCAGCAGCAGCTTGCACTCGTCGCTCTCCGACTCCTCCTCCCGGATACCGATCTTCCCGATGGTTCTGGAGGGCTTCGACCCCTCGGGCGGCGAGCCCTGGCGGAGGCCGATCGACACGTCGATCCGGGTCTTGTCGTCGTAGCGCACGAGCACGTCGCAGCGGTCGAAGTTCCCGTAGTCCACGTCCCGTTCGGCGTCGCCGCCGAACTGGACGAGAGCGGCAGGGTCCGCCAGGGCGCACACGTCGGCCGTGTGCGGATCGCCGATCAGAGCCTGCGGTCGGCTCTGGCTCTGCCCGGGCCCGGGAGCGGCCTTCCCGTCGTCGCCATGGTCCGGGATGACGACGAGTCCCAGAGCCAGTACGGTGCTGATGCCGACGGCCGCCGCGATGACCAGCCGACGCCATCGCCGGCGTCTGGCGGACTTGCCCTGAGAGGTGGCCGCGGGGGCGTCCGGCCCGGATCCGGCGACGGCTTCCAGGAGCCGCTTGGCCTCGGCCGCGTCGGGGCGGTCCCGTGGATCACGCTGGAGCATGGCGGTGAGCACCGGGTACAGCGGTCCCACGGCGGCGGCGTCCAACTCGACGACGCCCTGCTCGGCCCGCCAGTACCTCAGCCGCTCGGCATCCTCCCCGTTGTTCTCCGTCTCCCCGGGGGCGGCGTGCTCCTCGGGTTCGCCGCCGCGCGGCGGTGCGCCGGTGACCAGTGCGTGGAGGGTGGTGGCCAGGCAGAAAACGTCCGAGGCCGGGCGGGGGACGTTGCCCCGGGCCAGTTCGGGGGCGGCGTAGTCCGGGGTGAAGCTGAACGGGCCGTTGACCGTGATGGTCTCGGTGCCGCCGACCCGGTACGCGGCACCGAAGTCCAGTAACTTCGCGGCCCCGTGCCGGGTGAGGCCGATGTTGGCGGGCTTGACGTCGCAGTGGACGATGCCCGCCTCGTGCAGGGCGGTGAGCGCGTCGGCGAGTTGGGTACCGATACGGGCCGCCCGCACGGGAGAGCCCGGCGGCTGCCGGTCCAGGCCGCCACCGGGCACGTACTCCATGACGAACCAGTACGTCCGCGCCCCGTCCCCGCCCGTGTCCCCGCCCTTCTCCTGGGGCACGGTCACGACGTCGAACAGGGTCACGACGTGGGGATGGCTGCGGAACTTGGCCATGGCACGTGGCTCGCCCAGCAGCCGCCGCACCGCGGCTTCCTCCTGGCCCTCGACCCGCTCCGGTTTCAGCGCGACGTCCTGCCCCACCACTGTGTCGTGGGCCAGCCACACGTCACCGCTTCTCCCCGCGCCGATGACCTCCTTGAGGACATAGCGGTCGGCGAAGTCGTCCCCGGAACGCACGGATCTTCCCCCTCGGTCGAGTCCGGTACGCACACGGCCTGGGCCGCGCACGTAGAGCGAACCGTACTGCGTTCGGCGGTCAGTACGCAGCGTCTGCCCAGAGCCTTCATCAGTCGCACTCATGCGTAGAGGCGGTCGGATCGAGGGCGGTGGGAGGGCGGGGTGGACGGCCCGTCGGCAGTGAGGCGGCAGCGGCTCCGGGACCGGTCCCGACAGCGGCGTCTACGGTACGCATCGGCCCGAACCGAACACTCCGACAGAGCGGAAACCTTCCATGCCAAGGACCGAAATCCGCGTGCTGGCGGGCATCACCGCGGCCCTTTCGACCGTCGCGCTCACGCTGCCCGCCCAGGCCGACACCCCGGCCCTGTACGAGCGGGCGGCCGCCCGATGCGCCTACCCCTCCGACGTCCTCGACCTGACCGACTGGAAGCTGACCCTGCCGACCGGCGAGGACGAGGACCCCACCGAGATCACCCAGCCTGAACTGGCGACCTTCTCCGCCCGTCCCTGGTTCCAGGTCGACGCGGCCTGCGACGCGGTCCGGTTCCGGGCCGCTGTCAACGGTGTGACGACGGGCGGTTCCAGCTACCCGCGCGCCGAGCTGCGGGAGATGACCGACGGCGGCGAGGACGAAGCAGCCTGGTCCACCACGGACGGCACCCATACCCTCGTGGTCAGGGAGGCGTTCACGGCACTGCCCGAGGACAGGCCGTACGTGGTCGGCGCGCAGGTCCATGGCGGGGACGACGACGTCACCGTCTTCCGCCTCGAAGGCAGCAGCCTCTACGTCACCGACGGCGACGACCGCCACCACCACCTCGTCACCGACGACTACGAACCGGGCACCGAGTTCGAGGCCAAGTTCGTAGCCAAGGACGGGGAGATCGACATGTACTACAATGGCCGGCTGCAGACCACGATCTCCCACGACGGCGACACCAACTACTTCAAGGCAGGGGCCTACACACAGGCCAACTGCGACAACTCCGAGCCGTGCACCGACGACAACTACGGCGAGGTCCGCATCTCCCGCATTAAGGTCACCCACTCCTGACCGGCGGACATGTCGGCGGGCCGCTGGTCATGGCGGAGAACGGCGAGAACGATCGTGCGATCGCCTGTATCGGTCTCAGCCACCCCGGAGTGCGGCGCGCGCCTACGGCTCGGGGAGGCGGGCGAGGGCCTTGAGGGCCAGCTCCTGGGCGAGGGAGCACAGCCGCTCCCTCGGCGAGTCGCCGGTGACTCCCACGGTGACCACCTCGGTACGGCCCTCGGCGGTCGGTCCGGCCTCGCCGTACTCGAGGGCTGTACACGCCGGTTCGGGGACCCCTCCCGGAGCCGGTCCGGAGACAGAACGGGCGGACGGTCTCTGACCGGCGGCGCGGCAACACACGGACCACCTGTACCGTCACGGGGTTCGCGAGCGGCTACCGAGTGCGGCCGGTGTCCTGCTCCGTCGTGCCGACTATGATTGGTCTGGCCTCGTTGACGCGAGCCTGAACGGTCCCTCCCGCCGCTGTGTGAACGCTCCACGGCAACAGCAGCGAACTCACAATGACCAGGGATGCCGGAACCGGGACCGGTCCCTGCACAGTCCGTATTGAATATCCGCATGACCCACGCGCAGTCAGTTGCCCGCCCCCGCCCGCTTACCCGCGTTCTGCTGGCCGCGGCCGTGACCGCTGTGGTCGCGTCGTGCTCATCGAACGAGTCGGCCACCGACGGCACCGTCGCGGGGTCGGCGTCGGCTCCACCCACGGCCTCCGCCACTCCCACGGTCTCCAGCACTCCCACGAGCCCCACTTCTTCGCCCACACCGTCGCTGGCCGCTCCGGCGGATGGTGAGAATTCCCGGGCGTGTGCGGACGGCACCTGCGAGATCCGAGTGACCGCCCCGGTCACGGTGCCGCTGCCAGCACGATTCGGTCTCGGCCCGATCGAGGTGACCGCGATCAACGCCCAGACGGTCACGATGGTTGCACCGCTGCTCCAGTCGGAGTTCTCCAGCGACGGTGGGTGTGAGTCCACTTTCACCGGACCGGCGGCGAACTCCTCCGCCTACGTGTCTCTGACCTGCCACACGGGCGACAAGGCAGTCATCAACGAGCTGAACCTGCAGGCTGTCGGCGTCACTGACCAGGCCGCCATCATCCGCATCCGGCCCGCGGCGTGAGACCAGGAGGTAGCGGGCACTCTCGAGCTGCTGAAGGGCGATCAGGCTTTCGGGTCGCCGGGCCGGCACACAGCGGCCGTGCCCTCGTCCTCCCCAGCATGGTGTTCGGTCCTGCTCATGATGCCTGGTTCTTGTCCATCCGCTCGCGCATCGCTCACGCGGATCGCCTTCCCTGCCTGGGCGCGGGCCTTGACGCTGTATTGCGGCCGGGCCCGGCCGAAGCGGGCGGGGGCGTGCCGGGCCGCCGTCAGCTCAGCTCCTCCAGTTGCCGCCGTACGTCGGCCGTCAGCGGGTCGTCCGGGCCCAGCGCGCGCTCGCACCGCTCCAGCGTGTCCCGGAGCAGCTCCACCGCCTCGCCCCTGCGCCTGCGGGACGACGCGTAAAGCTGGGCTAGTGGCTCGGCTCGCATCGTTGGCCGGGTAGTCGACGTGTTGCCCGGTGGTCAGCAGACTGTCTTCAGGACCTGATCTTGGAGGTGGTCGTGGGACGTCGACCGAGTGTGTTCGTCCGGGCCCAGCTGCGCGCCTCACCAAGATGCGGGCCGGTCAGCACCGTGCTGGAGGCACCGTTCCGGCATACGGCCTGAGCAGGGACCGAATGGGTGGCATGCTTCCCTTTCCACCCGTTCTGCAGGGGAGAGAGAACATTGGTCGCGCTTGAGCCGCCGAAGAGCTGGACCGAGCAGGATCGCGAGCATTACCTCCAGCAGGTCATGCGTGGCGGGTGGACGCGAATGCGGCCGCACTCGCTCACGTTCCTGCTCCTGGGCGTGGGGATCGCGGAGAACGGAGCCACTCGTGATGACCTGAAGCGTGGGGTCCGGAACGTCGACAACCCGGAAGGCGACCTGGATGCTTCCTGCTGGGAAACCCCTGAATCGCTCGACGAAGATGAGCATGCCAAGCAGCCAGCGCACATCCAGGCTGCTGAGCGTTATGCAGCACACTACGGGCGGCCGCCCCTGCGCACTCACACCGATGTCCTGGACCTTCTCATGGCCGCAGGGATCATCTACGAAGTGCCGATCGAGGCCGGTGTGCCTCGCCTCTACCCCAAGGTTCCCGCACCAGCGCCCGCAGAGGTGTTCCCCCTGGACGAGGAAGAAGCCGCCATCCAGCGGCAGCTTCGGATCGACAGCGCATACGAAGGCGACTCGTACCGCATCATCGAACTCTTCGAACCTGACGGGCAGCGCCCCAAGGAAGTAGTGACCAGCCTGGACCGGCTCGCCCGCCTCCTCCAGGGAAACGTCCACGACGCACGTGAGACGGTCCGCCTCCTGACGGAAGCGGGAGACTTCACTACCAGCCTCGACCTCACCGACCTCCCGTCGCACAAGGTCTTCCGTATCCGGTGCGACTGGGACCGGTTCGACGAGGAACGCATCGGCATTCACGGCATGACCGAGGACGGCAGGCTCTCTGTGACGCTACCCAACAAACTGAGCTGACCGCCCACGCCGATCAGAGGAGGGAGGCGAGGGATGCGTGAGGCCGTCTGGTTCACCCCGGGCGCCACGCCATCCGTCCCCTCGAATCGGTCAGTGCCGACACGGCCCTCCGGTCTCCCGGATGGCCGCCGCGGACATCAAGGAGCGCCCGCGCCATCGCTGCCAGCCCCTCCCTGAGGCCTGATACTGCAGCTCCCTGCGGTATCAGGCCATGAGCGTCGTTGTGGTGGTTGGTGCCCTGCGCTTCAGGTCACCGCAGTAGGCCCTCCAGTTGCGTCAGGAGCACGAGGGCAGTCAGTTCTTCGGAGAGCTCGGAACTGTCCACGGCTACCGGCGCAGCGCGCCTGCGCCGTGCCAGGCTTTGCTCCAGGGCATGACTGACCAGAGTGATGAGCACTTCCCTGGCAGAAGTCTGCCGACGCGTGTCGCCAAACATCACGGGGATGTTCGCAGAGACGTTCAGCGCGGCTCGGACCGCCGTTTCGCTGTACTCGATGGCTCCCTCTTCCTCGTTGATGGCCACGACATAGGGCATGCCGTTGGTCTCGAGATAGTTCAGGGCGTCGAAGCAGTCACTCAGGCGCTGCGTGTCTGCGAGGACAACCGCCCCGATCGCGCCACGCGCCAGCCAGTCCCACGCCGTGAGGCCGGGGCCTTGCGGGGTGAAGAGGTACAGGACGATGTCTTCGGAGATCGTCATGCGTCCGAACTCCACCCTGCCCTCCGGGACGGGACTGCCCCGCTCGTCCCCCAGCGGATCGGTGGTGATGGGGGCGATCTCGCTCAGCTGTCGGACGAACTCGCTCGTGCCGGCCTGTGCGCCGCCCACCACAAGGACCTTGGCGGAGCCTGACGTGTTCGCGTCGCCGGGCGTCTCGGTAGCGGGGATCGGCTCGGGGGGCACGTCCTCGGCCATCCATGCCATCAGCCTGTCAAAGCCTTCTTCGTACAGTTCCAGGGGAATGGGGTCGACAACCCGGTCGAGCTGTCTGAGGACGTCGTCCATGCTGGTGAGCTTGCGTGGTTCGGCGTCACTGGAGCCGATCCGGTAGGTCTGTTCGTCGTTGCTCATCGGGCCACCTCCTCTCCAGGAGTCTTCTCCCACCAGTCGGAGGGGAAGACCACTTCGGTTCCGAACTCCTCGACAAGCACGCGGCGGGCGTTACGCAGATGGACACGGACGGTGCTGGGGCTGAGGGCCAGATGCTCCGCGATCTCCCGCGTCGTCCATTCCCCCTGCCACCGCAGCAGCGCCACCCGTCTTTGCGCCGGCGGCATGGCATCGATCATCCTCCAGCACCGTTGCAGCAGGAGATGGGAAAGCGCCTCGCGAGAGGCGTCTTGATCGGCTGCCGTCTCTGGAACCTCCGACACCGGGACGTGGCGCCGCGCCGCTCCCCAGTGGTCGAACACCTTGTGCTTCAGCACCCGAAATAACCACGCCCGCTGCGCATCCCGGTCGAGGCCGCGGAGCCGGTCCCATCGCTGCGCGGCGGCCTGGAACACTTCTTGGGTCAGGTCGGGCGCCGCATCGGATTCGTTGTGCAGCAGGCGGCCGGCGAAGCTGAGCAGTTCTCGGCCGAACTCACGGTAGAGCGCGCCGACTTCGGCCTGGTGTTCTCGCGGGATACGGATCACGGAGACTCCTGATCCGTGACTGCGGCGTCACTGGCCGGACCGTCGCCTACCCGGACCCAGAGCGCCGGACCGCCCGTACCTCGCGCCTGAACCAGCCTGGTTCCGGCTGGAGCGCGTGTCGTGACGGCAACCAGTGTCTTCCGGCGTGAGCGTTCCGCCATGAGCCTCAGCACGCCCGTACTCAGCAGAACAGCACCTGTCGCCGGCCACGCGAGTTCGTTCAGCACTACCTCCCTCCACATGATCGTCCTCCACTTAGCGGCGGTGTCGTGATGACCTTCATGCCTATACATCTCCCGAACGGCTCAAAGCGTTTAGTCCCACTTCCGGCAAGGAGGCCTCGTGGATGAGCACCATCGGTGCCCATCCCCTGCCTCTCCGAGGCCGGCTTCGGCCGATCCGTGCAGGCGAGACGGTCTTTCACCTCTTCGCGGAGCTCCGAGAGCGGCATCGCAGCCTCAACAGCCCAAGTGATAGAGGTCACAACCAAGTTGTGCGAAAGTGCGCGGACCCTCTCGGCATCGCACTGCTCAACACCATCTTCGCCAGCGTCCTCGCCGACTCCATGGCCGGCCAGAACCCCAAGGACCCCGCCGTCCTCGTCCAGGCGGGCCTGGACGGCTACGCCGCCGCCTACTGGTGGTCCGCCGCCTTCTTCGCCGCAGGCCTGATCATCAGCTTCGCCCTCTACCGGCGCGGCGTCCCCACCCAGAACCCCGACGCGACCCCCACCATCCACATGTGACACACCACCACCCCTCATACGCGGCCCGCCGGACATCCGGCGGGCCGCGCTCACGTGGGTATCGCGGGTTCCGGCCTCGACGGCCGGGCACGCGCAACGGCCGGTGGGGGCCGTTCCCCGCAGGCGGGGGAAGGCGACGGCACCGACAAAAGGCGGCATCGTCCGTACCCATGGCACGGTGCCCTGGCCCCCGCCATTCGTCACCGCAGTCCGGTCAGCCATCGCACGCCGGCGGCCAGTCCGGGAAAGGCATGCCGGCGGCCATGAGGGGGTGGGGCGGCGGGCCATCGGCACCGCCGGAGCCGCCGTCCTCACCGGGGATGAACTCAGCCGGCCGCGACGCGTTCGGCCTGCGCCTTGGTGTGGGCGAGGCGGTAGGACTCCGGCCCGGTCTGGATAATCGCACCGTTGAAGGTCAGCCGGTCGACAAGCATTCGTCGGTCATGGTGGGCGGCTGACGATGTGTCGGCCGGATTTCCCGCCGCGGCGTCGGTGATGGTCTCTACAGTTGCCCCATGGCTTCTGATGACCTGCCTGAAAAGATCCGGGACCTGTGGCGGCGTTCGGAACATCGGAACGAAAACCGGCACAAAGGATTCGTTAGCCCTGGCTGATCCAAGGAGAAGAGCCATGACCGTCCAACTGGCAGACGGCATCACGTTCGAGGAATTCGACCCGCTGACGAAAAGGGACGTCGACAGCCTGCAGGAGATGTTCACTGACTACCTGCTGGAGGAGTTCCAGCGGATCAACGAGCTCGCCTTCGGCAGCCTCGCTGCGGGCTACCTGATCACCACTTTCATCCACGTCGACGGTCAGGACGCCGGGTTCATGGCGCTGGACGCCGGCCGGTACGCGGTCGAGATCATCTACGTCAAGCCCGAGTACCGCGGACGGGGACTCGCCACGCTCGCCCTGCGGCAGGTAGCTAGCGCGTGCCCCCAGAAGCTGGCTCTGAAGACACCTTTGTCGCCTGGGGGCGAGGCCCTGGCCGACCAGCTTGACATGGCGCGGGCCGACAACTTTCCGCACGAGGAAGCGAAGAACGAGGAAGCGCTGCGCACCATCCGGGACGGCATCAAGGCCACCTGTACGCACGGCAAGAGGGTCGGCAACCCAAGGAAGCCGTGCAAGCGCTGTTACCAGAAGACCCTGCGCCGCTACGCGGCATTGGGGCTCGGCAAGTACGTTGCCGCAGAGCGGGCAGTGGCAGGGCGCTAGACGGGGTTGAGGAACATCGACGTCAAAACGGGCGCTAAGCCCTCCGGAACCCGATGCCGCAGATAACGGGGCCGCTTCGCGCATCCCGAGGCGCCCTGAACCGCAGCTCACGGTGACCGATAGCACGGATATCGGGCCATTATCTGCGGCCGTCACGGAGGGTACAAGCGCCGGTTTTCGCTCGGATGTTCCTCAACCCCGACGACGTCCTCGCCGCGCTCACCCAGCTGACGAGACCCGGGCCGCGCTGGACACCCTGGAGCGTAACTTCACCCGGGCTGCCCGCAAGCGCGGGACCTCCTGGCAACAGGTCGCCGACGCCCTCGGACTTGCCACCCGTTCCAGCGCGGAGAGCCGGTACGTGCGGCTGGAGCGCGACGCCGCGAACTACCGCGGCAACCGCTACCCCGAGCGGCAGCGTGCCGAGCGGGCCCGTGACCGGGCCGGTGACGCCTGGTGCCGGGCCAACGAGCCCCGCCTGCGCGCCGCCGTGTGGAGCCTGGCCGCCCTCAACGACGAGTGGCCGCAACTGGCCCGCACTGCCTCCGCCGACCGTCTGGTCACCTGGCACCGCGAGCTCGACGCGCCCGCCCTCGCCGCCCGGCTGCGCTCGCTGCGGCTGATCCTCGACTCCTACGGCGCCAAGCTGCCCGCCGACACCGCGATCGTTATCTAGTGCTGTCAAGTGTCTCTACAGGTCAACGGGTTGAAGCGATGTAAGGCAAGTTAGGCATGTACGAGTGGGCTTCGCTCGGCCGAAACCGTGGAGGCGTTGATCGTCCATGGCGGGTACAGGGGAGGGGTGGCGGTGGCGCTCACGGACCCGACCGGGTGGGGAGACCTGTTCACGCGCGATGTCGCCCGGTAGATGCCGGATAGGTCGGGGCCCCACCCCTCGCGACGGGTTGATCAGTCCTGCGCCACGTTCGCCGCGGTCACATTCTCGATCACGCGGCCGAGTTTGGTCTTGGCCCGGGTCAGGTCCTGGATGCGTGCGGCGATGCGGTCGCGTTCGATGATGAGCTGGTCGAGCATGGCGGGGGTCGCGACGCCGGTGCTCACGCACGGCAGGAGTTCGACGACGGTACGGCTGGAGAGGCCGGCCGCGAAGAGGTCCTGGATGAGCTGGACCCGCTCCAGGGCTTCGTCGGGATAGTCTCGCTGCCCACCGGGCGTCCGCGCCGATTCCAGGAGCCGCTGTTCCTCGTAGTAGCGCAGGGCCCGCACGCTGACCCCTGACCGCCTGGCGAGCTGTCCGATGCGCATGACGCAGGCCACTCCCTTCCCGCTCGTACCTCACGTTGACGTCAGGTTTAGGCTAGCAATACCGGCTCCGGGGGCAGCCCTGGGGGCCGATCGAACCGTTGCCGGCGCCGAGATTGATCATGACCTGGTGGCGGACCCGAGGGCGTTCACGCGGTTCACGTACGCACGGCAGTCCTCGCGTCGTGCCGGGATCGCCGAGCCCGCCCGAGGGCACATGGGTGTCGACCGTTACGGGCGGCGTGATCCCTCGTAGTGGCGCAGGCCCCACGCTCACCCCCGCCCGCTCGGCAACCTCACCCATCCGCGCCTGCCCTCCTCCGGCAGGGCGGCAGTTGCGGCTTGCACCTCACGTCAACGTCAGGTTCTAGAGTGACGAGTGTCGGATGAACACGTCATTCCGGCCCGTCAAAGTAAGGCAGACCATTATGCGCGCAGCCCGGTTCCACGAATACGGCGGAGCGGAGAGCCTGGTGATCGAGCAGGCCCCCGACCCCCACCCCGGACCCGGTGAGATCCGTGTCCGCGTCGCGGCGGCCAGCGTCAATCCCATCGACTGGAAGCTGCGCGCCGGCGCCCTGCACCAGCTGATTCCCCTGGAGCTGCCCGCCATTCCCGGGCGCGACGGCGCCGGTGTGGTCGACGAGATCGGCGACGGGGTGCAGGGGGTGAGCATCGGCGACCGTGTCTTCGGACTGGGCGGTGTCACCGGGGCGACCGCAGAGCTGCTCATCCTCTCGGCCTGGGTGCACACCCCCGCCACGTGGAACGACGAGCAGGCCGCTGGTGCCGGTCTCGCGTCTGTGACCGCGATGGGTGGACTGAACGCGCTCGGCTCCCTCGCGGGGCGCACCCTTCTCGTCGAGGGCGCCGCCGGAGGCGTGGGCAGCGCGGCGGTCGAGATCGCGGTAGCGCAAGGTGCCACTGTGATCGGGACAGCCAGTGAACGCAACCACGAGTTCCTCACCTCTCTCGGCGCCGTTCCCACCACCTACGGCCCCGGCCTCGCACAGCGCCTCACCACCCTCGCTCCGCACGGCGTCGACATCGTGCTCGACACCGCGGCCTCCGGCTCCCTGGACGACCTCGTCGCGATCACAGGTGACCCGAAGCGCGTCGCGACGGTCGCCGACCACGCGGGCGGGCAGCACCTGGGCACGCATGTGGTCAACGCGGAGAACGATTCCACTCTCCTGTCCGCGGCGGCGGAACTGGGCGGGCAAGGCCGCTACACACCCCGTATCGAACAGGCCTACCCCCTGGAGCGGATCGCCGACGCCCACGCGCACGCCGAGCGCGGACGCACCCGCGGAAAGATCGTGATCTGCATCTGAACAGGCCGATCTGTATCTGAAACAGGCCCACGAGGTAGGTAACTCGCAACGTGCGGGCCTTCGTGGCGAGCGTGCCCTCGATCGGTACCGGCGAGCTGGCGGTCCGAAGCGGGCCGATCTCCATGGCGCCTCGTCAAGCAGGCCGCCCCCACTCGGGCACCGCACGTGGCACATGAGCCGTCGTCCACGGGGCCCTAGGGCCTGTTCCAGGTTCAGATCATGTTGTGGGGCGGAGGCTGCGGAGCCAGATGACCGCTCCGCGGAGGTGGAGTCCCGCGAGGTAGCTGGT
>NZ_JBIUBL010000055.1:0-24035 GCF_044548015.1 Streptomyces sp. NPDC052236 | reverse complement strand
TCCCCACCCGACACCCGCGAACGCCGGGCGCGCCCGAAAGCCCCGGGCCCGCACCGCGGAAGCCCGCGACCCGGCTGCTGGGGGCCCCGCAGCCGTACCCGGGCCCGCGCCCGCAGGGTTTACGCCGCCCGGAGCAGTGTCGTTTCCTCGCTCCGGGGGACGTCGAAGTCGTGCAGGATCGCCTCCGCCGCCCGCCTGCCCGAGAACAGCGCGCCCTGGACCGTACTCGTGTCCCGGTGGTCCCCGCAGACGTAAAGGCCCGTCAGCAGCCGCACCGGGCGGCGCACGTCGTGTGGTGGTGGCATCGCGGGTACCGCCTCCGGCGAGTGGTGGACCGCGAGCAGTTGCCACTCGTCGGTGGGGGTTCCGTACAGCGTCGCGAGATGCGCCCGCACCCGGCGGTCCAGGTCCGGCGGAGGCGTGCCCAGCACCGTCGACGAGATCAGTACGCGGCCGTGCGGCGCGCGTGAGGGGTCGACCTCGCTCATCACCGCCGTATGCGAGACCGGTCCGCTCCGGTCCGCGTCCAGGACGAGCGCCGGGTCCGCGAGCGGCACCCCGGGTGCCGTGTGGTGAAGGACCGCCACGGGATGGAACCCCGGCACCCGCAGCCCCGGCAGCAGCTCCGCCGCGGCGCGGGCCCCCGTCGCCACCACCAGCGCGCGGCAGCGGAGGTCGCCGTGCTCCTTCGTCCGTACCCGGGTGATGGACACCTCCGTCACCCGTACGCCCGTGTGTACGGCACCGGCCGGCAGCGTCGCCGACAACCGCTCGGGCAGCGCCGCCGCGCCCCCCTCCGGTACGCACATCCAGCCGCGCGCGAACCCGCGCAGCGCCAGATCGGCGCACCGGCTGGACGTGGTCAGCGCCGGATCGCAGAGCAGCGCGGACAGCAGCGGGCGCACAAGGCTGTCGACCGCACGGGCCGGGAGGCCGCGCTCGCGCAGCGAGTTCCACGTGGGGTGCTCGGGGCGGGCGAGCAGCCGCTCCACCGGCGTGGCCGCGAGGCGGGCGAGCGACGCGCCCAGCCGGGCCTGGTCGAGCGGCCGGGGGGCGCTCGCAAGGGCGCGCGCAACGGTCAGTGCTCCCCCTACGCTCCTCAGGGCGTGGGGCGAACCCCGCCGGGCGCTCCTCACGTCACCGTTCCGCCGCACCGCGTCTCCGAACCGCTGGAGCCGCCCTTCGCTGTGTACGAGCACGCCGGGCGAGAACGGCCGCAGGACGACGTTGTTGAGCCCCGCCGTGCGACGCAGTTCCGGATACGCGGTGGAGAGCAACTGGCCCATACGGTCGAGCCGGTAACCGTCGATCTCTTCGGTGATCATCCGGCCGCCCACCCGGGGAGCGGCCTCCAGAACCCTGACCGACAGTCCCGCGCTGGTCAGTTGTTGAGCGGCCGATAGCCCGGCGATCCCGGCCCCGACGATGACGACATCCGCATGGTGAGCGCTGCTGAGCACGTACCCCTCCCCGGGATCGGCGCGCGGCTGGTAGGAGGCTCATGCCTCCAACAGGCCCCCCGAATACCGGAGTTCGCGTCGCCTGCGGACGTTGCCGGACCAGGTAGACGGGGGTAGACCGAGAGTAGGCAGCCATGAGCGCAGCGTCAGTCGCGCATGCTGCGGAGCACCGGTGCGCGGGGGCGCACAACGCGCACAGCCCGCACAGCTCGCGCAGCGCGCGGCCCTGTACGCGCGCCTACCGCAGCGCCGCCCTGATCGCCTCGTCGATGCTCGGGAACGCGAACGAGAACCCCGACTCCAGCAGCTGGGCGGGCACCACCCGCTGCCCGCCCAGAATGTCCTCGGCCAACTCTCCCACCACCACCCGCAGCACCGGAGCAGGCACCGTGAACAGCGTCGGGCGGCGCAGTACCCGCCCCATCGCCGCCGTGGCCTCACCATTCGTCACCGGCTCCGGAGCCGTGAGATTCACCGGCCCCGACAGGTGCTCCGTATCGATGAGGTGCCGCAGCGCCGCGACCTCGTCGTGCAGGGAGATGAAGCTCCAGTACTGCCTGCCGCTGCCGAGCCGCCCCCCGAGCCCGGCCTTGAACAGCGGGAACATCCGGCCCCACGCCCCGCCACCGCGCGCCACCACCAACCCGGTGCGGGCGAAGACCGTCCGCACGCCCGCCTCCTCCGCGGGGGCCGCCGCCTCCTCCCACTCCACGCACAGCTTCGGCAGGAACCCGTCACCGGGCGGCGCGCTCTCGTCCACCGCGCGGTCCCCGGTGTCGCCGTAGTAGCCGACCGCGCTCCCGCTGACCAGCACCCTGGGCGGTACGTCGAGGGAGGCCACGGCCTCCGCGATCGCGGCCGTGCCGAGGACGCGGCTGTCCCGGAGTTCCCTGCGGTACGCGTCGGTCCAGCGGCGGTCACCGATCCCGGCTCCGGCGAGGTGGACGACGGCGTCGCAGCCGGTCAGGCCGCGCCCGTCCACGTACTGCCGGTGCGGGTCCCACTCCACCTCGTCCTCGGCCCGCGCCGGGCGCCGCACCAGGCGGGCGACCTCATGGCCGTCCGCGCGCAGCGAGTGCGTAAGTGCCGTACCGATGAGTCCGGTCGAGCCGGTGATTGCGATCCGCATGACCCCATCCTGCCCGGTGCCGCCCCATGGCACAGTGACACCCATGCCGCACTCGCACATACGCCCCGCACGCCGCACCGACGAGGCGGCGCTCGCCGCGCTGGACCGGGACACCTGGTCGCCGTTGCACTCCGTGCAGCCGAGGCCGCAACCGCCGTACGACCCGTTCTTCGACACCAACCACCGGCCCGAGCACTTCCTCGTGGCAGAGGACGACGGGGACGACATCGCCGGCTATATCCGGCTGATCGCGCCCACCCCGCTCGCCTGTAACCAGCACGTACGGCAGATCCAGGGCCTCGCCGTGGCCGACCGGGCGCGCGGGCGCGGGGTCGCGCGGGCGCTGCTGCGGGCGGCGTTCGAGGAGGCGCGGCGGCAGGGCGCGGTACGCATGACGCTGCGGGTGCTCGGCCACAACACACCGGCCCGCATGCTGTACGAGTCGGAGGGCTTCGTCGTCGAGGGCGTACTGCCGGGGGAGTTCTCCCTGGACGGGCGGTACGTGGACGATGTGATGATGGGCCGCAGCCTCACCGCATAGCTCACCGCATAGCGGTCACAGGACTCCGAAGCGCTCCGAGAGCCGCGGGAAGCGCCGCGCCAGCTCCGCGTCGTCGTCAAAGTCGAACGGCGTACCCAGCGGCTCCGCCGTCTGCGGCGCGATCCCCAGCTCCTGCGCCGCCACCCCGGTCAGCTGCTCGTACGCCTCGTCCGCCGCGTATCCCAGCTCCTCGCCGTCCCCGTCGACGTCCGCGTCGAACTCCTCCAGGAGCTCGGCGAGCGAGTCCGGATCGTGCAGCGCGCCCTCGAAGACCTCGCGGCCCTGGCCGATCAGCCAGCAGCGGAAGTAGTCGAAGGCGTCGTCGCTGGCACCGCCGAGCAGTACGGCGGCGGCTCCCCACAGATCCCAGGTGTACGCGCGGTTGTAGCGGGCCTCGAAGTGCCGGGCGAAATCCAGCACCGAGTCGGGATCGAGCTGGAGCAGCCGCTCGACCAGCAGATCGGCATGGTCCTCGGGGTCGCCCTCGGCGGCCTCGCGGGTGGAGTTGATGATCTCCCAGAACTCCGTCTCGTCCATCACGGGGTCAAGCATCGTGGTTGAAGGGAGCGGGCGCACGTGGAGCCGCCGAAATGCTGAATCAGAAAGCGGACAGAAGATGGCGGGTATCGGTGGGACGGTCGACGTATGACCACGGACGAGGACAAGACGAACAAGACGGACAAGACGAACAAGACGGATGAGGCAGGACTCGCGGGGAAGATCGCCCTCGTCGCCGGGGCGACCCGCGGCGCGGGGCGTGCCATCGCCGTACAGCTGGGCGCGGCAGGCGCGTGCGTATATGTGACCGGACGAACCACCCGCGAGCGGGTCAGCGAGGTCGGCCGGGCCACCGAGACCATCGAGGAGACGGCGGAACTGGTCACCGCGGCGGGCGGCGAGGGCATCGCCGTACCGACCGACCACCTGGAGCCGGAGCAGGTGCGGGCGGTGGTCGAGCGCATCGACCGGGAGCGCGGGCGGCTCGACATCCTGGTCAACGACATCTGGGGCGGCAACCACCTGCTCGACTTCCACACCAAGATGTGGGACATCGACCTGGACCGGGGACTGCGCATGATCGACCTCGGGATGCGGAGCCACATCATCACCAGCAGCTGTGCGCTGCCGCTGCTGGTACGGCAGCCGGGCGGCCTGGTCGTCGAGGTCACGGACGGCACCGCCGAGTCGAACAAGGGCTTCCGCGAGAACTACTACTACGACATCGCCAAGTACGCCCCGATCCGGATGGCGCTCGCGCTGGCCGAGGACCTGAAGAGCGTGGGCGGTACGGCGGTCGCGGTGACCCCGGGCTTTCTGCGCTCCGAGGAGATGCTCGACGCCTTCGGCGTCACCGAGGAGAACTGGCGCGAGGGCATCAAGCACCAGAGACACTTCGCGCTCTCCGAGTCCCCGGTCTACGTCGGCCGGGGGGTCGCGGCGCTCGCCGCGGATCCGCGGCGGGAGCGCTGGAGCGGGCAGTCACTGTCCAGCGGGCAGCTGGCGAAGGCGTACGGATTCACGGACGCGGACGGCAGCCGGCCGGACGTGTGGGCGTATATGGCGGAGGAGGCGGCGGGGGCGAAGCCCGTCCTGGAGGACTACCGATAGGGGTGGTTACTGGTAGAGCCGGGCAGTGCGCTCCGCGGCGTCGGTGAAGCGGGCGCGCAGCTCGGCCGGTTCCAGCACCTCCGCCTCCGGGCCGAGGGACAGCAGCTGGCTGTACGCCACGTCCAGGGACTCGACCGGCAAGGTGATCGTCACCTGTCCGTCGGATGCCACCGCCGCGTTCAGCGCCTCGCGGGCGGCGGCGCGGTCGGTGGCGTACGGCAGCTGCCGCGCGCCCGCCCCGGAGAGGCGTACCACCACCTCCGTACGGAGGATGGAGCGCGCGAACTGGGCCGACCGTTTCTCCCAGAAGCCCGGCAGATCGAAGCCCTCGTCCCGTACGAACCGCTCCTCGCCGAGGGCGACCGCGGTGAACCGGTCGAGCCGGTAGACGCGGACCGTGCTGTCCGCAAGAGCGCACAGGTACCAGACGCCCGCCTTGAGTACGAGACCGTACGGAGCCAACTCCCGCTCCACCTCGCCGTCCTGGCGCCGGTAGCGGGCGGAGAGGAGCCGGTCGTCCCACACCGCCTCGGCGACGACAGGCAGCAACTGAGGTGTCTCGGGCTCCTGGTACCAGCCAGGGGCGTCCAGGTGGAACCGCTGGGCCGCCGATTCGGATGCGTTGCTGAGCGAGGGCAGCAGTGCCGCGGAAACCTTCAGGCGCGCCGCGGACGCGGTGTCCTCAAGGCCCATGTCCCGCAGCGCGCCCGGGAGCCCGGAGAGGAAGAGGGCTTCGGCCTCGGTGCGGGCCAGTCCGGTGAGCCGGGTGCGGTAGCCGCCGACGAGCCGGTAGCCGCCGGTCCGCCCCCGGTCGGCGTAGACCGGAACTCCGGCCTCCGACAACGCGAGGGCGTCCCGTGTGACGGTCCGCTCGGAGACTTCCAGCTCCCGCGCCAGTTCGGCGCCGGTCATGGAGGGTCTCGCCTGGAGGAGCAGCACCATCTTGATCAGCCGGGCAGCACGCATGCCTCCATGATGACGGAGGCGCCACTCCACTCAGGCGAGCGGTTCCTGGAGTTCCGTAACCCACTTCTCGCGGTCCGCCGGGCACTCCAGGTTGATCTCCCGGGCGTAACCGGCCGAGCTGTGGCCTCCCGCGTCGATCCAGTTGGCCAGCACCTGGGCCGTGGACAGGATCGCGTCCATCGGACCCCGGTGCACGATCGTGGCGGCGCGCTCGACGGCCGGGAGGTCGACGATCGCGAAGTCCTGGCCGGGGCGGGGTTCGGCCGAGACCGTCACCCCCGCGTGTACCAGGATCGCGCCGTCCTCTTCCCGCGCGTCCTCGTAGTACGCGATACCGGGCCCCGTCGGGGCGACGCCCGCAGCGTCCAGCCGCCGG
The DNA here is from genome assembly GCF_044548015.1 of Streptomyces sp. NPDC052236. Classification (NCBI taxonomy): domain Bacteria; kingdom Bacillati; phylum Actinomycetota; class Actinomycetes; order Kitasatosporales; family Streptomycetaceae; genus Streptomyces; species Streptomyces sp. NPDC052236. Next base: position 17,955 of record NZ_JBIUBL010000055.1, on the reverse strand, counting down.
AACAGCTCCTCGTACAGCGGCGCGATGACAGGACCGATGTCCTCCGGTGCGTAACTCGCCGCGGTGGCGGTCAGCTCGGCCACCCGTACCGGGGGGATGCTCTTGATGATGACGTCCTGGGTGGGCATGTGCCCCTCACTCTCGATCGACCGGAGCCTCGCCTCGACCTGCGCCAGCCTGGCGCCCGCCGCGGCCACCGCCGCCTCCAGCTCCGCCCGCCGCAGCGTGAGCATCCCGCGCAGTTCCTCGGGGCTCACCCGCTCCTGAAGGATCTGCCGCACCTGGTGCAGCGTGAAGCCGAGATCCTTGAGGGCGATGACCCGGTTGAGCTGGGCGAGCTGCGCGGCGGTGTAGTAGCGGTAGCCGGAAAAAGGGTCGGTGTGGGCGGGACGGAGCAGCCCGATCGCGTCGTAGTGACGCAGCATGCGGGCCGACACACGGCCGTGCCTGGCGAAGTCTCCGATGGTGAACATGACGCCCCCTACTGCACGGCTTCACACGGTGTCAGGGTCAAGGGTCCGCCTACGACGAAACCCCGGTGGCCGCGCGGCCACCGGGGTTTCGTCGTAGGGCTCAGAGGCCGTAGCGCTCGCGCGCTTCCTTCACGGTCGACGCGGGGATCTCACTGCGCCGTGCCAGCTGCGCCAGCGCCGCGACGGTAATCGACTGCGCGTCGACGCCGAAGTGGCGGCGGGCCGCCGCCCGCGTGTCGGAGAGACCGAAGCCGTCCGTACCGAGCGAGGAGTAGTCCTGCTCGACCCACTGGCTGATCTGGTCCGGGACCTGACGCATCCAGTCGGACACCGCCAGCACCGGGCCCGGTGCGCCGTTCAGGACCTGCGTGACGTACGGGGTGCGCTGCTCGCCGCGCAGCAGAGCCTCGTCGCTCTCCAGCGCGTCACGGCGCAGCTCGCCCCACGACGTCGCGGACCATACGTCGGCGGTTACGCCCCAGTCGGCGGCCAGCAGCTCCTGGGCCTCCAGGGCCCAGTGGATCGCCGTGCCGGAGGCCAGCAGCTGGAGGCGCGGGGATTCCGCTGCCGCGGCCACGCCCTCCTTGAAGCGGTAGAGACCGCGCAGGATGCCGTCCTCGACGCCCTCGGGCATCGCGGGCTGCGGCTTCGGCTCGTTGTAGACCGTCAGGTAGTAGAAGACGTCCTCGGCCTCGGGGCCGTACATCCGCCGCAGGCCGTCCTTGACGATGACGGCGATCTCGTACGCGAAGGCCGGGTCGTAGTTGAGCGACGCCGGGTTCGTGGAGGCGATGAGATGTGAGTGGCCGTCCGCGTGCTGGAGGCCCTCGCCGGTCAGGGTGGTACGGCCGGCGGTCGCGCCGACGATGAAGCCCTTGCCGAGCTGGTCGGCGAGCTGCCACATCTGGTCGGCCGTGCGCTGCCAGCCGAACATCGAGTAGAAGATGTAGAACGGGATCATCGGCTCGCCGTGCGTCGCGTACGACGTCGCGGCGGCGATGAAGTCGGCCATCGAACCGGCCTCGGTGATCCCCTCATTGAGGATCTGGCCGTCCTTGGCTTCCTTGTAGTACATCAGCTGGTCGCGGTCGACCGGCTCGTACGTCTGGCCCATCGGGGAGTAGATCCCGGCGGACGGGAAGAGGGACTCCATACCGAAGGTGCGGGCCTCGTCCGGGACGATGGGGACCCAGCGCTTTCCGGTCTCCTTGTCCCGCATCAGGTCCTTCATCAGGCGCACGAAGGCCATGGTGGTGGCCATCTCCTGCTTGCCCGAGCCCTTCTGGAGCGCCTTGAAGGCGCGCTCCTCCGGCTGGGGCAGGGGCATGGCGCGCACCCGGCGGGCCGGGGCGGGGCCGCCGAGCGCGGCGCGGCGCTCCTGGAGGTAGCGGACCTCGGGGGAGTCGGCGCCGGGGTGGCCGTAGGGCACCAGGCCGTCGGCGAAGGCGCTGTCCGGGATCGGGAGTCCGAGCAGGTCGCGCATGGACTTGAACTCGTCGGTGGACAGCTTCTTCATCTGGTGGTTGGCGTTCTTCGACTCGAAGCCCCGGCCGAGCGTGTAGCCCTTCACGGTCTGCGCGAGGATGACGGTCGGCGCGCCCTTGTGCTCGACGGCCGCCTTGTACGCCGCGTACACCTTGCGGGCCTCGTGGCCGCCGCGGGAGGTGAAGAAGAGCTCGGCGATCTTAGCGTCGGTGAGCAGCTTCGCCAGCTCGACGAGCGCGGGCTCGGCGCCGAAGAAGTGCTGGCGGATGTACGCCACGTCCCGGGCGGCGTACGTCTGGAACTGGGCGTCCGGCACGTCGCGGAGGCGGCGTACGAGGGCGCCCGTGGTGTCGAGGGCGAACAGCTCGTCCCAGGCGGAGCCCCAGAGCGACTTGATGACATTCCAGCCGGCGCCGCGGAATTGGGTCTCCAGCTCCTGCACGATCTTGAAGTTGGCGCGGACCGGTCCGTCGAGGCGCTGGAGGTTGCAGTTGATGACGAAGGTGAGGTTGTCGAGCTGCTCGCGCGCCGCGAGGGCGAGGGCGGCGGTCGACTCGGGCTCGTCCATCTCGCCGTCGCCGAGGAAGGCCCAGACGTGGGAGTTGGCGGTGTCCTTGATGGCACGGTTGTGCAGATAGCGGTTGAAGCGCGCCTGGTAGATCGCGGAGAGCGGGCCGAGGCCCATGGAGACGGTGGGGAACTCCCACAGCCAGGGCAGCCGGCGCGGGTGCGGGTAGGACGGCAGGCCGTTGCCGCCGGCTTCCTGGCGGAAGTTGTCGAGCTGCTGCTCGCTGATGCGTCCGTCGAGGAAGGCGCGGGCGTAGATGCCGGGGGAGGCGTGGCCCTGGATGTAGAGCTGGTCGCCGGAGCCGTCGTTTTCCTTGCCGCGGAAGAAGTGGTTGAAGCCGGTCTCGTAGAGCCAGGCGGCGGAGGCGAAGGTGGCTATGTGGCCGCCGACGCCGAAGCGGGCGCCGCGGGTGACCATGGCGGCGGCGTTCCAGCGGTTCCAGGCGGTGATGCGGGCTTCCATCGCCTCGTCGCCGTCGAAGGCGGGCTCGGCGGAAGTGGGGATGGTGTTGACGTAGTCGGTCTCCACCACCCGGGGCACGGGGACTCCGGCCCGCTCGGCGTGCTGGAGGGTACGACGCATCAGGTACGCGGCGCGGTGCGGGCCGGCGTGCGCGGTGACGGCATCGAGGGATGCCGCCCACTCGGCGGTCTCCTCGGCGTCACGGTCCGGGAGCTGATCGAGCTCGCTCGGGCGTGGCTTGGGTGCGGGGTCGGTCATGAACGCCGCCTTCCGGACTGGAGGGGGGTGGAGAGAGCCATGTCTGGCAGGACAGGGCTGAGTACCCCCGACGCGGTCAGGGGGAGGGTCGGTGAACCCGACGTCGACTGTATGTCTCTGATCGATGATCGATCAAAGTCGGGGAGGTAAAACTTCGCGATATGGGGAAATTGGCATGCGGTGCCGTGGGTGGGGGCACGGGGTGCCGGGGGTAAAGGGGGATGAATCGGGCGGGGGGTGCGCGTTGGAGCGGGGGGCGTATCAGGCGTGCGGGGGGCGGTGCGTGCGGGTGGCGCCTGCGGCGGGCCTTTCCCCACCCCGCCCCTTCCCGTAACTGGGGGCTCCGCCCCCAGACCCCCGGTCCTCAATCGCCGGACGGCTGGAAATCCAGCCCCGCCGGCGATTGAGGCGCGGGGTTCGGGGCAGCGCCCCCGACAAGGGCCGGGCACTCAGGCGCGGGGGGCGCAGGCCAGGACGTGGGATTTGGCCAGGGCGCCGATTTGGGGGTCGCGGCGGCGGAAGGCCTCGACCAAGTCCTGGTGTTCCTCCGCGTACGACTTCTGCACCGTTCCCAGCCAGCGGATCGACAGCGCCGTGAACACCTCGATCCCCAGTCCCTCCCACGTGTGCAGCAGCACGCTGTTGCCCGCCGCCCGGACCAGTTCCCGGTGGAACGCCACCGTGTGCCGCACCTGTGCGGCCGAGTCCGCGGTGCGGTCCGCCTCGTACAGCGCCGTCACATGCGGCTCCAGCGCGGAACAGTCCGCCGCCAGCCGCTCCGCCGCCAGTTCCGCCGCGATCTGCTCGAGGCCCGCCCGTACCGGGTAACTCTCCTCAAGATCGGCGGCGGTCAGATTCCGTACTCGTACGCCCTTGTTGGGCGCGGACTCGATCAGCCGCAGGCTCTCCAGCTCGCGCAGCGCCTCGCGCACCGGTGTCTGGGAGACCGCGAGCTCCGTGGCTATCCGCCGCTCGACGATCCGCTCGCCCGGCTTCCAGCGGCCGCTGACGATCCCCTCCACGATGTGCTCGCGGATCTGTTCGCGCAGCGAGTGCGACTGGACGACGGGCGTGGTCATGGGGGCTCCTCCGGGGGGACAGGCACCCCTGACAATACGGGGCGGGTACGCGTACGACAGTGCCCCGCCCCGGAGCTCCCGGGGCGGGGCACTGTCGTACTGACCGCGTACTTACTGGTGAGTCCTACAGGCCGAGCTCGACCTCGAACTCGCCCGCTTCGAGGATCGCCTTGACCGCCGTCAGGTAGCGCGCCGCGTCCGCGCCGTCCACGAGTCGGTGGTCGTAGGAGAGCGCCACGTACGTCATGTCACGGACGCCGATGACCGTGCCCTCGGGCGTCTCGATGACGGCCGGGCGCTTGACCGTGGCCCCGATGCCCAGGATGGCGACCTGGTTCGGCGGCACGATGACCGTGTCGAACAGCGCACCGCGCGAGCCGGTGTTGCTGATCGTGAAGGTCGCGCCGGACATGTCGTCCGGGCTGATCTTGTTGGAGCGGACCTTGCCCGCCAGCTCCGCCGTCTTCTTGGCGATACCGGCGATGTTCAGGTCGCCCGCGCCCTTGATGACCGGCGTCATCAGACCCTTCTCGGAGTCGACGGCGATGCCGATGTTCTCCGAGTCGAAGTACGTGATGGTGGAGTCGTCCTCGTTGATCCGGGCGTTGACGACCGGGTACGCCTTCAGCGCCTGGGCCGCGGCCTTGACGAAGAACGGCATCGGGGACAGCTTCACGCCCTCGCGGGCGAAGAACGCGTCCTTGGCCCGGTTGCGCAGCTTCATCAGCTTGGTGATGTCGACCTCGACGACCGTGGTCAGCTGGGCCTGCGAGTGCAGCGCCTTCATCATGTTCTCGCCGATGATCTTGCGCATGCGAGTCATCTTGACCGTCTGACCGCGCAGCGGCGACACCTCGAGAGCCGGAGCCTTCGAGGGGGCGGCCGGGGCGGCGGCAGCGGGAGCCGGGACCGCTGCGGCGGCCTTGGCGGCAGCCTCCGCGGCGGCGATGACGTCCTGCTTACGGATGCGGCCACCGACGCCGGTGCCCTTGACCGAGGCCAGGTTCACGCCGCTCTCGGCGGCGAGCTTACGGACCAGGGGGGTCACGTATGCGCCCTCGCCCTCCTCACCGGCGGCCGGAGCCGGAGCCGCGGGCGCCGGAGCGACCGGGGCAGCGGGAGCCGCGGGAGCCGCGGGTGCCGGGGCGGGAGCGGCCGGTGCGGCCGGAGCGGCAGCGGCGGGCGCTGCCTGGACCGGAGCCGGAGCCGGAGCCGGGGCAGGTGTCGGCGCGGGCGCCGGAGCAGCAGGCGCGGCCGGGGCCGCGGGAGCCGCAGGGGCGGCAGCAGCCGGAGCCGGTGCCGCCGGGGCGGGCGTGGCGGCAGGAGCCGCGCCGGGCGCGCCGATGACGGCCAGCTTGGCGCCGACCTCGGCCGTCTCGTCCTCGGCCACCACGATCTCCAGCAGCACACCGGAAGTCGGGGCCGGGATCTCGGTGTCGACCTTGTCCGTGGAGACTTCGAGCAGCGGCTCGTCGGCCTCGACGGACTCGCCGACCTCCTTGAGCCAGCGGGTGACAGTGCCCTCGGTCACGCTCTCGCCGAGCGCGGGGAGAACGACGTCCGTGCCCTGGGCGCTGCTGCCGCCGGCCGCCGCCTGGGCGGTCGGAGCCGGGGCGGGAGCCTCGGCCTCGGCGGACGGCGTGGCCTGCTGAGCCGGAGCCGGAGCCGGAGCCGGAGCCGGAGCCGGAGTAGGAGCCGGAGTAGGTGTCGGAGCTGCGGCGGGAGCCGGAGTGGGCGCCGGAGCCGCAGGGGCAGCGGCAGCCGGTGCCGGAGCCTCGGCAGCAGCCGGGGACGGTGCGGCAGCGGGCGCGCCCGTGCCGTCGTCGATGATGGCCAGCTCTGCGCCGACCTCAACAGTCTCGTCCTCGGCGACCTTGATGGACGCGAGGATGCCGGCGGACGGGGCAGGGATCTCGGTGTCGACCTTGTCGGTCGATACCTCGAGTAGCGGCTCGTCAACCTCGACGCGCTCTCCCTCGGCCTTCAGCCAGCGGGTGACAGTGCCCTCAGTGACGCTCTCGCCGAGCGCCGGAAGGGTTACGGAAACCGCCATGGTTTCAGTTGCTCCTTACGAATGTGCGGAAGTGGTCGTGGCGCCCTGAACTGCTAGCTGAACTGCTAGTCGTGGGAGTGCAGCGGCTTGCCGGCCAGGGCCAGGTGGGCCTCGCCGAGCGCCTCGCTCTGCGTCGGGTGCGCGTGGATGAGCTGCGCGACCTCGGCCGGCAGTGCCTCCCAGTTGTAGATCAGCTGAGCCTCGCCGACCTGCTCGCCCATACGGTCACCGACCATGTGGACGCCGACCACGGCACCGTCCTTGACCTGGACGAGCTTGATCTCGCCCGCGGTCTTGAGGATCTTGCTCTTGCCGTTGCCCGCGAGGTTGTACTTCAGAGCGACGACCTTGTCCGCTCCGTAGATCTCCTTGGCCTTCGCCTCGGTGATGCCGACGGACGCGACCTCAGGGTGGCAGTACGTCACCCGCGGCACACCGTCGTAGTCGATCGGCACGGTCTTCAGACCGGCAAGTCGCTCCGCCACCAGGATGCCCTCGGCGAAGCCGACGTGCGCGAGCTGGAGGGTGGGGGCGAGGTCGCCGACCGCGGAGATCGTGGGGACGTTCGTCTGCATGTACTCGTCGACCAGCACGAAGCCGCGGTCCATCGCGACTCCGGCCTCCTCGTAACCGAGACCGGCCGAGACCGGGCCACGGCCGACGGCGACGAGCAGCACCTCGGCGTCGAACGTCTTGCCGTCCACGAGGGTGACGCGGACGCCGTCCTCGGTGTACTCGGCCTTCTGGAAGAAGGTGCCCAGGTTGAACTTGATGCCGCGCTTGCGGAACGCGCGCTCAAGAATCTTCGAGCTGCCCTCGTCCTCGACCGGCACCAGGTGCTTCAGGCCCTCGATGACCGTGACGTCCGTGCCGAAGGACTTCCATGCGGAGGCGAACTCGACGCCGATGACGCCGCCGCCCAGCACGATCGCGGACTTCGGTACGCGGTCCATCACCAGCGCGTGGTCCGAGGAGATGATGCGGTTGCCGTCGATCTCCAGGCCGGGCAGCGACTTCGGTACGGAGCCGGTAGCGAGGACGATGTGGCGGCCCTGCACCCGCTCACCGTTGACGTCGACGGAGGTGGGGGAGGACAGCCGGCCCTCACCCGCGATGTAGGTGACCTTGCGCGAGGCGATCAGACCCTGGAGACCCTTGTACAGGCCCGAGATCACCTCGTCCTTGTACTTGTGGACGGCCGCCATGTCGATGCCGTCGAAGGTGGCCTTGACGCCGAACTGCTCGGCCTCTCGTGCCTGGTCGGCGATCTCGCCGGCGTGCAGCAGCGCCTTCGTAGGGATACAACCGTTGTGCAGGCAGGTACCGCCGACCTTGCCCTTCTCGATCAGGGCGACGTCCAGGCCCAGCTGAGCCCCGCGCAGCGCCGCAGCGTAACCGCCGCTGCCACCGCCGAGGATCACTAGGTCGAAAACGGTGCTGGCGTCGTTCGCCACGTCACGTCCTCCATGCATGTGCGCCGGTCGCCGGGTCACCCCCGCAGGGGGACGACCGGCCGGTCGGCTGGTGTTCGGCCGCTGTTTTTTCGGCCCTGTGGTGGGGGCCCTGTCCTGCCGAGAACCCATCTTCGCACTTGTTGCCGGGAGGCGGGACGCGGGGCTGCTTTACCTGGCTTTTCCCGGCTCCCCCGCACCCCGCCTCCCCGCCCCTCGGCCGGTCGCGGTTCCGGACCTCAGCCGGACCTCAGTCGCACCTCAGCCGGATCACGGCCGGACCTCAGCCAGACCTCAGCCCAGGTCGCCCGCGGCGGTGCGCTCGGCCAGCTTGACCAGGGTGCGGACCGCGGATCCGGTGCCGCCCTTGGGGGTGTAGCCGAACGGCGCGCCCTCGTGGAAGGCCGGGCCCGCGATGTCCAGGTGCGCCCAGGTGATGCCCTCGCCCACGAACTCCTTCAGGAACAGACCGGCCACCAGGCCGCCACCCATCCGCTCGCCCATGTTGGCGATGTCGGCGGTCGGGGAGTCCATGCCCTTGCGCAGCTCGGTGGGGAGCGGCATGGGCCAGGACTGCTCGCCGACCTCCTCCGCGATCTCGTAGATGGAGGTACGGAACGCGTCGTCGTTCGACATGATGCCGAAGGTGCGGTTGCCCAGCGCCATCACCATCGCGCCGGTCAGCGTCGCCACATCGACGATCGCGTCCGGGTGCTCCTCGGACGCCTTGGCCAGCGCGTCGGCCAGTACGAGACGGCCCTCCGCGTCGGTGTTGAGCACCTCGACCGTCTTGCCGCTGTACATGCGCAGGACGTCGCCGGGGCGGGTGGCCGAACCGGACGGCATGTTCTCGGCGAGCGCCAGCCAGCCGGTGACGTTGACGGCGAGGCCCAGGCGTGCGGCCGTGACGACGGCGGCGAACACGGCGGCGGCACCGCTCATGTCGCACTTCATCGTCTCGTTGTGGCCCGCGGGCTTGAGGGAGATGCCGCCCGAGTCATAGGTGATGCCCTTGCCGACGAAGGCCAGGGTCTTGGCCGCCTTGGCGTGCGTGTAGCTGAGCTTCACCAGGCGCGGCGGGGCTTCCGAGCCGACGCCGACGCCGACGATGCCGCCGAAGCCGCCCTTGGCGAGCGCCTTCTCGTCGAGCACCTGCACCTTGATGCCGTGCTCCTTGCCCGCGGCGGTGACGAGCGTGGCGAAGATCTCCGGGGTGAGGTCGTTCGGCGGGGTGTTGATGAGGTCGCGGGCGCGCTTGATCTCCTCGGTGAGCGCGATGGCGCGCTCGGCGGCGGCCTTGTACGCCTTGTCGCGCGGCTTCGTGCCGAGCAGGGCGACCTCCGCGAGCGGCGCCTTCGGCCCATTGCCGCTGCCGTTGCCGTTCTTGTCGCTCTTGCCGCCGCTGCCCTGGTACGTGGTGAATGCGTACGCCCCGAGCAGCGCGCCCTCCGCGATGGCCTCCGCGTCCTCGACAGCCTCGATCGGCAGGGCGAACGCGGCCTTCTTCGCACCGGCCAGCGCACGCGCCGCCACACCCGCGGCCCGGCGCAGCGTCTCACCGCCGTACGTCTCGTCCTTCTCCGGGACCTGACCGAGGCCGACCGCGAGGACGACCGGCGTCTTGAGTCCCGACGGCGCGGGCAGCTTGGTCACTTCGCCTTCGCCACCCGCGGCACCGAGGGTCTCCAGGATGGCGGCGAGCTTTCCGTCGAACGCGTTGTCCACGGCCTCCGCGCCGGGCGCGAGGACCGGGCCCTTGGCGCCCTTCGCGATGCCGACGACGAGGGCGTCTGCGCGCAGCGTCGCCGCTCCGGCGGTGCTGAGAGTGAGAGCAGTCACGGTGGTGAAATCTCGCTTCCGTTGAGTTGCGGGGCCGCAGGGCCGTAGGGAGGGGGACGGATCGACATCCCACGCGGACAAGAGCCTACGCTCAGTCACCTGTGGCGTTCACGCGGCGGTGGTTCCCTGAGCCTGGGACACCACGTAGCAGGTGGCTCGCGCCTTGCCCAGCTCTGCCCACTCGTGCTCGGTCGACCAAGTGGTCCAGTACCGGCCGGGGTCCACGGACTCGTCGGTCCAGTCGGCCGGAGCCCGGTCGTGGGAGCGCCGGCAGAACTCGTCCGCCCGGTCCGCCGCGGCTTCGGCGCCGGGGTACCCGCCGTCGTCGGGCGTGGACTGGGCGAAGATCCGGCCGTCGTGCGCGGTGGCGCAGGGGACCCGTACCACTATTCTGCTGTTGCGCAGACCGGCGTTGAAGTCGACGCACTCCCCGGCTTTCGCCTCGTCGGTACGTGTCACCGCCGTGGCCGCGTCCAGGACGCGGTCCGAGGCCGTCGGCATGACCGGCTTCGACGTGCCGTGGCCGGTGAGGGTGAGCTGGGCGCGGATGGCGGTCACGTCGGCGAGCACGCTGTCCTTCCCCTTGAGCAGGCCGGACAGTTCGGCTTCGGCACGGGTGATGCGGCCCTTGGCGTCGACCGTCAGGGTCAGCGGTACGGCCGGCTGCTTGATGTTCTGGTTCCAGGCGGCGGCCAGTTCCTCCGTCAGGTCGGACGGGAAGAGGTCCCACGCCGTATTGAGAGCGAAGCTCGCCCGGTACGTCCGGCCGCCGGAGGGGCTCTCCTGCTGTGAGGCTGCCTCGGCGGCGCCGATTGCCTCCAGCAGAGTGCCGCCGATGGCGGCCTCGGAGCCGCGGAGGTGCCTGATGGAGTCGACCCCGTTCAGCGGATCGGCGTCCGCTGCCCCGTACCGGATCCAGTAGGCGGCCGACTCGGCACGGTAGTGGATGGTCTGGGTGTCCACGGCGATACGCCCGGCCGGGTCGGCGCGTATGCGCCCCGGGGTGGTACCGAGGATCACGTCCTTGGCATCTTCGTCGAACCCGTCCGGCACGGTCCAGGCGAGCGAGCCCTCGCCCCTGCTGTCCGCGAAGTCGACGCGGCCCGTGCTGGTCTGAACCGCGTTGCCCTTCTTCGAGACGAAGGTGACGGTCTGCGTGAAGGTCGCGCTGCCCGCCTTCTGCGTTTGGCGCAGCGCCAGGAACGGCTGCCGGCCGACCGGCTCGGCGAAGACCGGGTGTGCGGTGGGCTTGTCGTCCGTCCCCCCGCCGCATGCGGTGAGAAGCAGGGATGCCGCGGTAAGTACGGCGGCGAGGGAGGGCAGTCGTCTGATCACATGTTCATGACCAGGTGGCGGCACCCGGGGTTGCCCTCGGCGAGGTCACGAAATGATCAAGCGTCGCGGGGAGGCTCAGGGGCTCAGGGGCCCAGCACCAGGGCGATGAGCGAAGCCGTCGCCGCCGTCTCGGCCAGGGCGCCGAACACATCCCCCGTCACCCCGCCGAAGCGGCGTACGCAGTGGCGCAGCAGCAGCTGGGCCAGGACGAGCCCGGTCAGGACCGCCAGTGCGTGGTGCACAGCGCCGTACGTGCCGCACGTGCCGAAGAGCGCGCCCGCCGCCGCGCACCCCGCCGTGACCAGGGCGGCCACCGCGACTCCCCTACGTACGGGAACGACCCCCGCGACCGCCGCGCCCAGGCCCTCCGGGCGGGCCGCCGGGACGCCCGTGCGCGCCGCGAGGGTGAGGGCGAGGCGAGCGGTGACCCCGGAGACGGCCGCGCCGAGCGCGCCGTACGCCCAGCCGTGCCCGTACAGCCCGGTCAGCGCCGCGACCTGCGCGAGCAGGACGAACACCAGCGTGATGACCCCGAACGGGCCGATGTCCGACTGCTTCATGATCCGCAGCGCGTCCGCGGCGGTGGTGTGCGCGCCGCTGCCGAGACCGTCGGCGGTGTCGGCCAGGCCGTCGAGGTGGAGGCCGCGGGTGAGGGCGGCGGGCACGGCGACCGTGGCCACCGCGGCGAGCAGCGGGTCCGCGTTCAGCAGCAGGAGCAGGCCGCCGAGGGCCGCCGCGAACAGGCCCACCACCAGCCCGGCCAGCGGAGCCCACAGCATTCCGGCGCGCGCCGCTCCACGGTCCCAGCGGGCGACGCGAACCGGCAGTACGGTCAGGGTGCCGAAGGCGAAACGTATGCCGTCCAGAGCGTCTAGAGGGATCACCGCGCGAAGAGTAGCGAAGAGCGGCGAAAGTGGCGAAGAGTAACGGGAGCGGGTGCCATGGGTCACTGGTTCTACCGCAACATCCTTGAGCCGGGGAAACTGCCGATGCTGCTCGCCCTGGCCTCCTTCGTCCTCACCTTCCTGGCCACCCGCACGGTCACCAGGATGATCAGGGCGGGACGAGGGCCGTTCCGGAACATCGCGTCCGGCGGCACGCACATCCACCATGTCGTCCCCGGCGTCATCCTCACCGTCATCGGCGGCTTCGGAGCGGTCGGCAGCGGCAACCACGGCCCCACCGCGGCGGTCTGCGCGGTCCTCTTCGGCGTCGGCGCGGGCCTCGTCCTGGACGAGTTCGCGCTCATCCTCCACCTCCAGGACGTCTACTGGACCGAGCAGGGCCGCAAGAGCGTCGAGGTCGTCGTGCTCGCCGCGGCCCTGGCGCTGCTGGTGCTCGGCGGTTTCTCTCCGCTGGAGGTGGACTCGCTGACGGAGGAGGAACGCCAGAGCCGCAGTGCGGCGATCACCACGCTGTTGCTCAACTTCCTCCTCGTGCTCATCGCCCTCGTCAAGGGCAAACTGCGGCTGGCGCTCATCGGCACGCTGCTGCCGCTGGTGGCGATCTTCGGGGCGGTACGGCTGGCCCGCCCGGGCTCCCTCTGGGCCCGCCGCTTCTACCGCAACCGGCCCAGGGCGCGCGCGAAGGCCGAGCTGCGCTCGTACCACCACGACCGCCGCTGGGACCGGCCGCGCCGCAAGTTTCAGGACCTGATCGGCGGCGCTCCGGACCGGTTGCCGACGCGCGATCGCTGACCCGCGTGCCGTTGACGCCCGCGTTTCCGCGGGAGCGCCGCGACCCCGTACACCACCAGTGCCACCACGATCGCCGCCAGATGCTCCTTGCCCGCCAGGTTGTCCTTGACCAGCACCTCCACCGCCATCGACACGATCACCAGCGCCAGCGTGAACCACGCCCGGTAGCGCAGGCAGACGACCACCGCGAGCCCGACGACCGCCGCCGACGGGCCGGTGTCGATCACCTGCGCGTCCGAGGCGGGCAGCCCGAGGAGGCCCCCGGGTCCCAGCGCGATGCCGATCCGCGCGTACGTCGTACCGGCCAGCGTCGCGACGTACGCGATCAGCAGCGTCCGCGCCCGGCCGAGGCAGATCTCCGCGCTGCCGAACACCACCAGCACCTGCGCCAGGGCTCCCCACACCGGCAGGTCAAGCGCCGGTACGAACAGCGACAGAGGAGTACGCAGCAGAGCCGGCAACAGCGGATCCTCGGCCCGCACAAAGCCGAGGCCGCGGACCGGCCCGAGCCCCCAGGGCCGGTTCTGCACCAGCTGGAAGACGGCCGTGAGGCAGACCGCCCCGAGCGTCAGCGGGATCGCGCGCCACCGTCTCGTGGCGAGGGCGTTGCGCAGGGTCACGTACAGCGGACCCCACTCGCGGCGCGCGAACGCGCTCGCCGTGTTCGCGTTCAACGGCCCGCTGCCAAGTCCGGGTGCGGCTGCAGACGTCTGCGGTGCAGCCACTTGGGCAGCCCCGGCGCCTCCAGGAAGCCCTCGGCGCGGCCCGCCGCCAGGCCGATGCGCAGCAGGTCGGCGCTTTTCTCGAAGAGCATGAAACGCGGCTCCCAGACGGGTCGGTACTTCGCGTTGGCGCGGTAGAGGGACTCGATCTGCCACCAGCGGGAGAAGAAGCTGAGCAGCGAGCGCCACAGCCTGAGCACCGGTCCCGCGCCGAGCTTCGAGCCACGTTCGAAGACCGACCTGAACATCGCGAAGTTCAACGAGACCTGGGTGATCCCGATCTCCTTCGCCCGCTGGAGCAGCTCGATCACCATGAACTCCATCAGGCCGTTCTCGGAGTTCCGGTCACGCCGCATCAGATCGAGGGAGAGGCCGTGGGAACCCCACGGCACAAAGCTCAGCACCGCCCGCAACTCGCCCTGGCGGTCCATGCATTCGAGCATGACGCAGCGGCCGTCCGCCGGATCGCCGAGCCGCCCGAGCGCCATCGAGAAGCCGCGCTCGGTGGCCCCGTCGCGCCAGTCCTCGGCGCGCCTGAGCAGTACGGCCAACTCCTCGGGCGGGATGTTCTCGTGGCGGCGGATCCGCACCGTGTATCCGGCGCGCTCGATCCGGCGGTACGCCTGGCGCACGGTCCGCATCGCCCGCCCCTCCAAGTGGAACTCCGCGGTCTCGACGATGGCCTCGTCGCCCAGCTCCAGGGCGTCCAGGCCGTGCCGCGCGTAGATCATTCCCGCTTCCTCGCTCGCCCCCATCACGGCCGGGATCCAGCCGTGTTCGCGGGCCTGGGCCAGCCAGGGCCCGATCGCGCCGGGCCAGGCCTCGGGGTCGCCGATCGGGTCGCCGGACGCGAGCGAGACGCCGCCCACCACTCGGTAGACCACGGCTGCCTTCCCGGTCGGGGACCAGACGACGCTCTTCTCGCGGCGCAGCGCGAAGTAGCCGAGCGAGTCGCGTTCGCCGTACCGCTCCAGCAGGGCGCGCAGCCGCTGCTCGTCCTGTTCGGTGAGTGGGTCGACGGCCCGGCGCGAGCGGAAGGCCGCGTACAGCACGGCGAGCAGCAGCAGCGTGGACAGGACGTTGATGGCGACGTCGACCCAGCCGGGGGTGGTGATCCTGGCGGAGTGGAATTCGTCGGAGGCGAGCGAGACGAGTCGCGTCAGTCCGTAGCGCCAGCGCTCCGGGAAGGAGGACCGGCCGGCCGAGGGGTCGGTGTTGGTGACGGTGACGAGCAGCGCGGCCAGCAGCGAGGTGACCAGCAGTCCGCCGACCGCGACGGCTGCGGCGAGCCGGGGATTGGCGCGGTCCCCCTTCGCGTAGAACTCGCGCCGCCCCAGCGCCAGCGCGAGCACGAACGCGGCGGTCAGGGCCAGCGAGACCCAGTTCTGCGCGTGCTCGCGGATGCCCGGGTCGACACCGATCACGAGGACGAACAGCAGGAGGAAGAGCCCGGCCAGTACGGAGTTGAGGATCCAGGCGGCCCGCTTGCGGCGGCGCATGGTGATCGCCAGGAAGAGGGTGAAGGCGCCGGAGGCGAAACCCGCGGTGAGCAGGTACGGCGTGAAGAACTCAGCGCTGTTGTGCCGCCGGAGATCCTGCCCGAGCGAGACCCATACGGCGCTCAGGAAGTTGATGAATGTGACGGCGCGCAGATACCAGACGGCGAACGCGGCACCGCGGCGCGAGCGCGCGGTGCTGCGGACGGCTCTTGAGGCAGGCAAACGGACCTCTCCCATGAAACGCGATCATATGGGGCATCGCGGATCAAGGTGGGTGAGGTGCGGCGGCCTGTTCGTCAGTCCGTAGGCGAGTCCGTAGGCGAGTCCGTAGGCGAGTCCGTACGCTCCGGAAGTTCGGCGGCGAGCGCTGCCGAGGCCTGTACGAAGGGGAGCGCGAGCAAGGCACCGGTTCCTTCCCCCACGCTGACGCCGTGATCGAGCAGCGGAATCAGCGCCATCCGGTCCAGCGCCTTCGCCTGCGCGGGCTCCCCGCTCAGCTGGCCCGCGAGCCACCAGTCCGGTGCCCGGAACGCGGCGCGCTGCGCGACCAGCGCGCACGCCGCCGACACCACGCCGTCGAGGATCACCGGCACTCGCCGTACGGCACTCTGCAGCAGGAAACCCGTCATCGCGGCCATATCCGCGCCGCCCACCGCCGCCAGCAGGTCCAGCTGGTCGCCGAGCACCGGACGGGCACGCCGCAGCGAATCCCGGATCACCGCGCACTTGCGCATCCACGCCAGATCGTCGATGCCCGCGCCGCCACGGCCGGTGACCACCGAGGCGTCCGTGCCGCACAGCGCGGCGATCAGCGTCCCGGCGACAGTGGTGCCGCCGACGCTCAGATCGCCGAGGACCAGCAGATCCGTGCCGGAGTCGGCCTCCTCGTCGGCGATCTCCATGCCCAGGCGTACGGCCTGCTCGGTCTCCTCGGCCGTGAGCGCGTCCTCGATGTCGATCCGTCCGCTGCCGCGCCGAACCCGGTGGCGTACGACCTCGTCGGGCAGCAGCCCGGGCTCGCAGTCGAGCCCGGCGTCGACGATCCGTACGGGCACGCCCATGCGGCGGGCCAGTACGGCGACGGGGCTCGCGCCCTCCAGCGTGGCGCGCACGAGCTCGTGCGCGGTGCCGGGCTCCCGGCCGGAGACGCCGAGTCCGGCCACCCCGTGATCACCGGCGAAGAGCACCACCCGGGGCTGCTCGATGGGCTTGACCGGTACGGAGGCCTGCGCGGCGGACAGCCACTCGCCGAGTTCGTCAAGACGCCCGAGGGAGCCCGGGGGGACGATCAGCCGCTCCCGGCGCTCTTCGGCTTCGCGCCGCATGCCGCTGTCGGGTCGCTCGATCAGGTCGGAGAAGTCGTCGAGATTCAGCCTGCTCATTCGCGGAACAGTACCGGCAGCGGTACGGGACCTGTCAGTCAGCTGCGCAGGACGAGGGCCTGGCCCGCGACGACGAGCAGGAGGTGCTCGCACTCCGCGGCGAAGGCGGCGTTGAGGCGGCCCAGTTCATCGCGGAACCGCCGTCCCGACGCGGTGGCCGGGACGACGCCGGAACCGGCCTCGTTGGTCACCGCGACGACCGTGCGCGAGGTCCGGCGCACCGCCTCGACCAGCTCGGCGACCCGCGCGCGCAGTGCGCGCTCGCCGCCCGCCGACCACTTCTCCTCCTCCCACGCGCCCGCCCGGTCCATCGCGTCGGTGAGCCAGAGGGACAGGCAGTCGATCAGCACCGGCGGCCCGTCCTCCTCAAGGATCGGCACAAGCTCGCACGTCTCGGCGGTACGCCAGACTCCCGGCCGTCGCTCGCGGTGCTCACGGACCCGGGCCGTCCACTCGGGGTCGTCGTCCCGGGCGCCGCCCGTCGCGACGTACAGCACCTCGGGGAAGGTCTCCAGGCGGCGTTCGGCCTCCCGCGACTTGCCGGAGCGGGCGCCACCGGTGACGAGCGTGCGGCGGGGCACGTCCGGTACGGCGTGATACTCGCCGACGATCAGCGTCGTCCCGTCGGGCACGGCCCGCGCGCCCGCCGCGGCGAGCCGCCGGATCAGCTCCCGGCCGCCGGGCACGTCGTGGTCGATGTGTACGGCGAGGACATCGGTGGTCGCCCCGATCGCCCCCGCCGCGCGCAGCCTGGCGACGGCGTCGGGCCTGCCGATGACATCGGCGACGACCATGTCGTACGCGGCCGGCCCCTCGGCGAGTCCGGCGGGTGAGCCACCGGGGGGCAGATAGAGGAGCCGCTCGCCCTCCAGGGAGGTCACCTCGTACCCGGTACCCGGGCTGTCCATGGGCACGGCCCGCACACGGTGGCCGCTGATGAGCGTCAGCTCCCGCCCGTGGGGCACCCGCCCGGCCGAGGGCAGCCCGGCGGGCAGATCGACGGCGGGGCCGTCGTGGGGGTGCGTGAGCAGCACCTGCCGTACGGCGGAGAGCGAATGCCCGGACCGGGCGGCGGCCATGGCGGCGCCGGGGGTGAGGTCGAGCAGCAGCGCGCTGTCGACGAGGAGGGCGGTGGCGGCGCGGGCGAGGGAGCCACGGGCGGTGGCGCAGACGGCGCAGGGGCAGCCGGGCCGGGGGAGTCCGGCGGGCGCGCCGGTGCCGAGCAGAGTGAGTTCCACGGAGACGATCCTCCCGCGTAGCCGCAGGGCGTGCGCGCCCGGCTACGCTGCGGGCAGGAAAGAGATCACTGGTGTGTCCTGGGATCGGGAGGCGGAGGCGTACATGGTCTGGACGTGGCGGTTCGAGAAGTCCGACGGTACGGAGGTCCAGCCGGCGGTGCGGCCGGAGGAGTTCACGACGCAGGGGGATGCGGAGTCGTGGCTCGGTGAGTACTGGAAGGAACTGGTGGAGGGCGGCGCGGACCAGGTGATCCTGTCGGAGGACTCGACGAAGATCTACGGCCCGATGAGCCTCCACGCGAACGAGTCGTAAGGGCTCCCCTCCGGGGTGCGGGCCCTACGCGCCCGCACCCCGCGACCTGATGCCCCCGGGGCTTTCGGGCGCGCCCGGCGTTCGCGGGTGTCGGGTGGGGG
>NZ_JBIUBL010000054.1:0-24050 GCF_044548015.1 Streptomyces sp. NPDC052236 | reverse complement strand
AGCGCACCCCGCTCCACCCACACCCGGGTACGGCCGGTGGCCAGAACAACCCCTGCCGCACGCCCAGCATTCGATTCCCCCACGCCAGCGCATCCTAGACGCGTCAGGGGGCAGATGCGCCTGCTGGCACAGGGAGTTGACTTCGCACCGCCGTAATCTCGGCCATTGAAGATCTCGAGAGCGAGAAACTGTCACTGCCCCTGTCACATTGCGCTCGTATGCTCGATTCATGAGCGATCACCAGCCCGGACAGCAGCCCGTTCGTCCCACCCAGAACGCCATGCGCCGCGCCCTCAAGCGAGCCAGGACCGGCGTCGCCCTCGACACCGCCGAGGCCGCCGTCCTCCTCCAAGCGCGCGGGGACGATCTCGCAGATCTGGCCGACTCCGCCGCGCGGGTGCGCGATGCCGGGCTGGAGGCCGCTGGGCGGGCCGGGGTCATCACGTACTCGAAGAGCGTCTTCATTCCGCTGACCCGGCTCTGTCGCGACAAGTGCCACTACTGCACGTTCGTCACCGTTCCCGGCAAGCTCCGCCGCGCCGGGCACGGCATGTTCATGTCGCCCGACGAGGTGCTCGACATCGCCCGGCGCGGCGCCGCGCTCGGCTGCAAGGAAGCGCTGATCACCCTCGGGGACAAGCCCGAGGACCGCTGGCCCGAGGCGCGGGAGTGGCTGGAGGCCGAGGGGTACGACGACACCATCGCGTACGTACGCGCGATGGCGATCCGCATCCTGGAGGAGACAGGGCTGCTTCCGCACCTCAACCCGGGTGTGCTGTCCTGGACCGACTTTCAGCGGCTCAAGCCGGTCGCTCCCTCGATGGGGATGATGCTGGAGACCACCGCGACCCGGCTGTGGAGCGAGCCCGGCGGGCCGCACAACGGCTCCCCGGACAAGGAACCGGCTGTGCGGCTGCGGGTCCTGGAGGACGCGGGGCGGTCGTCCGTGCCGTTCACCAGTGGGCTGCTGATCGGGATCGGGGAGACGTACGAGGAGCGGGCCGAGTCGCTGTTCGCGCTGCGCCGTGTGGCGCGGTCGTACCACGGCATTCAGGAACTCATCATCCAGAACTTCCGCGCCAAGCCGGACACGGCGATGCGCGGCATGCCCGACGCGGAGCTGGACGAGCTGGTCGCCACCGTCGCCGTCGCCCGGCACATCATGGGGCCATCCGCCTGTCTGCAGGCCCCGCCGAATCTGGTGGACGGCGAGTACGCGCGGCTGATCGGCGCGGGCATCGACGACTGGGGCGGGGTGTCCCCGCTGACGCCCGACCATGTGAACCCCGAGCGGCCCTGGCCGCACATCGACCAGCTCGCCGAGCACTCCGCGGCGGCCGGGTTCTCGCTGCGCGAGCGGCTCGCCATCTACCCGGAGTTCGTGCAGCGCGGCGAGCCCTGGCTGGATCCGCGCCTGCTGCCGCACGTCCGGGCGCTGGCCGACCCGGAGACGGGCCTGGCCCGCGAGGACGTACTGCCGGTCGGCCTGCCCTGGCAGGAGCCGGACGAAGGGTTCACCGCCGCGGGGCGCACCGATCTGCACCGGACCATCGACACGCAGGGGCGCACCTCCGACCGGCGTGACGACTTCGAGGACGTGTACGGGGACTGGGAGGCGCTGCGCGAGGCCGCCGTGCCCGGCATGGTGCCCTCCCGTATCGACGGGGACGTCAAAACCGCGCTGGCCCAGGCGGCGGACGATCCGACGCGGCTCACCGACGACGAGGCGCTCGCGCTGCTGCACGCGGACGGTCCTGCGCTCGACGCGCTCACGCGGATCGCGGACGAGCTGCGCCGTGACGTGGTCGGCGACGACGTCACGTACATCGTCACGCGCAATATCAACTTCACCAACGTCTGCTACACCGGCTGCCGTTTCTGCGCCTTCGCCCAGCGGCGTACGGACGCGGACGCGTACACGCTCTCGCTCGACCAGGTCGCGGACCGGGCCGCGCAGGCGTGGGAGGTGGGCGCGGTCGAGGTGTGCATGCAGGGCGGCATCCATCCCGACCTGCCGGGCACGGCGTACTTCGACATCGCGCGTGCCGTGAAGGAGCGCGTTCCGGGGATGCATGTGCACGCGTTCTCCCCGATGGAGGTCGTCAACGGGGCCACGAGGACCGGGCTTTCGATCCGTGAGTGGCTGACGGCGGCGAAGGAAGCGGGCCTGGACTCGATCCCGGGGACGGCCGCGGAGATCCTGGACGACGAGGTCCGCTGGATCCTCACGAAGGGCAAGCTGCCGACGGCCACCTGGATCGAGGTCGTCAAGACCGCGCACGAGCTGGGCATCCGCTCCTCCTCGACCATGATGTACGGGCATGTGGACCAGCCCCGGCACTGGCTGGGCCACTTCCGTACGCTCGCGGGCATCCAGCAGGAGACGGGCGGCTTCACGGAGTTCGTGACGCTGCCCTTCATCCACACCAACGCGCCCGTCTACCTGGCGGGCATCGCCCGGCCGGGCCCGACGGACCGGGACAACCGCGCGGTGATGGCGATGGCGCGCCTGCTGCTGCACCCGCACATCACGAACATCCAGACCAGCTGGGTGAAGCTGGGCCAGAAGGGCGCGGCCGAGATGCTCCGCTCGGGCGCGAACGACCTGGGCGGCACGCTGATGGAGGAGACCATCTCCCGGATGGCGGGGTCGAGTTACGGCTCGTACCGCTCGGTCAAGGACCTCATCGCGATCGCGGAGGAGGCGGGCCGCCCGGCGAAGCCGCGTACGACGCTGTACGGGGAGGTGCCGGAGGAGCGCGTGCGCGCCGCCGCCGGGTCCGACGGTCATCTGCCCGAACTCCTTCCCCTGCTGGAGCAGTAGAGGCCCTTCCCACCTCTTGCACAAACCCCGCGCCGAAGACACCAGTGTGACCCACGTCGCTTTCCTAAATCAGGCGTTCTGGATGTATCACGGGTAACTCGCCACGATGTGAATTCAAAGTAACCAGCGAGTAGGGATATTTGACCCTGTTGGCAGGACCCATGTCTCCCAATACTCCTTACATGAAAGGCAAAGGCACTCCCAAGGACGGAACGAGACATGGCTAAAATCATTCGGCTGGTTGCCCTCGGATGCGCACTCGCCACGGGTGGCGCTGTCATCGCTCTGCTGCCCTCGGCGAACGCCGCCGACGTGAAGTCGGCACAAGAGATCATGGGCCTGTGCGACCGCTCATCGAAGATCAACGGCGTGCAGCAGCAAGTGCGTGAGCCTATTGGCGGCGGCTTCAGGGCCGACACGTGTGACTTCGTCGAGACGAAGTTCGAAACGTTCAACGGCCCGCCGGAGAAGGCCTCGATCGACTTCCCGAACTGTGAGCCGAATGCCACCGAACCGTCGAAGGTGACGATCAAGTGGTCCTCGACGGCGGCTCAGGGCCAGGGTACGTACACCGTGACACAGCAAGGCGGTGGCGGCGGACTCTTCGGCGCTCTGACCGGTTCCTGGCTCAAACACAAGGGAACCCTGGACATGACCATCAACTCGGCAAGTGCGGGCGATACGGAAACGCGGGAGGTTGCCCCCGGCAAGGTACTCGCCCTCGAATTCACGCCGAAGATGCAGCGCATGACCGGCGAATGGCGGGTACACATCGACGCCGACCCGGGGAGCTTCGCGGTCAACCCCTCTCCTGAGCAGAACTTCGCGGCGCCAGAAGTTGTCGAGGGGCCCCACATGCTGGCCGGAGCCGCAGGTGCGCCCGGAGTGGTGGACGGGGAGATCAAGCCCGTCATCACCGACTGCTGACCGGCCTCCGCACCCCCCTCCCCTCCCTTCCCTCCCAGGAGACGCACGATGACACGCACCGGCAGCAAGGCAAACCATCGGAGCAAGAAGAAGCGCATCACCCTTGTCCTGGCCCCGGTGGCCGCCCTCGCGGTGGCTTTGCCACTGATGAGCCAGGCGGGTGCGGCCACCCCGTCCGAAGTGGCGGCCGACTGCAAGGCGGACTCCGACAAGCTGGACAGCTGCGATTTCGTCGACGTCCAGGTCAGGCGGAACAGCCTCGGCCCCAACGAGCGGGTTTCCACGGTGTCGAACAACTGCGATTCGACCGGCCCTGTCACGAAGGCGTTCGACGTGACCGCGTCGGTCACCCGAGTCGTCCAGCTGGAAGACGGCTTCGTCGTCGACGGCGGTTTCACTCTGGTGTTGCCCTCCGTCTTCGAGATCGGCGGAAAGTTCAACACCTCGGAAATCAACATCAAGCGCGATGACACAACGCAGACCATGTCGTTCAGCCGGACCGACACCGTGAAGCCGGAGCACATCGGATTCTTCATGTGGTCATCGAAGCGCACCGATGTGAGCGGCTTCCTCAAGGCCACGTACAAGGAGGAGCAAGACGGCCAGAAGGTGTTCTTCTCCCCCAGCGAAGGCGGAGCGACGCATCACGTCTTCTATCCGCAGCTCCTCAAGAACGGGACTCCCGACGGCCGTCTCTGGCTACGCAATGTGAAGTGCGGAACCCCTCAGGCCAACGGAATTATCAACTCGGAGGGAAGCGTCAGGGCGGAACCCGGATTCGATGAGGGCGGCGCGAATGTGACCGACATCGAAATCCCCCTGTCCGAGATCGCCGCTCAGTAATTTCCGAGCACTTCAGGCCCAGGCCGCTGAAGGCCCCCGCGTTCGACGCGGGGGCCGTTTTCGTGGGGCATGGCGCCCAGCCACAGCAGCACGGCGTCCGTACTGCCCCGGGCGTCGAGCTTGGCGTAAACGTTGCTGAGGTTGTTCCGCACCGTCTTCTCGCTCAGGTTCAGCCGCTGACCAATCTGCGGTGCCCCGAAGCCACTGGAGAGGAGCTCCATGATCTGGCGTTCACGCGGGGAGAGCCCGGCCCGTAACCGCTGCATCGCGCCGCCGTTCCCGGAGGCCATGTGCTGAGCGCCCTCCCTGAGCGTCGCACACGCCATCGGGGAGAGATGGGTCTGCCCGCTCGCGGTCCCGAGGACCGCCGCGGTGAGCATGCAGGGGCAGTAGTCCCCGTCGACGAGATATCCGGCGACTCCCCGGCGTAAGAGCCCGACGACCTGCTCGGCGTCCCAGGCAGGGCTGACGACGACCACGGGCGCGGTCTTCTCGCCCATGACGCTCTGCAGCCTGGGAAAGGCATGCGCCGGATCGTCGCAGCGGAGCACCACCACGTCGGGTGCGTCGTAAACGTCGGTGCGCAGGCCGTCGTACGGGGGCGGTACGAGCCGGGCCACGAACGGATCGTCAGGACCGGGCCATTCGTCGTGCGGCCAGTCGCCTTCGGCGCAAGCGAGTGCGACGGTCAACGTGCTGGGGGAGCGGTCGGGGATGCTACTGGCACATGAGGAGGATCGCATTGCACGTGTCCTTCCGCAGAAACCCATGACGTCTCCTTGGTACGCGGGCCGGGCGGCACGTGTTCAAAGATTCAACGAAATTCTGTCGGGTCTCGGCGTTGTCGGCGTTCTCAAACGTCCTTGGCGTCCTTGGCGTCCTCGGCACCGTGTGCCGGACTCGGACTGACAGACTGAACCTGGACCTTGGAGGGGGCGCTCTATGGCACAGGCACGTCGGTCGGCGCAGCAGCTGATGAACGACCGCAGGCGCGCCGGATTCGTGGGACGCCGCGACGAACTGGCCGTCTTCCGGGAAAACTTGGACGTGCCTCCGGAGGACGAGGGGCACCGCTTCATCTTCCACATCCACGGCAACGCCGGCGTCGGCAAGTCCTCCCTCGTGCGTGAGCTCGTACGGACCGCGCGCGAGCGGCGCGCGCTCACCGCCCTCATCGATGAGTCCGTGAACAGCGTGCCCGAGGCGATGGCCGCGATCAGCGCCCAGTTCGCTCAGCAGGGGCATACGTTGAAGGCCCTGGACCGGCTCCTGGCGACGTATCGCCAACGCCGTTACGAGGCCGAGGTGCTGACGACTGCCCCACCTCCCGACGCACAGCCGCAGGCACAGCAGCCCTCCGCGGGCAGCATGGCCGTCGCCCAGGCCGGGCTGATCGGCCTGGGCACCGTGCCCATCGTCGGCGCGCTCGCCGGGGCCGTCGACCCCGCACAGGTCGCCCGCGGCGCCGACCACGTACGGGCCCTGCTCAGCGCGCACTTCGGCAAGCAGGAGGACGTACAGCTGGTCCTCGATCCGCTCAAAGCCCTGACCCCCGTACTGATGGCGGAGCTGCACCGCGTCGCGGCCGACGTCCCGTGGATCACCCTCTTCTTCGACACGTACGAACGCACCAGCCCCTTCCTGGACACCTGGCTGCGCGATCTGATCACCAGCGATCGGTATGGAGAGCTCCCCGCCGAGGTCGTCGCCACCATGGCCGGCCAGGGCACCCTCGACACCAACTGCTGGGCCGACAACATCGACTTCGTGACGGACCTTCCGCTGGTGCCCTTCACCGAGGCCGAAGCCCGGCAGCTCCTCGCCGCGAAGCGCGTGGTGGGCGAGGACGTCGTACAGGCCGTGCTGCGCCTCTCCGGGGGGCTCCCGGTCCTCGTCTCGACGCTGGCCGCCTCACTGGCAGGCAATGCGGAGAGCGCCAACGGCGCTGACGCCGACTCCGTGGACGATCCCAGCGCCACCGCCGTCGAGCGCTTCCTGAAGTGGGAGCGGGACCCCGTACGCCGCTCCGCCGCCCTCGAAGGCGCGCTGCCGCGCCGCCTCAACGAGGACATCTTCCAGGCCGCCGTCGAAGGCGACGCGGCAGGGCTGTTCGGCTGGCTGCGCTCCCTGCCCTTCGTGTCCGACCGCGGCGGCCGGGCCCAGTACCACGACGTCGTACGGGAGCCGATGCTGCGGCTCCAGCGCAACAGCTCCCCACAGCGCTGGCGCGCCGCTCACACCCGCCTGGCCCACTCGTTCGGCCGCTGGCGCGAAGCCGCCGGCGACGGCCTGGAGCCCGGCGAGGCATGGGCGGAGGACGCCTGGCGCGAGCTGAAGGTGGAGGAGACGTACCACCTGCTGTGCGCGCAGCCGCGCACAGCACTCGCGGCGGTGCTGCGGGACGGGACCGACGCCTGCGACGCGGGCGGCGTCGCCCCGCGGCGCTGGGCGCAGGCCGTCGCCGACGCGGGCGGCGACAGCGACAGCGAGCCGCTGCGCGCGTTCGGCAGGGACTGCCTGGCCGCCCTGGAGGACGAACAGCTACGGGCCACAGCCGCCCTGGGCCTGATCCTCGCCCGGCCCGAGCTGCCGGACGAGGGGCGGGTCGCCGCCCTGGTCGTCCGCGCCCGGGACCACCGCAACACCGGCCAGTACAAGGACGCGCTGCGCGACT
Source organism: Streptomyces sp. NPDC052236 (assembly GCF_044548015.1). NCBI lineage: Bacteria > Bacillati > Actinomycetota > Actinomycetes > Kitasatosporales > Streptomycetaceae > Streptomyces > Streptomyces sp. NPDC052236. Next base: position 16,782 of record NZ_JBIUBL010000054.1, on the reverse strand, counting down.
ACGGGCGGGCGATCAGCCTGGACGGGCGGTGCAGACGGGCGTACTACGGGCGGGGCGAGACGTACCGCCTGATGGGGCGGTGGCTGGACGCCGTCGCGGAGTTCGACCGGGCGCTGGGGATCGACCCCGTCGACACCTGGTCGCTCTCCAGCCGCGCGCTGACAAGACACGCGCTGGGCCAGAACGCCGAGGCCCTGGCGGATCTGGACCGGGCCCTGGAGCTCAAGCCGGGCCATGTCTGGTCGCTGGTGCGGCGCTCCCAGGTGCGGCGGGCGCTCGCGGACACCGAAGGAGCTCTGGAGGACATCGGCCGGGCCGAGGCGATCGAACCCGAAAATCCGTGGATCGTCGGCGAGCGCGGGGAGATCCTGCGCCACGACGGCCGGTACGAGGAGGCGATCGCGCAGTTCGACCGGGCGTTCGCGCTCGACCCGGCGTACGCGTGGGCGCTGGGCAGCCGCGCCATGGCCAAACAGGCGCTGGGCAGGACCGAGGACGCGCTCGCCGACCTGGGCCGTGCGGTCGAGCTGACGCCCGACTATGTGTGGGCGCTGATCAGGCGGGCCGAGATTCACCGGGCACGCGGCGACAGTGACCTGGAGTTCGCCGACCTCGACCGGGCGGTGGAGAGCGCCCGGTTCGACGGGTGGGCGCTGGCGCAGCGGGCGTACGCGCACCAGCTGGCGGAGCGGTACGAGGAGGCCATCGCCGACTACGACCGGGCGCTCGCGCTCGACCCGGACTACGGCTACGCCCGCGTCTCCCGGGGGCGGGCCTACGAGCGTCTCGGCCGGTACGAAGAGGCGCTGGCGGATCTCGACCTCGCGCTGGAGCCGGATCCCGACCAGCCGTTCGCGCTGTCCGTACGGGCGGGGGTGCGCCGGGTGCTCGGCGACCTCGACGGCGAACTCGCGGACCTGGACCGGGCGGTCACCGTCACGCCGGACAGCGCGGTCCACCTGATGCTGCGCGGGGAGGCCCACCGGCGCGCGGAGCGGTACGAGCAGGCCATCGCCGACTATGACCGCGCGGCCGTGCTGACCCCCGGCGACGGCTGGGTGTTCGGCAGCCGCGGGCAGGCGCTGCGCGGCCTCGGCCGCTACGAAGAGGCGCTGACGGACCTGGCGCACGCCGCGGAGCTCCAGCCGGACAAGGCGTGGATCGCCGCCGAGCGGGGCGCGGCCTGCCAGGACCTGGGGCGGTACGAGGAGGCACTGACGGAGCTGGACCGTGCGATCGCGCTCGACCCCGCGTACGGCTGGGCGTATGGGCGGCGGGCCGCGGTGCACGTGGTGATGGGCAGCCTGCCGCGGGCGCAGGCCGATCTCGACCGGTTCGAGGAGCTGGGCGGTAACGGCCCGGCGGAGCACCGCACGCGGGAAGTCGCGAATGTGGGCCTGCGCCCCCAGGAGGCGCTTGCCACGCTGGAGCGGGCCGCTCAGTCCAATGCCGAATACCTCGCGGTGCTGACCATTTTGGACCGTATGGGCTTCGTTGAGACGGTATCGGACGTCCTTGAGGCGGTACCGGACCGGGAGGTCGGCTCTGACGTCCGGCGCGGGCTTGTGCGCTCGGCGCTCACCGTGAGCCGTGCGGGAGGTCTGGCGGGGGCGCGGGAGCTGTGGGAGGCAGCGGGGGAGGGTGTCCCGGCGGCCTGCGCGCTGGGGGACTGGGCACGGGCGGACGCGCTGCTCGATGAACTCCTCGGCGGCGCGCCTTCCTGGGCCGAACTCGCCGACCTCCTGGACGTACTGACCGAACTGGCCCAGTGCCCGGACGCGGACACCGCCGAGCTCGATACGCGTACGCGACGCCTCGCCGCCGCGAAGGACGCGCTGGCATCGGCCCAGTTCCGGCAGGGGCTCTGAACCCACTGTTCCCGGTCGATTACAGTGCTGCGCCAGGCACACGTTCGACGTCGGGGGACGAGGAAGGGGGGCCGCGCCGTGAGCTCAGCAACCACAGGCACAGCCACAGCCACAGCCGTGTGGGGCCGTGCCGAGCAGCAGGATTTCCGCTCCCGGGTGCGCGGCGCGCTGCTCGGCGGCGCCATCGGGGACGCGCTCGGCGCGGGCATCTCCGCGCTCACCCTTGAGGAGATACGCGGGACACACGGCCCGGACGCGGTCGCCGACTACGTACCCGGACCCGTCCACGGCCGCCGAGGCGCGGTCACCGCCGCCACGCAGCTGACCCTCTTCACCGTCGACGGGCTGATACGCGCCCAGGTGCGCCGCGACACCGGCGCCTGGCACCCGCCCACCGATGTGCACCGCGCGCACCTGAGGTGGGCGGCGACGCAGCACGACTGGGGCCCCGACGAGCGCCGCAGGGACAACGGCTGGCTCGCCCGCGAGGAGTGGCTCTACAGCCGCCGCGACCCCCCGAAGGCCTGCCTCATCGGGCTCTCGGACGAGGGCATGGGCACGCTTGACGCGCCCAAGAACCCGTCCGCGCGCGACGCCGGGGCGCTGGTGCGCTCCGCGCCCTTCGGGCTGCTCGTCGGCTGGGAGCCGCAGCTGGTGTGCCAGCTCGCCGTGGAGTGCGCCGCGCAGACCCATGGCGACCCCGCCGCGTATCTCTCCGCCGGCGCGCTCGCCGTCATCGTGCATGGTCTGGCGCGCGGGGAGAGCCTCGACGGGTCGGTGCAGCGCGCCCTGGCGCAGCTGGCCCCGCGCCCCGGGCACCAGCCCGTCACGGACGCCCTTCAGCACGCGCTCGGCACCGTACGCCAGGGCATTCCGGGACCGGCCAGGATCGCTTCCCTCGGCGAGGGCCGCAGCGCCGAGGAGGCCCTGGGTATCGCCGTGTACTGCGCGCTCGTTGGCGAGGACATCCGGCACGGCCTGCGCCTCGCGGTGAACCACGACGGGCCCTCGGAGACCACCGGGGCGCTGACCGGCGCGCTGCTGGGCGCGCTGCACGGCGAGACGGCGCTGCCGCCCGCCTGGCTCTCGGAGCTGGAGGGCCGCCCGACGATCCTGGAGCTGGCGGACGACTTCGCGATGGAGATGACGCAGGGCCCGGCGCTGCACGGGCCCACGGTCACCGCGCCGGGCTGGCTGGCGCGCTACCCGCGCAGCTGACACGCGTACGCACGAGGGCCCGGCTTCTGCGAAGAAGCCGGGCCCTCACGTATACGTCATGCAGGTCAGTCGTCCGCGCCCTTCGCCGCGACGGGCGCCGGCACCTGCACGGCCGCCGCGCCCGCACTGCCGTCGTCGTCGTTGTTGATGAAGTGCAGCACCGCGTCGCGCTCCGGGGTGTCCTCCGGCTTGATGTAGCCGATGACGATGTAGAGGACGAGCGAGACCGCGAGCGGAATGGACACCTGGTACTGGAGCGGTACGCCGCCGTCGACGTTCCAGGTGATCGGGTAGTTGACCAGCCAGAAGGTGACCAGTCCGACACCCCAGCTGATCAGCGCGGCGGTCGGGCCGCACTTGCGGAACCAGGGCAGCAGGCCCAGCATCAGCGGGATCGCGATCGGACCCATCAGCCCGGCGACCCACTTGATGACGACGGTGATGATGTCACCGAAGAAGTCCGAGTTGACCTGCGTCGCGATGGCCATGGACAGGCCGAGGAAGAGCAGGGTCGTCAGCCGCGCGGCGGCGAGCCCGGCGCGGTTGTCCCACTGGCGTGCCTTGCGGGAGACCGCGGGCATGATGTCGCGGGTGACGACGGCGGCGATGGCGTTCGCGTCCGAGGAGCACATGGCCATGGTGTGCGAGAAGAAGCCCACGATGACCAGGCCCAGCAGACCGTGCGGCAGCAGCTGCTCGGCCATCAGCGCGTAGCTGTCGGAGGGGGTGTCGGTCTTGATGAGCACCGGCGCGACCCACATCGGGAAGAACAGGACCAGCGGCCAGATCAGCCACAGGATCGCGGACAGCTGGCCGGAGCGCTGCGCGGACTTCGCGGAGTCGGTGGCCATGTAGCGCTGGGCCTGGTTCCACATGCCGCCGTTGTACTCGAAGGTCTTGATGAACAGATACGCGATGAGGAACACCATCATGTACGGCCCGGCCAGCGGCTCGGTGTGCCCGTTGAGTTCCGGCTCGTCCCATACGGTCCACAGGCTGCTGAAGCCGCCCAGTTCGGCCAGGACCGCGACGAGCATCGCGATGCCCGCGATGAACTGGATGATGAACTGTCCGAGCTCGGTGAGCGCGTCCGCCCACAGCCCGCCGACGGTGCAGTAGACCGCCGTGACCACGCCGGTGATCAGGATGCCCATGTTGAGCGAGACGCCCGTGAAGACGGCGAGCAGGGTGGCGATGGCCGCCCACTTGGCGCCGACGTCGACAATCTTCAGCAGTACGCCGGACCAGGCCAGCGCCTGCTGTGTCGGCAGGTTGTACCGGTTCTTCAGGTATTCGAGCGGCGAGGAGACATGCAGCCGTGAGCGCACCCGGTTGAGCCGGGGCGCGAAGAGCCTGGCGCCGATCGCGATGCCGATCGCGATGGGGAAGGACCAGGTGACGTACGAGGTGACACCGTAGGTGTAGGCGATGGCCGCGTAACCGGTGAACATCACCGCGCTGTAGCCCGACATGTGGTGGGAGATGCCGGACAGCCACCAGGGCATCTTTCCGCCGGCGGTGAAGAAGTCGCTGACGCTTTCGACGCGCTTGTGAGACCAGACGCCGATCGCGACCATCACGCCGAAATAGCCTATGAGCACGGTCCAGTCGAGACTGTTCATGTGCCCCCTCCAGGGGTCCGCCTTGTGAACGAGGAGCGCGCTTCGCCAGTACGTTCTTGAGCGGCGCCCCCTTGCGGGAGTGGGGACTTCCGGGATTGAACCGCCTCGCCGGGCGGTGGGTCAAGGGTTCCTCTGGTCAGAAATGTGAACACAGATCAGCAAGCCGAACCATTTTGCTTGTTCTTGACCATCCGGAGCGTTGTCGGGAACGTGACGGCGGCCACACGATGAGCGGGCGCTTCATCAGGTTCCACAAACACAGGATGACCGCACGGGATGCGGGTCCCGCGCGGCCTGAGAAAGGGTGATGGCAACTGCGTAATGGCAACTGCGTGACGACAACTGCGTGACGACAACTGCCGCTGTGTCGCTACCGCTTGAGCTACCGCATCAGTTCGCCGGCGTTGACCAGAAGTGACTGGCCCGTGATGGCCCGGGCCCGGTCGGAGGCGAGGAAGGCCGCGGCCTGAGCGACATCTGTGTCCGTGGCCAGCTCGGGCAGGGCCATCCGCTCGGTGAGCCGCCCCAGTACCTCCCCCTCCGGCACCTTCTCGGTGTGCGCCGTGAACCGCACGTACGCCTGGACGGGCGGCCCCCACATCCAGCCGGGCAGCACCGTGTTCACCCGTATCCGGTCCGGCCCCAGCTCCCGCGCCAGCGAGTACATCGCCGAGGTGAGCGCGCCCTTCGACGCCGCGTACGCCGCCTGCCGCACCTGTGAGGGCGCGGCGACCGACGACTGCGTACCGATGATGACGACCGAGCCGCCCCGCTCCCTGAGCGCGGGCAGGCAGGCCCGGGTCATCCGCAGGGTGCCGAGCAGGTTCACATCGATGACCTGGTGCCAGGTCTCGAAGTCCGCGTCCGCCAGACCCCCGAAGTGGCTGTCCCAGGCGGCCACGTGCACGACCGCGTCGACCCGCCCGAAGCGCTCGACGGCGAGTGCGGCCAGCGCCTCGCACTGCGCTTCGTCGGTGATGTCCGTGGCCCGGTACGCGGTGTGCCCGCCCGCCGGGTCGATCTCGCCCGCCGCCTTGGCGAGCCGGTCTCCGGTGCGCGCGCCGAGGACCGCGTTGCCCCCGTCCCGTACGACGGTGGCGGCGATCTGATGGCCGAGTCCGGCCCCGACGCCGGAGACGATCACGGTCTTGTCCTGTAGCAGCATGCGTGCTCCCTCGGCGGTCCGGCTCTTGCTCTGACGGAGCGTCAGAGTAAGAGCCGGAGGGCGCGGAAGGAAGGGAGAAGGAGCTACATGCGGCGTCAGTAGGCGCTGTTCAGGCCCCACCAGTCGCCGTCGAGCTCCTGGGCGCGCAGGAAGCTGGGCGCTGTGGTGGAGAGGCGGTAGCCCAGCAGCCAGCCGGGGTGGCCGCCGAGGTACTTGTCGTTGGTGATCGTCAGGAGGTCGTTCTTCGCGTCCCCGTCGAACGAGCCGACGGCGAGCATTGTCTGCATGACCTGCCAGCCGCTGCCGAGCAGCTTGCGCACGCCGAAGCCGCCCTTGCCCGTGCCCGGGTAGAACCACAGTTTCCCGGTGGTGTCGCGGGCGAGCAGGTCAGCCTTGGCGTCCCCGTTCATGTCTCCGGAGCCGATGAGCTGGTTCATCGCGTTCCAGCCGGTGCCCAGCGACTTGCGCGCGGCGAAGGCGCCGTTGCCGCGCCCCGGGTAGAGCCAGAGCCTGCCGGTGGTGTCGCGGGCGAGCATGTCCTTTCGGCCGTCGCCGGTCAGGTCGCCGGCCGCCTTGATGGCCGTCATGGCGTTCCAGCCGGTGCCCACGGATGTACGGGCGCCGAAGGTGCCGTTGCCGCGGCCGGGGTAGACCCAGAGCGTGCCGCTCTTGTCCCGGGCGAGCAGGTCCTCACGGCCGTCGCCGGTCAGGTCGCCGTGGCGGGTCAGCGCGGTCATGGCGTTCCAGCCATTGCCGACGAGCCGCCCCGAGTTGTCCCCGGGCAGGAACCAGAGGCGGCCGACTCCGTCCCGTACGAGGATGTCCGGCGTGCGGTTGTTGTCCAGGTCGCCGAAGCCGGCCGCCTTCGGGGCGGTCTCGGGCCACCAGCGGGGGTAGGCGTTCTGCGAGCACTCGCGCTCGGTCCTGACCCACTTGATGGAGCTGATCGCCCGGTCCAGATGGCTGCTCCAGCTGCCCTCGCCGGGGCTGTTCGGGTCCTCCGCCCAGTACGAGCCGTCGGGCCCGCTCAGTGAGTAGTTCGCCTGGGTGTAGAGGCAGGAGATCTGTCCCGCGCGATTGGTGTACGAGCGGATCTTGTTGTCCCAGCTACCCATGGTCGGCATGTTCACTTTTGTCTTGAACATGGTGCCGTCGCCGGAGGTGCCGGTGAACCCGCAGAAGTAGCCGGTCGGGCAGCGGTCGTACCCGCTCGCGGCCTGGGCCGTCTGGGCGGGCAGCACGGCGGCCATCAGGCCGCCCATCAGAAGGCCCGCCACCGCGGCGAAGCCGCGTCTCTTTCTTTTCATGTGCAGGACGACTATTCAGCCACCGGAAAGGTTGTGCCGCCGGGCCACTCCCCAACTGACACCCCATCAGCTAAACCGGTGGGATGACAACAGAGGACACGCGCAGCGAGGTGTACGCGGAACTGGCGGGCATCGGTCCGTACGGGGTGCGCCCCGGCCACGCCCTGATCACCATGGTCGAACCGCATCCCGGCCATGAGCACGCGTACAACCGCTGGTACGAGGACGACCACTACTACGCGGGCGCGATGGCCATGCCCTGGATGTACGCGGGGCGGCGCTGGGTCGCCACCAGGGACCTCCAGCTGCTGCGCTACCCGGAGAAGTCCGCGGTGGCCCAGCCGGTGACCGCGGGCTGCTACATCTCCACGTACTGGATCACGGACGGCCGCTACGCGGACCATATGAAGTGGACCGTGGGGATCAACAAGCGGCTGAATCGCGACGGTCGCGTCTACCAGGACCGTACGCATGTCTTTACGGCCTTCCAGGACCACGAGGCGACCGTCTACCGGGACGGGGCGGCCGGGCCGCGCGACTATCACGCGCTGGACCATCCGTACGCCGGTCTGGTGGTGGAGGTCATCGACACGGACGGGCCGGGGCAGCGGGCGGAGCTGGTGGAGTGGCTGCGTACCAAGCGGCTGCCGCAGACGCTGGACGGCTCACCGGCGGCCATGGTGACCGTCTTCCGGCCGACGCCGCTGCCGGGCGACCGGATGAGTTATGTGAAGCAGGTGGAGGGGGTGGACAGCCGGCTGACGCTGCTGTGGTTCCTGGAGGAGGACCCGAGGGAGCGGTGGGAGGCGGTGTTCGCCGGGCTGGACGCGGCGGTGGCTGCATCGGGGCTGGGGCGGGTGGAGCTGGTGGCGCCCTTCATTCCGACGGTTCCGGGCACGGACCGCTATGTCGACGAGCTGAGGTGAGGCGGTGAGGGGGGAGCGGTCGTGGGTATGGCCGAGCCCCCTCGGCCGGGACGGCGGACCAGTCGAGAGGGCTCATTTCACGGGTGCTTGTCGCGCTGCTCGGTGTCGTACTCGGTGTCGTACTCAGCCAAGCTTGAGCGCGTCCTGCCCGACGCCGTACACGAACGCGTTCCACGACTCGGAGACGAAGGTGATCGACGGGCCGGCGGGGACTTTGGAGTCCCGGACGGCAATCGCCTGCGCGGCGGGGGACTTGACCTCTACGCACGCGCCGTTTCCCGTAGAGTACGAGGACTTTGTCCAGGTGTCCGTGGCGCCCTGAATGATTGCCATGTTGTTCGCTCCGCTTCACCAAGTGGTGTGATTCACGCCAACATTGTCGCTGGCCTGATCGACGCTACTCGCCGCAGTGGGTGCGTGAGGCAGGCATTCACTCAACCTGATGGCATATTCCACTGACTCTTCCGCTGCCCCCTGCGGGGGTGTACTGTGCGCCCCCCGCGCGCAGCGGAAGCGTTTCAGCGGGCGTAACCCTTGGCGATGTCCTCGATGAACTGCCGGGTCTGATCCGCGTTCAGCGCCTGGGCGCGCAGATGCTCGTACATGACGCTGTACTTCTGCACGTCATTGGCCTTCTCCAGATACAGATCGCTGGTCACGCCCTCGATATAGACCACGCTGGAGTCGGAGGCGTCAGGGAACTCCAGGATCGCGTACTGGCCGTTGATGCCCGGGTGCGCGCCCATTTCGAAGGGCAGCACCTGCACGGTGACATGCGGCAGCTGGGACAGCTCCACGAGATGCTCCAGCTGTTCGCACATCAGCGTCTTGTCGCCGATGAGACGGCGCAGCGCCGCCTCGTCGATCACCACCCACAGGCGCAGAGGGTGCTCGGCGTCCTTGATCCGCTCCTGGCGGCGCAGTCTGACGCTGACCCGTTTCTCGACGTCGGACGTGCCGCTCTCGGGCAGCGCGCCGGCGACGAGCGCCTCGGCGTAGGAGCGGGTCTGCAACAGGCCGGGGACGACCTGGGGTTCGTAGACGCGCAGGCTGGCCGCGTCGGTCTCCAGGCCGATGTAGACGCTGTACGGGATGTCGCCGAAGGCGTGCCACCAGCCTTGCTGGCGGGAGTCCTTTGCCATTTGCATGAGCGAGTCGACGATGCGGTGGTCCTCGACCTCGTACACGGTGCACAGGTCGCGGACGTCGCGCTGGCTGATCGAGCGCCTGCCGTTCTCAAGGCGGCTGATCTTGGACTGGGACACGAGGAGGCGCTCGGCCACCTCTTCGGCGGTCATGCCCTTGAGCTCGCGGAGCCGACGCAGCTCCTGGCCCAATCGGCGTCGCCTGACGGTGGGGTTGACGTTGGACGCCACGGAAACTGCACCTCCGGCTGCGTAGCTGAGCGTATCTACCGCTCAGCAGACTGCCACCAATGGTCGTGGCCGCGCTGCGAAATGGCCACACACGCGAACGCGCGGGGCAGCTGGAGGGCTGGCCCCGCGCGTCCTATGCGGCTCCCGGACCGGGTCTTGGGGACGTCGGTGCGGCGGTTCTGCGGTGTTTAGCGGTGTGGAGCGGTGTGGAATTTGGTCGGGGGCTGGTCGTTCAGCTCAGTGCGCGGCGACGCGGGCCATGCTTCCGTGGCGTGGTTGCATCGGTACTCCCGTCGGCTGGGGACCGCCGCCGCTGGGTGCGGTGGCGTTACGGCGGGGCTGTGCGGCCACACCGTTCTGAACGTCCATCACGGCGTGCGCCACGAGTCCGCCCATGGGGTCGTGCCTGATGAGATCCCGCAGGCGGGATCGCGAGGAACGCCCCTCGTTTCCGGGGTAAAGGTGCTTGCCGAGTCCGACCGCGTGGGCCAGCGCGGCGAGCGCCGCGGTCCGCGGGTCCGGCGGTACACCGGTGCGGATCGCACTGTCCAGCCGGGCCCTGATGTCCCGGCTGATTGCCGTGTCCGTCGCCTGGTAGCGAGTCGTCGGCAGAACTCCGCACATATGGCCCGCTACGGCATGCACCATGCCGCACCGCTCCAGATGCGAGAGGTAAATCTGACGCAGCCCCAGCCGGGGCCCGCCAATCCAGTGAACAGCCCGAACCGGGCTGCCGCGTCGGCGCAGCAGTTCCAGTGCGGAGTCCAAAGTCGGATCTCCGGTCGGCCGTGGCATCACCACGGCGATACGATCCCCGTCTGGGGCTATCCGTCCTGCCAGAGCCAGCTCTACAAGCTGGGCTCCGGCCAGGCCGAGGTCGAGCGACTGCGGCTGCGCTGTGGTACCCGTGGTCGGGTCCAGAGCGAGCAACAGAAGCTCTTCCGGAAGTGTTCTGCGGCTCCTGCCCATCCATGCCTCCCCGCGTGGATGAATGACAGGGTGACCCCTCTCACATTGGTCTGTCGAGAGCGCCTGGGTGCTTTGGGTGGGAACCGGAAGGTATGTCGTTCTCGTCTAGGCGCGGAGACGGGGTTCTCACACTGGACACTGGTAGATGGTTCGGACAACACGGGCTGCCGGGTGGCGGCGCGCTCGTGGACGTAGACACGGCGCATGACGCATCTGAGGAGGCACGGTGGCGGGCGAGTCCCCCGACAAGTCGGAGCAGCGGAAGTCGTCGGGGGCGACGACTCCGGGTGAGAGCGACCCGCGGCTGGCTGTGTTCGGCCAGGCGAGCTCCGGGGCTGCGGCTCCGGGGGTGGACCAGCAGACGGCGGTCTTCAAGCTGCCGGCGCCGGAGGCGTCGGCCGGTACGGACCCGGTGGAGACGGACACAAAGCTGCGGGCGGCGGTGGCGGCGTGGGTGACGAGCGCGGACGAGACCGCGGACGTGGATGCGGATTCGGATTCGGATTCGGTCGTGCCGGTCGTGCCCGAGCGGGCTGATGAGGCTGAGGCCTCGTCAGCCACGGACGAGGACGTGGACGAGGACGGCTCGGCTCCGGCCGACGGTTCGGACGTGCCTGACGTTCCTGAGCGGGCGGACGAGCCTGAGGCTGAGGCTCCGGCTGCGGCCGAGCCTGCGGATGCTGAAACGGCGGCTTCCGAGGCCGATGAGGCGGAGCTTGCGCCTTCGGGTGAGGACGCCGGGGAGGCGTCCGCTGACGTGGCGGAGGCTTCGGCTGCCGTGACCGGTCCGGGGGACTCGGACCCGGCTGATGCGGAGCCGACTGGGGCGGCCTCCCCGGTCGCTTCGGACGAGGCGGAGGCCTCGCCGTCTGCGGCGGGTGCCGCGGACTCGGACTCCGGCCCGGCCGGCGTGGCCCTCGGGGTCGCTTCGGACGTGCCCGAGCGGGCTGGCGGCGCGCCGCGCGAGGAAGCGGCCGGCGCGCAAGGCTCGGCCCCTGAGGCCGACGAGACCGATGCTCCGGCTGCCGCGACCGGCGCGGGAGACTCGGAGTCTGCGTCCACCGACGAGGGCGCGAAGAGCTCAGCCTCCAGGGCCGACGCCCGGGTCGTTCCCAAGTGGGCCGCGCGGCCCAGTTCTGACGGCAGTCAGGACCCCGGCAAGGACGACGCGTCCGCGGACGCAAACGTCACCCCGGACGCGGACAAGCCCCCCGTCGATCAGCCCACCGGCGTGTTCAGGGCACCCCGGCGCCCCGGTGGCGACCAGGCCACCACCGCGCTCACGCTGCCCCGGGAACCCAAGCCCGAACCCAAGCCCGAACCCAAGCCTGAGCCCAAGCCTGAGCCCAAGCCCAAGCCCGAGGGCGACGCCGCCCGCAGCAGCACCTTCGTACCCCTCCGGACGGACCATGCGGCCCAGCCCGCCGTCGCTGAGGTCGAGCGGACCCGGCAGCAGCCCATGCCCCCGCTGCCCCCGCTCGATCTCCTCGCCGAGCTGACGAACACCCCGCCCCCGCCCCAGACCCCCGTCCGTACCGTCGTGCGCCGGATCAAGATCTGGACGCCGCTCGCCGTGCTGCTGCTGATCGTCTTTGCGGTCGTACAGGCCGTACGCCCGCTCCCGGCCCCGCAGCTCGCGCTCTCCACCACCCCCACGTACACCTTCCAGGGCACCCCCCTCGCCCTCCCGTGGCCCGCCGATGGCCAGGGCGCGGTGGAGGTCGAAGGCGTCGGCAGCATGGGGACGTACGGCGATCAGAAGCCGGCGCCGATCGCGAGCGTCGCGAAGGCGATGACCGCGTACGTGATCCTCAAGGGGCACCCCATCTCCGGCGAGGAGGCGGGAGAGAAGATCGAGGTCGATCAGAAGGCCGAGGACGAGTCGGGGAACGGTGACAACGAGTCGGTGGCGAAGGTCTCCAAGGGGCAGCAGTTCACGGAGCGGGAGATGCTCCAGCTGCTCATGATCCCGTCCGGGAACAACATCGCCCGTCTGCTCGCCCGCTGGGACGCGAAGACCGAGGCCGCCTTCGTCGCGAAGATGAACGCCGCCGCCAAGGATCTCGGCATGACCAACACCACCTACACGGACCCGAGCGGCCTGAAGGAAACCACGGTGTCCACGCCCCTGGACCAGCTCAAGCTGGCCAAGGCGGTCATGCAGAACGACGTGTTCCGCGACACCGTCGACCGGCCTAATATCACGGTCCCCGGGATCGAGGGGAGGATCGAGAACAACAACGCCAGGGCCTTGCTGTTGGACGGTATCGGCGGCATCAAGACCGGTTCGTCCACTCCCGCCGGCGGCAATCTCCTCTGGGCCGCCGAGGCCGAGGTCGACGGCAAGCCCCGCCGCATTGTCGGCATCTCGATGGGCGCGCAGAAGGCCGACATCCTCTTCGACAAGCTGCAGCTGGCGATCACGTACAGCATCGAGGTGATCAAGGCGGCTCAGCAGGGCCTCACCTCCGCCGCCGTCATCAAGAAGGGCGATGTCGTCGGTTACATCGACGACGGCTTCGGCGGCCGGACCGCGGTCGTCGCCACCAAGGAGCTCAAGCCGATCGGCTGGGCCGGGGTCAAGATCGAGATCGCGCTCACCGACGGAGGCAAGACCCTCCCGCACTCGGCGAAGGCGGGCGACGTCGTGGGCCAGGTCTCCGTCGGCAGCGGCACCAGCAAGGTGACGGCACCGGTCGCGCTCCAGCGGGACCTGGTGGAGCCTGGACTCGGCGACAAGCTGTTCCGGCTCGGCTAGAACGGTACGGAGGCGCGGGCGTCCCGGGGATTCCGGGGCGCCCGCGTGTTAGCGTCCCAGAGGCCCCGGGGCAACTTCTGGACGCCCGGACAGCGTCCTTGAGGGTGCGGACCAGCACTATGGAGTACGTCGGAGGTTGACAGGCCGGAGCAGCCGCCACAGCCGGGGGAGACGGGGAGAGCCGCAGTGACCACCGCTGAGCCGACACAGGCGGACAGCAGCAGCAGTCTTGACACCGGGCTGCGAATACGCCGGCCCCTGCCGGGCGGCACCGCCCCTGAGCCCGGTCCCGCTGAGCCCGCTGAGCCCGGCTCCCCTGAGCCCGGTCCCGCTGAGCCCGGTCCCGCTGATCCTGGTCTCGCTGATCCCGGTCCCGCTGATTCCGGCTCCGCGCCCGGACTCGTCGCCGGGCTCCGCGACCGCCTGACGCGTCACCCCGTCCTCCTCGCGACCGCCCTCGCCGCGTTCACGCACCTGCTCTGGTTCTTCTTCTTCGTCAACAGCGGCGGCGACATCGCGGCCCAGGACGCCTGGGCCGAGTTCGTCGGCCGCTACCCCGACTCCGCGTACAACCTCGCCTGGTACGGCGGGATGCACCCGGTCTCGTACAGCGTCGTCTCGCCGTATCTGATGTCCCTGATCGGCGTCCGCTCGACGATGATGGTCGCCGGTACGGTCTCCGCCGCCCTGACCGCGCTGATCCTGGTCCGCGTCCGCGCCGTCCGCAACCCCGTGGCCTGCTCGCTCGCCGGGGTCTTCGCCTTCCTCTGCAACGCGCTCTCCGGCCGCGTGACCTTCGGCCTCGGCATGATGTTCGCGCTGGCCGCGGTCGCCGCGGTCTTCTGCTGGCCGCACCGCTGGCGCCGCAAACGCTGGGCGAAGGCGGTGGTGGCCGCGCCGCTCGCCGGTCTTGCCACCGCGTCGAGCCCGGTCGCCGGACTGTTCCTGGGCGTCGTCGCGGCGGCGCTGTTCCTGAACAAGCGCCGCCCCGGCGCGTACGCACTGGGCCTCGCCCCGGTCGCGGTCGTGGCGCTGTCCTCCTGGCTGTTCCCCTTCTCCGGTACGCAGCCGATGTCGTTCGGGTCGACCTCGCTCCCGTTCGCCTATGGAGTGCTGACCTTCTTCCTCGTACCGAAGAGCTGGGCCACGGTGCGCGTCGCCGCGGCCGTCTACACCGTCGGTACGCTGCTGACCTGGGCGATCGATTCCCAGATCGGCTCGAACGTGTCCCGGCTCCCGATGCTGTTCGCGGGCGTCGTGCTGCTCGCGGCGCTGCCGTACACCAAGCCGAGCTCCCGCAAGTGGTACACGCTGGTGCTCGCCTTCGCGGGCCTGAACTTCTGGATCGGCTTCAAGGCCGTCAACGACATGGTGCGTACGGCCCCGACCGCGTCCTGGAACCGTGAGCTCGCGCCGCTCGTCAACCAGCTCCAGGGGCTCCGCGCCGAGCGTGGCCGTGTCGAGGTGGTCCCCGCCAAGAGCCACCGGGAGGCGTCCGCGCTCGCCCCGTACGTCAATCTGGCCCGCGGCTGGAACCGGCAGGCGGACATGAAGCGCAACCCGCTCTTCTACGACGACGAGAACACCCTGACCGCCGCCGGTTACCGCGCCTGGCTGGACCGGTGGGCGGTGCACTACGTGGTGCTGCCGGAGGGGACGCCCGACTCCGGGGCCGAGCAGGAGGCGGAGCTGGTCCGCGAGGGGCAGCCGTATCTGACGCGCGTCTGGGGTGACGCCAACTGGCAGGTGTTCTCGGTGAAGGACCCCATGCCGCTGGCCGACCCGCCCGCCACGGTGAACTACGCGGGCGCGGGTGGGGTTTCGATCCAGGTGGAGACGGCGGGACGGGTGCTGATCCGGGTGCCGTACTCGCCGTGGCTCAGCATCGTGGACGAGAAGGGCGAGAAGGTGAAGGGCCCGCGGGAGACGGAGGAGTCTCAGGCGCGCGAGGACGGGCCCAAGACTTATCTCAACCTCAACGGCTGTCTGCTGAAGGCCGAGGAGGACGGGGAGGGTGACGAGTGGACCGAACTGCTCGCGCCCGAGCCGGGGGTGTACCGGCTGGCGGCACCGTACGGGCTGCCGCGCGGGACTCCCTGCCCCGATGAACTCCGCTAGCGCTGTTAGCACCCTGGTTACCCTGGGTTAACCCCTATCTCCGTATGGTCCACTGATGCATAGTTGAGTACTCAAACATACTGATCAGTCGGTCTAGTGGTTCAGGTGCGACATGGCATGCGAACGATGCGGCGGCAACGGCGGGGGCTCGCTGTCCGGGACGAAGTGTCCGGCATGCGGGATGGGTGGCAAGGGCCGTAGCGGAAAGTTCCTGTTGGCCGGGGGAGTCGCACTGACCGTGCTCGCGCTGGCGGTCTCGGTGGTCACGCTGTACGGGGGCGGCGACACGGAGTCGGCCGGGGCGGACGGCGCGGACGCGTCCGGCGGTAGCCCGGGCGGCGACGTGGGCGGCCTCGGCGGGACTCCGCAACGGATCGTCCCCACGGCGCTGCCTCCGGCCGCGTCGGTTTCCGCGTCCGCCTCCGGGTCCGGGTCGGCGTCCGCGTCGCCTACGGGTCCGGGCTCGCCGTCCCCCAGCGCGAGCGGCTCGCGGGGCACCACGGCCACGCCCAAGCCGCCGGGGAGCAGGGGGCAGGGCGCCGCGTACTCGGCCTGGGCGGGACCCGGATGCTCAGGCGGCGGTGTCTACGCAGAGCGTGGCCGCTACGGCGATGGCAACGACGGCTGGTACACGGTGAACTCCGGCGGGCGGAGGGGCGACGGCTGCGACGGCCGCTTCACCGCGATCCCCATGTCGGGCAGTGCGACCAAGGACGGTGGGGGCACGGCGACCTGGTCGTGGTACCTGGGCAGCGGGTACACGTCCTGCTCGGTGTCCGTGGTTGTCCCGGAGAGCAACCGCGCCCGCGATGTGGCGGGCAAGCCGACGACGTATCACATCCTGACGGGCGACGACGCCGGGGCGAGCGCGATCAGGTCCTTCGAGGTCGACCAGACCGCGCTGCGCGGCAGCGGCGTGATCGTGGAGAAGATCCCGGTCTTCAACCAGCAGCTTTCGGTGCGGCTGGTGGACCGCGGGGTGGACCGGGGCAGCGCCGAACGCGAGGGCGCGCACCACGCGGCGGCCCAGATGCGGGCGGACTGCCGCGCTTGAGGCGGGGGTTCGGGTTTCGCGTTTCGCGTTCGCGTCTACGGTGCGGTCAGCGGCTGTCGCTGCCGAGATGGCGCCACCAGGCCATGCCCGCGCCGGGCACAGCGACGATGCGATGGCGTTCGGGTCCCATGGTTCGTCCCCCCTCGGTCCGTCAGTACGTGGGCGCGCGGGACGCGCTGACGCGCTCACGTGCCGGTTGTGCCGTCGATCCGCTCGCGGATCAGGTCCGCGTGGCCGTTGTGCCGCGCGTACTCCTCGATCAGATGCACATAGATCCAGCGGAGGCTGACCGGCTGCTCCATGACTACCGTTCCTAGACACTGAGCGGGAGTGAGTCCTGGTGCCAGGACTGCTGCTCGGTGGCGCTGCCCCGAACGGTGTTGGGCAGGCTGGTCCCCCGC